>CAJOGB010000031.1:14386-32201 GCA_905233835.1 uncultured Lachnospiraceae bacterium
CAGTCTGAAGTTTTAATCTCACCGTTTTTTTCATTTTATCGCCTCTCTCGTTACATCTCCTGGTATTTTTTAAGCACAAGTTTTACTTCCGGAAGAGCATCTAAAAATGCATTGATACATTTCGGGTCAAACTGCGTTCCCGAACCCTCTTCCATAATCTGCAGTGCTTTTTCAAGTGGGAATGCAGGTTTATATACTCTGGGGCTCGTCAGCGCATCAAATACATCCGCCACCGCCATAATTCGGGCAGAAAGCGGAATCACTTCTCCACGCAGTCCCTCGGGATAACCTTTTCCATCCCATCTTTCGTGATGATATGCCGCCATATTTCTGGCTTCTTTTAAGTAGTTTTCACCCTCAACCGTGGCAATTGCCTTTTCCATGATTTCCTTACCAAAGGTTGTATGGGTCTTCATAATCTCATACTCTTCGTCGGTAAGCTTGCCCGGCTTATTCAAAATGGTATCAGAAATATTAATCTTGCCCACATCATGAAGAGGTGCAGACATCACCACATCTGACATATACTTTGGTGTCAGCTTCTCCACATAGTATCCGTTTTTCTTTAAACTCTCCGCGATAATCTTTACATATGCAGCAGTCTTTTGTACATGTGCTCCCGTATCGGAGTCGCGGTTTTCCACCATATCTGCCATCGTAACAATCAGACCGTTTTGCATCTTGGATGTAGCATCCGCAAAGTAGTTGATATCCCGGACCTGATTGGCTGTATCCACGGCCATACGGCAAAGGGAACGGTAAAGTATTTCTACCTCATCGTTGGTATGGATTTCGATATCACGAAGTTTTCGAACCGAATCATCCAAATCCTCCTGATTCTTAGAATTGGTAACAAATCCGTCCGCCCAGGATACCAAAGAGGTAATTGGAAGTACCATATACACACCGGTCAGCCACATGCCGGATACAAGTATCAAAACAAAGAAACCGGAGAAAATCATCAAAACTTCAATGATAAACCTGGTGACAAATCCGTTTAAGAATTCCATTCCCACATCTGCGCCTACATAAGCAACCGTTGTTCCGGCGGAATCTTTTACCGGAGCGTAAGCAGTCAAAACCCAACCGGAAAGTCCATTCTCCGATTCAATTGGTTCAATCTCCTCACCGGCCATAAGCTTATCCATATATGGCTCAAACTCTTCTTCAAAATCAATTCTGTCTCCCGGTGCGTATGCCTCTTCGTCTCCTTCGTTTAAGGGATCCAAGTCAATCACCGCGTAGCAGGCATCCTCACCAATCTTCAAAACATAGAGATACTTTACACAGGAGGACGCATCCCTAATGGCATTCATCGCTTTTTTCGTTTCGTAGAAACCGCTTGCAGACTCACCATATCTTAGATAATCATCTACTTTGTCACCGTTTATAATCGTCGCAGTAGCATAAGCGGTAGAAACAGCGCTCTGTCGATATTCCTCTCTGGCGGTTCTCTTATACTGGGTCACGCTGATCCAGCTCATAACAGCAGTAATAGCAATCACCGCAACCGTAATCAGCATTGCAATTTTGCCACGGATAGAATACTCTCCTTTTTGCAGTACCGAATTGTTGTTTCGAATGTCTTCATCCGACATCGGCCGCTGTTTCCAGCCGCTGTACCAAAGTACATACAACTCCTCCTCCGGAAGGAAGTAGGTCACCATCAAAACCACAAGAGTACAAATGCCCTTATCCACCAGGTTTAATCCAAAATTTGCAAGCATGGATGCGATAAAGTAGTTCCAACCGGTGGATACCGCCAATGCTTCCGCCGTTTCAGTCACATAGAAAAACTGATTGTCTCCGAAAAGAATCCACTGAAATCCCGTTCCCAGTACGCCGCCAAACAGCGATATCAATAACCAATAGAAGATAATATACCATTTACTTTTTTTATGATTCTTGCAACGGATAAAATCGGCTGTGACGAGTGCAATGATTACACTGATAAAAACATAATAGAAAGAGTTTGAATTAAACCAACCGCAAAAAATATTTGTAAGAACGGCTACCAATACTCCGGGAAATGCACCGCAAACTGCTGCCACTCCCATAGTTCCGATACAGTCCAAATAAATCGGCACATTGAAATGATAGGTAATAAATGCGCACAACACATTTACAATGATTCCGCCGACCACTGCCATCCTTTGTAGATTCCTATATTTTTTGGTATTTCTGACACCGGTTTTCACTTTATCTTCCCTCCAAGCAATAAAAAAAGCCGAAATTATCCCTTATACTGAAAAAAGGATAATTTCAGCTTTTGAATCTTTGTTATAGTCATTTTTCTTCTCCCCTCGAAAAACGTACTATTATATTATAGAGGATAGTCCTTATTTTAGCAAATTGAATCATTGGATTTTGCAAAAATAAGCGTTTTATCTTTCCTGTCCTTCCTTACATAAATCCTGCAGCGGGCATATCTCGCATTTCGGATTTCTGGCAAAACAAATCTGCCGTCCAAACGTAATAATCTGGATGTTATATAAAATCCAATGATCCTTTGGAAGTTTCTTCATTAAATCGTACTCCACTTTCACCGGATCATCCTCTTTTGTCAGCCCCAAACGCTTGGAAATTCGCTTTACATGCGTGTCCACCACAATACTCGGAATGTGATAAATATTTCCAAGCATCACATTGGCCGTCTTTCGTCCCACACCGGGAAGAGCGATTAACTCCTCTAAAGTATCCGGAACTCTTCCGTCATGTTTTTCCAAAAGCATACGGGCACAGGCAATGATGTTTTTTGCCTTGTTATGAAAAAATCCGGTAGAACGAATATCCTCTTCCATCTCAAAAAGATCTGCATTTGCAAAGGCCTCTAGGGAAGGATACTTTACAAACAAATCCTTTGTGACGATATTCACTCTCGCATCGGTACATTGTGCACTTAAAATAACAGCGATCAGAAGCTGCCAGGGAGTTTCATGATTTAAGTAACAAATCATTTCCGTTCCGTAGACATCATCCAATCGCTTTAAAATTTCCAACGTTCTTTTATTTGCCATATTAAATAATCGCCAAAATTTCTGTTATAACCACATAGGTTCCTACCACCCAAAGGAGCACGGCGCCGATGGTATATGCGTAAGTCTTTTGTTCAAACCCGTAATGGTATCCGGTCAAGATTCCACCGATTACCACCAATACATAGCAGATTACAATGGCGATCAGCATTACATAAACATTTGCGGAAATAAGACCGCATGCCACACCGGCAGCCAGTGTATATAATGACATAACCACCACCATACGTATATAAGAACTGATGCCGAATTCGCGTCGCTTTTCCTGGATAAATTCCTTTTGAATGGCTTTGATAATCAGTCGCACGCCCAGTAAGAAAAAGATGGCTGAAGAAATGATTCCCGCTGTTAATTCCTCATTGGAAAAAATATCATGGCCAAAGAAAAACAAAAGGCTTAATCCCGTTGTAATGGAACTGGCAATTGCCAATGCACCCTTTTTAATCTCCGGAGCCATGGCACCTTCCACTTCCATGGAAGCAAATACATCCAAACTGATTCCTATGATAATAAAAATACTAATCCAAATATTCATATCTACTCCTCTATCATCTCGATCATGTCTACGATGGAATGTACCATTAAGAACACAAATACGTTAACAACATCTTCAATGGGAACCTGCATACCGTCTTCCACCCATTCCACGATGGCGTAGCATACAGTGCTGGCGAAAAAGTCGGCGGTGCGCTTTGAGGTAAGCCATGGGTAGACAATCTTTTTTTGAATGCGTTCCCCGTCCAAACGGCTTAAAATCAAATTCGTCACCTTCTGAACCAAAATCTCTTTAAAGGAATTCTGACCTTCCAGTTTTACGGCTTTGATGTAAAACTCTTTTTCCTTTTCCATCTTTTTTAAGGCATCGGTCACCGCTTCCTTTAACTGGCCTCTGTCAATCTGAGGCACCATGGGATCGATTAATTCCTTTTCCACAATCCATTCCAAAAGCTCGTACTTATCCTGGAAGTGATTATAAAAAGTAGGCCGGATGACGCCGGCCTTATCCGTAATTTCTTTAATAGTGATTTTTTCAATGGCCTTTGTAGTCGCAAGTTCTTTAAAGCTTTCGGCCAACAAAGTGTCAATGGCGTTTTTACTCTGTACTGACATTTCTTCTCCTAAACCATTAACTTCACGATTGTAAGATTCCAAGCATTTCGATCGGAGGTCAAATCAATGATTCGTCCGCTGTTTAGCAGTTTTACCGTAGGACGAAGGGAGTATCCCTTATGATTTTCAACCACCAATGCAAACTCCCCGTTGGATAGTTCCACTTCACATCCCACAGGATATACGCAAAGTTCCCATACCATGGTCTTTACCACATCCGGATCGAATTCCATTCCGCTTCGGCCCATGATATATTCCATCACTTCCGACGGCAAATAAGGATCGTGATACGCACGCTTGGAAGTCATGGCATCATATACATCCGCCGCTTTTAAAATACGGGAAATGATACCGGTTTCTTTTCCGCTTTTTCGGCAGGGATAACCGCCGCCGTCGTACCACTCATGATGCTCGTAGACACCCATCAAAACATCTCGCGGAAGATCATAGTGTTCCGCTAAGAATTCATAACCTTCTCTGGGGTGATCCATCATTCGGATACGCTCATCCTCATTTAATCGTCTCGGTGCGTTTAAGATATCCGCATCGATAAATATTTTTCCGATATCATGCAAAAATCCGGCAGTAACCGCATGCTGTAACGCTGTCTCGGAAAGACCCAGTTTTGCACCGATAACTCCGGCTAATATTCCAACATTTACCGAATGGTAGTACGTATAGTTATCATAGGTACGTACTTCCATCATGTTATATACCACGTCTCGATTGCTTAATACATCATCCACAATCTTTGTGACGTTTTCCAAAATATCGTCTTTTTTTGTTTTGCCGGCATCTCCGGTCTCCTCCACCTGGCCAAACAAATCGAAAATCAACTGCAGTGATGCCTTCTTTACTTCGGGGGCAATCACTTCCTTGATTTCCACATCCTTAGAAATCTCATCATCAATGTAAAGTCCGTCTACTTCCAGGAAGCTGATATAGGAAATATTTTCTTTTGTAAGTTTGGTGTGCTTTTTTAAAAGCATCTGACCGTTGGCATCCTGAAGTTCCTGCCCTAAAAGCATTCCTTCTTTCAGCTGATTAATTGGAAGATATCTCATTTCCTTTATTCCTATTCATTCAATTCCACATCGACGTAAAAGCCCTTTTCAGTTTTTTCAACCTTTACGACTTTTCCTTCCTTCGATGCGATTCTTTCCAATGTCGTATAATTCGCCGACATGGCGTAGGCATGACCCAACATATAATAATAAGAGTTCGGCAATTCGTACTCTTTAATAGGAAGCACATCGCCCTCATTTAAGAGACCGGTGCGCTCCATTTTAAATCGCTCTATTCTCATGTTAATTCCTTAAAAGAAATCGTCTACGTCTTCTTCCTTTGTTACAACGGAATCCACTACTCGTTCCGCCACATTTACGTGACGAACCATTACCATGGAGGAAACACCGTCATAGATTAAGAAAAGTCCCAGCAAACGCATGGCGGTTTTTAAAATCGCAAAAGCCATGCAAATGCAGATGATACCGAATATGATTGTAACTACGCTTCCTACAATCATCCATCCCCATTTGGTGGCATCCACGTTCTTTGCCGCAAAGGAAAGACGAAGTTCCTGTACACCACTGGCTACCAAAACCACACCGATAACAATAGGGATAATGGAAGCGGCGCTGGTAGGATGAACCAAAATCCAAACGCCCAAAATCAAAACGATAAATCCCACCAACATACCGGTGAATTTATTTTCCTGATTAATGAGTTTACTGATGACATAAATGCCGCCGATTGCAATAAGTATAATTCCCACCGCTACGGCGATGAAATTCGTTACCGCTTCCGGCCAAATCAAAAAGATAAAACCTAAAATCACACAAGCCAAAGCAGTGGCTGTGATATGTAAACGAATCGCTTTTAATTTTTCGATGAAATTATCTACCATAAACCCTTCTCCTTCAATCGAGATTCGTACCTAGTGGTACAACTTATATAATAAATCAAACAGTTGATTTTTTCAATGTTCCCAAGGGAATGTGAAGCATCGGATATTGGTCCACATTTGGGAAATTCGTTTGTTTGCATCCTTATCATAATAGCTCATTACAGCACAGCGTTTGATTACATCCTCCGTAGGATACTGAGCCAAAAGCTGACGATGAAGCTGCTCCTCGGGTACATAGATTACCGTCTCATCTCCAAAGAAATAGGACAAGTCATATGGCACACCCTCTTCATCCTCATAACAGTATTTTACGTACTCTAAAACATCCTCGGATTCTCCGCCGGAAATGGCTGAGGTATAACCGATGTAGTTCATATTTCGAATTACGTTATCCGGTCGGGAAATAAAATTAATAAAGGCTTCTGCAGCCTGCTGCTTTTCTGTATTTCCGCGGATTCCGTCTTTTAACATGCAAAATCCGTCAAACCAAAGATTGGATGCTTCCTCCGGAATAAAAAAGTCCAGTTCAAAGTCGTCTTCTTCTGCCTGGTCCATGGTATATACCGCATCTCCGGACCACTGCATATTTGCTACGACCTTTCCGCTGACCATATCCGCTTTACCGCTGTCGGTTTCCAAGGAATAGGCATTCTCTCTCATTTTGGAAAGAATCTTTTCCACCTGATTTACGGTTTCTTCATCCGTAGCATTTAAGGCTTTGCTTAACTCATCCCCGTAATTTGGATTGTTTAAAAAGTCTTTACTTTGGAACTTTTCTTCATTTAAAACGCAAAGGGCAACGATATAAGAATCGCGAATGGAATCCTTCATGGTCACCTGTTTATTATACTTCGGTGACAAAAGGATGCTCCAATGATGCAAATCCTCTTCGTCTACTTTCTCGGGATTGTAAACCACACCCATGCTGCCCCACATGTAGCCGGCACCGTAATCCATCATTCTTTTATCATCAATGGTTAGGTTCTCAAACACATCGCGAATATAGGGAGACAATCCTTTGATATAGTAATTGTTCTCGTCCGACTCATCAAAAAACGCATCCGAAAAAGGCTGTACCTTATCCTCGTTCATCATTTTTAAGATCATATATTCGGAGGGACAAACCAAATCAAATTTACTTCCCAAGGTCAACTGGTTATATAAGTCCTCGTTGGTTCCGTAGGTGGAATACTCCACACGAATCTTTTTCCCGTAGGTCTCATAGTACCAGTCCTCAAACGCGTCCACCATGGCCTTATCGGAATCAACAACGGTACCGTTTGAAAGTTCCACGGGCTCATCCCAATCGCCTTCGTCAATATACTCTTCACAGTTTGCCACACGAAGAACCAATTCATCCGATGTTTTCTCTTTGCATCCGCCCAAAATAAAACAGCCGCCAAGCAAAAGAATTGATATGTGAATCCATTTTAATCTATGTTTCATTATTCCAAATTTTCCTTCACATTTTTCATGCTTCTAAAATAGCCGACAATAACAATACATACCACCAAGGCAAAAATCACGGTGGAAAGTGCCCACAGTGCCGTCTTTATCTCTGTCTGCGAACCTTTGGTGGCATTTACCACGTAGGTAGAAATAGTATCAAAGGCCGCCGGCTTCGTATAAGTCGTGATAAAGTAATCATCCACGGACAAAGTTACGCTGGTAAAGAATCCGGAAATGATTCCCGGAACAAGCTCCTTTAATACCACCTTTCGAAGTGCCATCCATGGGGTGCATCCCAAATCAAGGGCCGCCTCGTAAAGATGGGAATCCATGGCATAAAGTCTCGGCTTTATGGATAAATACACAAAAGGTGTACAAAGCACACACTGTCCGATTATAAGCGGAATAAAGGAATCCTTCGGAATTCTAAAAAATACAATGAGCAAAATACATACGGAAAAACCGGTTACCACATCCGCATTTACAACCGGAATTCGGTTAAAGAATTCTAACGCTGTCTTTGTCTTTTTTCCGCCGTAGTAAACACCGAGGGCTCCGCAGGTTCCCAACACTACAGAAACAGCGGATACGATAAGTGCCAATAAAACGGTGCCCATGATCATGCTCTGCAATTCTTCCGTGGTAACGAGAGTCACATAATTATGGAAAGAAAATCCGCGGATTTTTCCGATCATGGTAGACTTTGTAAAACTGTACACCGCCAAAATCAAAATCGGGGAATACATAAACAAAAGCACCAATGCTAACCAAATACGAGAAACTGTTTTTTTCATGACAAAACACCTCCCCGTCCTTTTTTCTCTTCCATCTCATCCGCATCAAAAAGATTTAAGAATGCGATTAAGGTTAAAAGTACGGCGGAAATCATAGCGCCGTTGTGCCAGTCGTAGGCACTGAAGTAGCTTCCGATCAAGCTTCCCATGATGTAGGTGGAGTTGTACATCAAATCCAAAACCACATAATTTGTCATGGCCGGCAAAAATACCATGGTAATACCGCTTAAGATACCGGGCTTACTTAAAGGAAGCATTATACGAAGCAGGGTAGCGGTTTTATTTGCGCCCAAATCTGACGCAGCCTCCCACATAGAAGCATCAATTTTTGTGATGGAGTTATAAATCGGTAAAATCATAAAGGGCAAAAAGTCATAGCTCATGCCGAGAATGGTATTTAAAAACGGAAAATACGCAAGGTTACCCTCCACTGCGGATAGAATCTCCTTTAACGCCGTAAGACGAAGCACGGAGTTAATCCACATGGGAGTGATAAATGCCATAAGTATCAATTTCGGATTTTTCACATATCCACGAGCCAAACTATAACCACCAAACTGTAAAACAGTGTGGCCCAGGTCTTTTTGTTTCGGAAAAAGTCTAGGAAATTTTCAAAGGTGGGCTGTCCGTTTCCGTTGGTAAAGGCATAGTACAAAACGATGATTAAAGGAAGCACCACAAATAAAATCATAAAAATTCCATAGGGAATCGCAAGTTTTCGTCCCGGAAATTTCACCTTATGCGTCCTCCTTCATCTTGCTGTATTCAATACGGTTTTCAGGAACCACGATAGAGACAAAGTCTCCCGTATTCCATAAATACTCGTCATTTACAAAGTAGTTTAATCCCTCTTCCGTGGTTACGGTGTAACTGTAGTGGTCACCCTTATAGATAATGGAAACAATATTTCCGGTAATCTGACCCTCTTTTGCATCGTCGGAAAGTTTCGCATCGGAATGAGAGAAGTATGCATCGTAAAGCACGCCCTCTTTTTCCACCACAAAGTGGTTCTTATGGGTGTCGTAAAGCATAACGTGAATATCCTCCGGAGATACATCCACACCGATGGTATCTCCCACGTTTAACGAGCGCTTATCATACACGACAATTTCGTTCTTTCCGCTTTGAAGGGTAATCTCATAGTAGGTACCCTTAAATACGCAGGAAATCACTTCGCCGGAAATCTTTCCATCCTCCGGTTTGCACCAAACAAATCCCTCCGGACGAATTACCACTTCCACTTCGGTTCCCTTCGGATAATCCTCTTCGCAGGTAAAGGAAGTTCCCAAGAATTCCACCTGGCGATATCCGCTCATCTTTCCGTGGAAAATGTTACTTTCTCCGATAAAGTCGGCCACAAAAGCATTACTGGGGATTCGGTAAATATCCTCCGGGCGTCCCACCTGTTGAATATCTCCCTGAGAAAGAACAACAATACGATCGGACATGGTAAGAGCCTCTTCCTGATCGTGAGTAACAAAGATAAAGGTAATACCAAGTTCCTCATGCATGTTTTTCAGTTCCAACTGCATCTCTCGACGCATCTTATAATCAAGAGCTCCCAAAGGCTCGTCCAAAAGAAGAATCTCCGGCTCGTTTACGATGGCACGGGCAATGGCGATACGCTGCTGCTGTCCACCGGATAAGGTCTGGACTTTACGTTTTTCAAAGCCCTCCAAATCTACGATTTCAAGAGCCTTTTTTACCTTTTCTTCCACAGCCTTTTTGTCCATCTTCTTTAAGGTCAAACCAAAGGCGATATTTTCATACACATTCATATGGGGAAAAAGAGCATACTTCTGGAATACCGTATTAATTGGTCTTTCATTTGGCGGAAGTTTTGCAATGTTTTCTCCGTGTAATAAAATCTCTCCGTCCGAAGGTGTTTCAAATCCTGCAATCATACGAAGAAGAGTGGTCTTTCCGCATCCGGATGGACCAAGTAATGTAACGAACTCTCCCTTCTTAATCTGCAGATTCAAATCACGGATAACATCCGTCACTCCGTCAAAGGTTTTTCTGATGTGATTTAACTCAATAATGTTCTTATTTTCCAACGCTTTACCTCAATAAAAAAATGTATAATAAATCAACAGATTTATTATACATTTTTTCCTGTAGAAATAAAGGTTTTTCTTAGGTTTTATTCTATTTTCTTCTCTCGGAAATATAGCGTAAGAATGCCTGTGCTTTTGCCAAGGTATCAAACACGGCAATGTAGCTGTACTCACCCTCGTGTTCCCAATCCAAAGGCGGTACTTCCCGATGCTCTTTCAGGGCCGAATTATACTTCTGTAAAATCTTTCGATTGGTATGTTCAAAGGCTCTGTTTCCGCGACGGAATGCATATACCGCATGCATAGGCTTTTTCGATTTGCCCGGTTTAGTTTCCTTACCGACAATCATATTTGCCCAGATTTCGTAAACATCTGCGGAATGAGCATAATTCATCATGTCGCAGGTAGGTCCGCCACTCGGGCATCCGCTGGCCTTTACGGCTACGAAATCATTTTTCTTTCCAAGATTCTTCTTTGCTTTTTCCAAACGAATGAATTCAAAGTGAACAAAGCGGCCTTTCAAATCAAAGGCTTTCGCGGTCTTTGCTCCGATTTCCTTTAAGTCCTCGGGAATGTCCGGATATACAAAATAAGAAAACTCATTTTTACTCATTACCGTATCAAGTACGGAAGGATAACGGGTGGTGGATTCAAAGAGCGCATTTCCCTTCTCGTCGATAATTGCATCGTAGGAATACACATCTCCGTCTAAGTACTCTTCCATAATAAACTCCCCTGCCGGGCGAGTCTTATAGAACTTTTCCAATTCATCATCGTTATTTAACTTCCAGGTGTCTGTAATATCGGAAGTAAAATCTGCGGTAACAATCACCGGATACCCCACTTCCTTTGCAAACTTCTTTCCTGCCGCCGCAGTTGAAACCATATGGTATCTGGCAGTTGGAATGGATGATTTAGCAAAGACTTCCTTCATTAAGGATTTCTTCTTTAAATGATCGATAACGGTTTGCTTTGTAAAGCCTGTATGGATATTAAAATCCACACGAAGGCGTGCGTCCTGAGAAAGCCAAAACTCATTGTTTGACTCAATCCAATCGATTTTTCCGTATTTAAAGGTAAAAAATCCCACCGCACGAATCATCTGATCGTAGTCTTCCAAAGAATCGACTTTATAATACTCCGTCATCGCAAAGCGCAATCCTTCGCTTAGGGTCTCGTAAGGTGCATCGCCGATCCCCAAAACGTTTACGCCATTTGCCAAGAGTTTTTCGCAAAAATGGTAATAATTTCCCGGAAAATTGGGAGAAATAAAAATAAAATTCATACTAAAGTCCCCTCCTTATTGAATTCCACAAAATATTTTATCAGTTTTCTTTAAAAAAACAAAAAAATTTTCAAAAAACTGTTAAGATTTATCAAACACCTTCCGATGTAACAAATAGAAAACTATACTTATGTGCATACATAAGTGCTTATAGTAGTGGTTGTAAACGGATTTACACAAATAAAACAAGGAGGTTTTACTATGACATCAAACATTTATGGAATGAGTGCTTATCAGCAGGCAGTCCAGTCTTATAAAACATCCGACGTGAAAAAAACGGAGGAGAAGACGACTGCATCCCCTTCGTCTGTAAAAGACGAAATCAAAGTAAAGACCTATGAGCCCATTTCGTCTACGAGTTCGTTGGTACCGAAGAAAACGGACTACGGAATGACCATAGGAGACGTGGAATTATCCGACAAAGCAAAAGAATACTATGAAAAGCTTAAATCCAAGTTCGGCAACATGGAGTTTGTTTTGGTTTCAAACGATTTGAAATCGGAAGTGCAAAAAAATGCCGCTTCCTACGGAAACGCAAATAAACAGGTGGTTTTAATCGATGTTGAGAAGTTGGAAAAGATGGCAAACGATCCTTCCTTCGCAAAGAAATATGAAGGTATCATCGCCATGGCGCAGACCAAATTGACAGAGATGAAAAACTCTCTTACTTCTTCCGGAGCAAACGTGAAAAACTTCGGCATTACCGCTGATGCTAACGGAACTCTAAGCTACTTTGCTACTTTGGAAAAATCTTCCGAAGCACAGGCAAAACGCATCGAAAAACAGCGTGAAGAAAAAGCGGAGGCAAAGAAAGCCGAGAAGAAGAAAGCCGAAAAAGAAAAGGCAGAGGAACGAATCGAAGAAGCCAAGGAAAAACGTGCGGAAGAAGCCGAGAAAGTAAGCTATGACTTTATTAAAGCAGATTCTGTAGAAAGCTTGTTTGATAAGGTATCTACCTATTCTTACAATTACGCGGCAGATACCGTAGTAACCCGGGAAGAATTAAACTTCGGTCAGAACATCGACTACAAGGGTTAATGATTTTACAAAACAAAAAAGCACTTGCGATAAGCAAGTGCTTTTTTCGTGCGCGACCAGGGTCTCGAACCCTGGACACCCTGATTAAGAGTCAGGTGCTCTACCAACTGAGCTAGTCGCGCATCTGTTGTGTCACAACAAATGGAATTATATAACAGCAAAAATAAGAATGCAAGTACTTTTTTTATTTTTTCACAAAAAATCCACAAATTCTTTTTTTCTTAAATTTTTCCCGTAAATCCGTACCATCTCCAAGCACGATAAAGTGCCGCATCCTCTGCATCCGCAGGTACAAAATGAAGCTTGTTGGAACGGCGGGCAAAGAAACGAAGTTTTGATTTTTTCAGTGCCCTTTTTCTCTTCTTTCGGAAGGTTCTGCAAAGCATAAAAAATCATAAGTTCCGTAAGGGCCATATTCTGTGCGCAAAGCCACTGTGCATCTTCATAATCACAAAGAAGCATCCGAGCCCAATCGTAAGCCTCTAAAAGTTCCACTTCATCCATGGCACTTTCCGAAGGCACATGATGAATCACATGATCCGGAACCATACGAATATAATCGCAGTGCAACAGATACTCCGTTAAAAAGCAAAGGTCAAAGGCATCGGATTTTCCATCTTCAAAAGCTATATGAAATCCCTGAATTAAATCTTTGCGAAAGACTTTATTCCAAATCATACTTTGATCGTGATCCATATAAAAGATACGGGAAAGCATATCTTCATTGGAAAGCACACGCACCGTAGTCTCCGGACTTTTTTCTCCCACGGCGGGCACATCGTATCCCACACATCCAAGATCCGCAGGCTTTTTATCATCCCCCGGTTCCATGGCCTTGATACAGCAGTCTTTAAACTCCGGTTCCGCTTCATCGCCTTCATGCAAAAAGCAGATGTATTTTCCGCTCGCTTTTTTTATTTCCTGATTCAAATATGCCGAACGATTTTCTACATCGTCCGGCACATAAATTACACTAAGTTTTTCTTCACTCATTATTCACTCAGCCAAAGATCCAAATCCACATCGCCTTTGATACCGTTTAAGCTGCCCTTTTCGGTGTACTGCCAAATCTTAAACTCATATGGCCAATAGAATTCCTTATTATATCCGGCAAACCATTTGTCATATCCGGTAAGCTGTGTCAAATCAAGCATCATGGCACCCATCTCGGTGTTATGATAGATCATAGGTGTATATCCTGCAGCAGAAACCGTATCGCAGAAGGTGCGAACCAAAGCGGTACGATCCTCTACGGAAAGCTGATTTCCTCTGGCTGCGCTGTCGTTTACTTTTTCAATATCAAGTACAATGGGAAGATCCACACCGAACTCTTCTTCCAAAATCTCACCTTCGTTTACGGCTTGGGAAAATACGTAAGCACCTACCGGGATTCCCGCAGTATGTGCTCCCGCCATATTCTGACGGCACTTATCATCTTCCACCAATTTTCCGCTTCCGTATCCACGGTATGCCACACGAACAAATGCAAATTCAACGCCTTCTGCTTTTACAGCCTGCCAATCGATATCTCCCTGGAAGGAAGAAACATCGATACCGAATTTTGCGGTTCCGTGTACATCATCCGTATAGGAATAACGGCCTGTATTTTCATCTGCAATAATGTTTTCCACATTGTAGTCATTCTGCGGAATGGAATCATCAATCTCCAAGAAATGATATCCGCCGGAGGATGCCACCACCAAATTATCCGGATATAATCTCTTTAATACGGAAAGTGCGGAATATCCATCCGTAAAGTCCTGCTTTACCTGATTAAGTACGGAATTTTTTCCGTCCTCATTTGCCTCCGCGATTAACTCGCGAACGCCCTCATCGGAGTATACTTTTCCGTTTATACGAACACGGTTACCGATACCCAGTAACATGTTTCCTGCTGTCAAAACAACGGTTGTTGCAAGTACGGAAGTAAGTGCTACCGTCAACAACTGTGCGCTTCTTCTCTTCATATTATTCACCTCAAAAAAAGCTATACTGATATAAATCTTGCCAAACGCAAAATCTATATTAGTATAGCAGATTTTTTAAGAAAAAGAATACTTATTTTACAACTCCCTCTAAGGCATCCACGCATTCGTCGATTCCGATATGTGCGGAGTTTAAAATCAAATCAAAGTATGTGGGATCCGCCCACTTCGCACCGGATTGAGCCGTAAAGAATTTCTCACGTTTTTTGTCGAATTTCTTCATAACGTCTTCCGCCTCATTAGGAGAAATCTTCTCCACGTTTAACGTACGGTTCATACGGAACTCTTTGTCTGCGGTAATAAACACTTTCAGACAATTCTTCTCTTTCAAAACCTCACAGGCGGCACGTCCCACAAAGACACCCCCTCCTTTTTCGGTAGCTTCTAAGATGATTTCCTTTTCCGTGTTATAGATTTTTTCTTCCAGGGATGCATGTTCTTTGGATGATTTGAAAAACGTGTTTACCGGATTTTGTTCATCCATGGCAGATACCTGCTCATAAGGAATCCCCAATCGCTTACAGGTTTCTACCACCACGTTTCTGTCATAGAGTTCGAAACCCAAACGTTTTGCTAACTTCTCGGCGATCTCGTGTCCGCCGCTTCCGTAGGAACGTTCAATGGTAATATAATCGTACATAGTATTTCCCTCCCCCAAAAAAGCTTTCTATTATTATACCATAGACTTTCTATAAAAACTTCAAAAACCGTTCTCTGATTTCCGTATCCGGAAACTCACCCAGTCGTTTAGCGTTCTTTGCAGGGATAAATCCTCCCGCCATAAAGGAGTGTCCGCCACCGGAGCCGATGTCGGAAATGGAATTTGCAATGAGTTTTCCCGCATCCACCGTGTTTACTTCGGAGCGAACCGAAAACTTAATGCCGTCATTTCTTTTTGCATAAATCACCGCTACTTCCACTTCCGCCAAGGCCAAAATAAAGTCTGCCACCACGGGAATACCCGCAAAACCGATTTTTTCATATACATAAATGTTTTCGATGGCGGCTCCATAAGCCTGCAAATCGGAAAATTCCAAGTTATTCATGGTAAGAGATGTAATAATCTCTTCGGATGCTAAATCATACAAATAAGAAAAGGCATGAATATCTTCCTGGGTTACACCACGGGTAAAATTTAGCGTATCCATTTTAAGTCCGAATAAGAGGGCCGTAGCCGTATACTCATCCGGTATGATATTTAACTTTTCATAATACTGCGAAATCATGGTGCAGCAGCTGCCCACCTTTCGCACATCCAAGTAGGCGTAATCCTCGCCACCAACCAAAGGATGATGATCGATGCATGCAATTTCGTCTCCCACTAAATCACGAATATTTCCGCCGCCCTTTTGGGAATCGATACAGATAATGGAATCCGATTCCCGCATCTTAACCGGAAGCGCATTTTCCGGATAGATATCGATGTTACAGTACTGTGTCATCTTTTTGGTATTCACACGGTCGATTTGTCCCACATAGCATAAAACCGCATCAATTCCGTAGTGTTTCAAAATTCCCTGCAATCCAAATCCTGCACCGATGGCATCCGGATCCGGAAAATTATGGGTCTGAATAAAAACTCTCTTGCCTTTAATGTCCTCAAGCATTTGCAAGAACTTCTTCTCGTCCATTTCATATTCCTCTTCATTAAAAATATGCAATTATTATAACATAAAAGGCAGTGCCCTTTCGACACTGCCTTTCCTATTTTTATTCTTTTTTCGAGTCAAAATACTCATCAATTCCGTCTGCGATTCCTTTCACGATTTTCCACTGATATTCATCCGTAGCCATGGCTTGATCTTCGGTGGGATTTGTCATATATCCCATTTCTAAAATCGTAACCGGCACTCTACACCAGTTGATTCCGCTCATGGTATCGGTCTCCCAAACGTATTCCTTATTACATCCGGTTTCTTCCACCACATGGTTAAGCACCGCTTCCGATAACGCATAGCTTTTCTCGTAGAGATCTCCGTTATAAGGATTTCCCGGTTTTTGGCAAATGGTCATGGCACCGTTTTTCGATGAGTTCTCCGCTCCGTTTGCATGAATACGAATAAAGGCATCTGCATTTGCATCGTTTGCAATCTGGGCCCGTTCGGAATTACTGATGTTTACGTCGTTGGTACTTCGCACCATAATCACGGTGTAACCTCGGTTTGTAAGTTCCTCTTCCAGTTTTAGTGCTACCTGTAGCGTTAACTTATACTCAAAAATTCCTGTAGCCACACCTTTGGTTCCTCCGGCCACCTTTGCTTTCATCTCACTTGCTCCGGGGCCTATGGGTTCCTTTTCAAAGTTTCCCCTGGCCTGATGACCGGCATCAATACAGATGGTTTTGTTTTTCAACTCAGGCTCTTCTTTTGTTTCTTCTTCCGACTCCTCCGGTGCCTCAGCTTCTTCCGCTAAAGTCACTTCTGCCTCCGCGTTTTGTTCCGCTGCATCTGTACCGGAGCATCCGCAAAATGTCGCTATAAAAAGAGCCGCTATAATTATCAGAAATCCAAATCGATTCAAATAGGTATCCCCCAAAAGTTTTCGTTCTGCTAATTATAATACGTGAAACTTTTTACAAATGCTACTCTATGTTTTTCAGTGCCACGTCAAGAGGTATCTTTTTGATTCGATGAAAATCAATTAAGGAAACAAATAAATATCCGATGAGCAAATACAAAACCGACAATACCATAGATGAAATCTGCATATAGAAGGCAAAGTATCCATCCATCTGAAGCATAAATATATGGAATACCCAAATCATGAGGTAATAGCCGATCCAAAAACTGATTACGGAAAAGGCTACCACTACCAGCGCCGTGGGCACGATGTAAACGGAACCGATTTCCTTTTGCGCAAATCCCAAAATCTTTGCCATGGAAATGGACTGCTCGTTTTTCTCAATAATGATTTTGGCCAGCAAATATATCAGCGCTGCTGCCAGTACCACCAATGCGTATTTAAAGATATCCATAAATCCGCCCATGGAGTGCTGAAGCTGGGTGGTTACCTTTGTGATATCTTTCTCGGTTACCACGGTGGCGATATATTCTTCATCGATATCGGTAATCTCATTTTTTGAGAAGTATCCGGAGAATTCCTCGACCTCCGTGTCAAATACACGAGCATAGTTTTCTCGGTCCATAAATACCGCGA
>CAJOGB010000032.1 GCA_905233835.1 uncultured Lachnospiraceae bacterium
AGAAGCGGTAAATCGTGTGAGAAACGGTGAAAATCCGGAACTTAACACACGTGAAAAGCATACCCGTGAGTGCTATGTGGTTGCAAAGGAAGGCGCTGATAAGGCACGTATCGAAAAAGAAATCAAAGAAATGCCAAATTATTTTGCGGATTATGATACCACCGTTACCTTTATTTCACAGGAAGAACTGGATGCAAAGCACAAAGGACTTCCTCACGGCGGATCCGTTATTTATACCGGAAGCACCGGCGATACTAAACATGTGATTGAATACAGCTTAAAGTTAGATTCCAATCCGGACTTTACCGGTTCCGTATTGGCGGCTTACGCACGTGCGGCATATAAGATGAATACGGAAGGACTTTTCGGAGCAAAAACCGTATTTGATATTGCTCCGGCATATCTTTCACCTATCTCAGCAGAGGAACTTCGCGCACACTATTTATAAGATGACAAAAAGGCTATTGCTTAGCAGTAGCCTTTTATTTGAATGGTAACGAATTATAAAATGATACAGAATATTTGTGAAGAGATAAAAAAAGAATTATTCGATATGCAGGATACAGCATATGGGGAGTTTCAGTGCAAACTGATGCCTACGGTTGAAAAAGATTCGGTAATCGGTGTCCGTACTCCGGAACTTAAAAAGTATGCAAAAGTCATTGCAAAAAGAATTGATGCGGACGAGTTTTTACATGATCTTCCTCATAAATACTACGACGAAAACCAGTTGCACGGATTCATTCTTTGCGAGATGAAAGACTATGATAAATGCATGGAAGAGGTGAATCGGTTTTTGCCATATGTAGATAATTGGGCAACATGCGATACCATGTTACCGAAGGTGTTTAAGAAACATCATACAGAACTATTGGAACAGATTTCGATATGGCTAAAATCCGATAAAACTTATACCCTTCGCTTCGGAATTAAGATGCTGATGAATCATTTTCTTGATGAGGATTTTGCCTTGGAGTATCCGACGATGGTGTCAAAGATTCGCTCTGACGAATATTATGTAAATATGATGATAGCTTGGTATTTTGCCACGGCCCTTGCCAAGCAGTATGATGCGGTTTTACCCTTTATAGAAAAGCGGACGTTGGATGTTTGGACACACAATAAGTCAATTCAAAAATCCGTGGAAAGTTATCGCATTACAAATGAACAAAAAGAATACTTGAAGAGTTTAAAGATAAAAAAATGAAACAGTATAAGAATTATATATTTGATTTTTACGGAACTTTGGTGGATATCGAAACCGATGAAACGAAGCCTTCTTTTTGGAAAAAAATGGCGGAAGTTTATAGGGTATACGGAGCGGACTATTCTTGGAAAGAACTTCGCGATACCTATCTTTCCATGGTAAAAGAGGAACAGGTGATTCTGGCAAATGAAATCCATACCGATTATCCGGAGATTCTTTTGGAAAAGGTTTTTCTTCGCTTGCTAAAAGAAGCAAAACATTGTCATAAGACAGGGTTTGTTATAAATAGTGAGGATGATTTTTTATTTCATATTTCCAATACCTTTCGTATTTTAAGTCGAAAAAGTATCGGTGCATATCCAAATACGGTTTTAACCTTAACAGAACTAAAGAAACGGGAATGCAATGTATATCTTTTATCCAACGCTCAGGGTATTTTTACACGACCGGAAATCGAACTTTCCGGTGTGGCTGAGTATTTGGATGATATTTTTATTTCTTCCGACCATAAGCGAATGAAGCCGGATCCTATTTTTTTAAAGGAACTTATGGAAAAATATAGATTACGGAAAGAGGATACGGTGATGATCGGAAATGATTTTACAAGTGATATGGGCATTGCCCATGCCTGTGGTATCGATGGAATCTTTTTAAACTCTTTTCGATACAATGCCACGGAATTAAAAGAAAAGAATCTTTATCATCACCCTGTGATTTCGGATATTTCCGAGATTTTGATATAGAAATATGATATGATTAAAAGTGGATTTTAACATAGAAAGAGTTTGATTTTATGAAGATGAGTTTTCGGGGAGGACGTTTGCCTTTTTACAAACGAATCCGAATCCCGTTTTTAAGAGAGGACGGCCTTGACTTTTCCAGACGTCGGCACAGATTTCAAAAAGAACACGCGAAGAAAATCGGAATTTTTGCATTGGAGATACTGCTTGTTATTGCATTGGCATACGGTGTAACAAGGGGATTTGGTATTCGATTTACCATTGCAGGTGAGTCTATGGAGCCGACTCTAAGCTCCGGCGATGTGGTTTTACTTAACAAAACAGGAAAGATTTCCACCAATGATATCGTGGTTTTTCAACCGTCATCCAACTTGCGTGCACAGTATTCCGTGAAGCGTGTCATCGGAACTCCGGGAGATAAGATTCGAATTTCCGGAGGAGATGTTTATTTAAATGACGTGTTGTTTCATAACATTGCTGAGACGGAGGATATCGTAGATCCCGGACTTGCGGCTACGGAGATGGTACTTGGAGAAGATGAGTACTTTCTTTTGGGAGATAACCGGAACAATTCCGAAGACTCTCGTTATGAAACCATCGGAAATATTTCTTCGAAAGCTGTGATCGGTAAGGTTTGGTTTTGCGTCAGCCTCCATCACTTCGGATTGATTAATTATTAGGAGTTATTATGGAATTTCAGTGGTATCCCGGTCATATGACAAAGGCAATTCGCCAAATGCGGGAAGATATAAAAATTATAGATTTGGTAATCGAGTTAATCGATGCCCGTATCCCTTTGGCTTCGCGAAATCCCGATATCGATACCTTAGGACAGGGAAAGGCTCGTATCATTCTTTTAAACAAACGGGATTTAAGTGACGATGAAGTGACAAAACAGTGGATTTCCTATTTTGAAAACAAAGGCTATGTAGCCATCGCTATTGATGCCCGAGAGAAAAAATCGGCTCGTCTTGTGGATGAAGCCATTGAAAAGGCTTGCAAAGAAAAAAGGGAACGCGACTTAAAACGTGGAATTAAAAATCGCCCGATTCGCGCTATGGTGGTGGGAATTCCAAACATCGGAAAATCCACCTTTATCAATTCCTATGCAGGAAAGGCTGCCACAAAAACCGGAAATAAGCCCGGTGTAACAAAAGGTAAACAGTGGATTCGATTAAGAAAAGATTTGGAACTATTGGATACCCCGGGAATTCTTTGGCCGAAGTTTGAAGATCAAACCGTAGGTTTTTATTTGGCATCCATCGGTGCCATTCGTGCGGAAGTCATTCAAACAGATGAAATGGCATTGGAAGTGGTAAAACTTCTTCGAAACATCTATCCCGGTCGGATTTTTGAAAAGTATGGGGTGGATGAAAATTTAGCGGAAATCGAAGTGATTAACGGAATCGCAAAATCCAGAAACTGTGTGAAGCCCGGTGGGGACATCGATTTTACAAAGGCAGCCACCTTGTTTTTGGAGGACTTTAAAAACGGACGTCTCGGAAAGATATCCATTGAACGACCGGAGTAAAAGAGAAGATAAATGGAAAAGACAAAGGATTCAATTCAAAATAACATAAAAGCAAAGGAAGAAGAAAAAATCGATTTTAAACAGGAGTTGCTTTCTCTATTGCTGTATCTTTTTGCGGTATTTGCGGTGACTTTTTTTATCCTTCATTTTGTGGGACAAAGAACTGTGGTGGACGGATCTTCCATGGAGCATACTTTAAGTAATGGGGATAATCTGATTATGGATAAACTGACCTATCATTTCAGAGATCCGGAGAGATTTGAAATCATCATCTTCCCTATGGATAAAGAAACTTTTTATATCAAAAGAGTGATCGGGTTGCCGGGAGAAACTGTACGCATCGACGAAGAGGGAACCATTTATATTAACGGATCGCCTTTGGAAGAAAACTACGGAATTGCCCGTATCGAGAACCCGGGTCTTGCGGAGCTTGGAGATAATCGAAATGCAAGTTTGGACAGTCGATTTCCGGAGGTAGGAACGATAAGACGGGAACGAATTACCGGCAGAGCATGGCTTCGCATTTATCCCTTTAATGAAATTACATTTTTAAAAAATTATGAGGTAAAATAATGGCACAATCCATTTCGGATATAAAAAACGAACTTAGTTTATGCGCGTTTGAAAAACTTCCGGAGTTTATTTCTTTGCATGAGGCCGATGAGAGAGCCGGAGTAAAATCCTTGGTAAAAAAAGCCGAAAAGAGAATTGAGGATTTCGAAAAAGAGAAGCTTAGAATCGAAGCTATGCGTGAGTTTGAACATAGATTCGAAGACCGTTATGAATTTATCTGTGGCGTGGACGAAGCGGGCCGGGGACCGTTTGCGGGACCTATCGTAGCAGGCGCGGCAATTTTGCCGAAGGATACGGATATTTTATATTTGAATGACTCCAAAAAGCTTTCCGAGCAAAAGAGAGAAGAACTGTTTTTGGAGATTAAAGAAAAGGCTATAAGCTATGGCGTGGGAATTGTAAGTGCCGCACGAATTGATGAAATCGGAGTGGGAAAGGCGGATTTTGAAGCGATGCGTATCGCCATCGGTCAGCTTTCACCAAAGGCGGATTTTGCGTTAACCGATGCCTTTTTAATTCCGGGACTTTCCATTCCCCAGGAGAATATTATTAAAGGAGATGCCAGAAGCTTATCCATCGCGGCCGCATCCATTTTAGCAAAGGTAACCCGAGACCACATCATGGAAGAATTGGATGAAAAGTATCCGATGTATGGATTTAAAGATCATAAGGGTTACGGTACCCAATTTCACCGCGACCGTATTATTGAGTATGGTGTATGCCCGGAACACCGAATGAGTTTCCTAAAGAATATGCAGGATCAAATTAAAAAATAGGGGGATGCATTTTGCAGATTCAAGACCTAGTAAATCAATATCAATCCAATTTATCTACCGGTGGGGAAGTCTCTGCAAAAACTAAGCAAAAAGGTGTGGAGCAGTTAGTCTCCACTTTATCCAAATTGCAAAAGGGTCAGATTTTTGAGGGAACGGTAAACAGTATCAAAGGAAATCAGGTGACCCTCGGTCTATCCAGTGGCCAGAATATTTCCGCCCGATTGGACGGAAGTATTTCGTTAAATATCGGAGAGTCTGTCTTTTTTCAGGTAAAGTCCAACGAGGATAATGTCATTCAAATCAAACCGGTTTCCATCGGTTCCATGAATAATCCAACTTTGTTAAATGCTTTGGATGCTGCGGGAATGGCGGTGACCGAAGAAAACCTAAACATGGTAAATACCATGATGAAGGAACATATGCCCATTGATGCAAAGAGTATCACGGATATGGCACATGCAGTGGCATCCATGCCGAATGCGGATGTGTCTACCATTGTTACCATGACAAAACACGGTCTTCCTCTTACCCAGGAGATGGTGCATCAGTTTGAAAACTATAAGAACAACGAGGGTCAGCTTTTAAAGGACGTGGGAGAGTTGGGAAAGAGTATCTCAACTTATTTGTCTTCCCCGGAAGTACCTTTGGAAGAAGCCGTGGAGTTTCAAAAGAAATTGGTATCCATCGTTACGGATGAACCGATGGATGCTACGGTTAAAACCCAGGCAGAAGGTTTAAGTAAGCTTACCGGAAATGTGATTCCCAATATCAAGGTGCCCGGGCTTAACATTCCTCTTTCTGCACCCACTCAGGCGGATGCGTTAAAAGAGATGGCTGGCGCACAGGGTGTTGTTTCTGATAAACAGGCTGTCTCCCTTGAAAACGAATCGGAAGCGGTAATCGGAAAAGACGGACAACCCATAAATCCTGAGTCTCCGATTATTCAAACCACTCAAGAGTCCGTAATGGAACTTCTTTCCGAAGCAAACGAGGAGCGAATTGTTTTAACGGATTATGAGCAGGAGGAGTTCTCTTTTGAAACCATCGGTCGCGGTTTGACGCCGAAGGAAAACGGAGAGGTGTCCTATGTGTTAAGCAGACAGACATCATTTGCATCTTTTCATCCTGAGTTTTTTGATGAAAACGGTGCACTTCGTCCTGAGGTAAACGTAAAGGATTTGATGAAGCAGGTGGCAGATTTTTTTGCATCCAATCCATCCGAAATGCCTATGGCAAAAGAGTTACTTTCCAAAGAGGGATACGGTCATCTTTTGTCTCATCTTATGGCGCAGAATATTACAATCCAACCGGAGGAGTTAAAAGAGCCTCATCGCTTGGATGATTTGTATCAAAAGATGGACGAGACAATGACTCGCATCGCGGAAAGTGCAAGCCATATTTCAGCAAAGGAACAAAATCCCATCGTAGCGGCGGCATCTACTGTTCATGAAAATCTGGAGTTTATTTCTCAGGTAAATGATTTGTATACGTACGTGCAGATTCCTTTGCAGTTGTCCGGAGGACAGGCAACCGGTGATCTTTATGTCTTTCGAAATAAGAAACAAAACAAAGAAGAGGACGGGGAAATAACTGCCTTTTTACATTTTGATTTGGAGCATTTGGGTTCTACCGATGTTTCCGTTCGCATGAAGAATAAAAGCGTAAACACCAAGTTCTTTTTGGAGGACGATGCGTCTTACGAACTTGTGATGAATAACATCCATATCTTAAAGGAAAACTTGGATAACCTCGGGTACACCTGTGAGATTGAGTGTGAGAATGATGCCAATCCCATTTCCTTTGTATCCGACTTTTTGGAGCGTGACGTAAAAGCACCGGAAAATATTTCTCGGTATTCATTTGATGTGAGGGCATAAAAGACCATGGCAGACAAGAAGAAAATTGACGCAAACAAAACCGCGGTTGCCTTAGCTTACGAACCGGGGGATGTAGCACCGAAGATCTTGGCTACGGGAAAAGGCTACGTGGCGGAAAAGATTATTGAGGAAGCCAAAAAGAATAAAGTTCCCTTTTATAAAGACAGTAAACTGGCAGAGACTTTATCGAAGTTGGAAATCGGAGAAGCGATTCCACCGGATTTGTATGAAGTAGTGGCACAGATTTTGGTCTTTGTGGACGGTATGGATAAAGTTAAGGCGAAATTGGACGCGGCAGGTTATAAGAAATAATCACGGATGGATAAACGAAACAAAGGAAAAGCATACGAACAAAAAGCGGCAGAGTATTTAAAGACAAAGGGCTTTCGTATTTTGGAAATGAACTACCACTGTAAGGTGGGGGAGATTGATATCGTTGCAAAAGACGAAGAGTATTTGGTTTTTGTGGAAGTAAAATACCGTGCAAATGCAAAAAGCGGACTTCCTCAGGAGGCGGTGGATTTTCGGAAGCAAAAGAAAATCTCGGCTACCGCAGGTTTTTATATCATGAGTCATCATTTAACGGAAAATACGGCGGTGCGCTTTGATGTGGTTTCGATTCTGGGAGAAGAAACGACTCTTATTAAAAATGCCTTTCCGTATTGCTTTGGATAAAAAATTCGTGTAAAATCAGACGTTGTTTTTGTTAAGAAAAGAAATGAGGTTTTATTATGTCAAGACCGGTTGTGGCGATTGTAGGTCGCCCCAATGTTGGAAAATCCACATTTTTTAATGCGATTGCAGGAGAGCGAATCTCCATCGTTCAGGATACCCCGGGGGTAACCAGAGATCGAATCTATGCGGATGTTTCCTGGTTGGATAAAGAGTTTACAATGATTGATACCGGTGGTATTGAACCGGATTCAAAAGATATTATTTTGTCGCAGATGCGTGAACAGGCGCAGATCGCCATCGACACCGCAGATGTAATTGTCTTTATGGTAGACGTAAAGCAGGGACTTATCGATGCGGATTCAAAGGTGGCGGATATGCTTCGTCGGTCCGGAAAGCCTGTGGTTTTATGTGTCAATAAGGTAGATAATTTCGATAAGATGATGCCGGATGTCTACGAGTTTTATAACTTGGGTATCGGGGATCCGCATCCGGTTTCCGCTTCTTCCCGCTTGGGATTCGGAGATCTTTTGGATGAAGTGATTAAGTTCTTCCCGGACGGCAGTGCTTCCGAGACAGATGAGGATATTCCAAAGATTGCCATCGTAGGAAAGCCGAACGTAGGAAAATCATCTCTTGTAAATAAACTTTTGGGCGAGGATCGTCTCATCGTATCCGATATCGCGGGAACCACCAGAGACGCCGTGGATACAAAGGTAAAAAGCCACGGACAGGAGTATATCTTTATCGATACCGCCGGGCTTCGCAGAAAGAGTAAGATTAAGGAAGATATCGAACGATATTCCATTATTCGTGCGGTAGCCGCAGTGGAAAAGGCCGATGTGGTATTGGTTGTTATCGATGCTACCGAAGGTGTCACCGAGCAGGATGCAAAGATCGCGGGTATTGCCCATGATCGCGGTAAGGGAATCATCGTAGTTGTAAATAAGTGGGATGCGGTTGAGAAAAACGATAAGACCATGAAGGAACATGAGAATAAAATCCGTCAGATTTTAAGCTTTATGCCTTATGCTCAGATTATTTATATCTCCGCATTGACCGGTCAGCGCATTCATAAGATTTACGAAGCAGTGGATCAGGTTATTGAAAATCAGACCATGCGTATCGCCACCGGCGTGTTGAACGAAATCGTGGCGGAGGCGGTGGTAATGCAACAGCCGCCTTCCGATAAGGGACGCAGATTAAAGGTTTTCTATGTGACCCAGGCTTCCGTAAAGCCGCCTACTTTTGTGGTATTTGTTAACGATAAAGAATTAATGCATTTTTCGTATTTAAGATATTTGGAAAATCGAATCCGAGAAGCTTTCGGAGGATTTTCCGGAACATCGTTAAAGTTTATTGTTCGTCAGCGTAAGGAGGACTAATCATGTTCATTGCAAGGGGAGTTGCGCTAATTATCGGATATATCTGCGGTTTGTTTTTAACCGGATTTATTATGGGAAAGGCCGTAAACGTGGATTTAACTACAAAAGGAAGCGGAAATGTGGGAACCACCAATACCATTCGTATTTTGGGACTTCCCTTGGGAGCATTGACACTCCTTGGAGATTTGTTAAAGGGAGTGGTGCCGGCAATTGTTGTGTACTTTATTTATCGGAACGCATCTTTTGCCTCCGAAGGAATTGCACTTATAATGGAATATGCGTGTTTCGGAGCGATTCTGGGCCATGATTTTCCGATTTACATGTTAAAAAAAGGCGGTAAAGGCGTTGCCACCAGCACGGCTATGGTGCTAGTGTGCTTTCCGAAAGCACTTCCGCTTTTGATTTTAACATTTGCACTCATCGTATATCTTACAAGATATGTGTCCTTGGGTTCTATTTGTGTTGCCGTTTTGTATTCGGTAGAAGTCATCCTGTTTGCTATTTTGGGATGGTTGTATTATTTTTATAACTATAAGTGGGAAGCCTGTGTTTTAGTGGTATTAGCTACCGTTTTATGCGTTTGGAAACATAGGAGTAATATCAAACGTTTGCTTTCAAAAACAGAGAATAAATTCTCGTTTCACCCACAGTCATAAGGAGAAAATATGGAAATCAAATTAAAGAAGTTAAACGATGCGGCAAAGATTCCGGAAAGAGGAAGCGATTATGCCGCAGGATATGATTTGTTTGCAAACATATCCGAAAACGTGGAAATTTTACCTCATGAGACAAAGCTAATCGGAACCGGCATTTCTTGTGCCATTCCGGCAGGTTACTTCGGCGGTATTTTTGCACGCAGCGGTCTTTCCTTAAAAGAGGGACTTCGTCCTGCTAACTGCGTGGGAGTAATCGATGCGGACTACCGAGGAGAAATCAAAGTTTCGTTACATAACGACTCCGAAGTAAAACGTGTGGTGGAACCCAATCAAAAGATTGCACAGCTCGTGGTGGTTCCGTTTTTGACCGTAGAGTTTAACGAAGTTGAAAAATTGGATGATACAGATCGTGGGGAAGGCGGTTTTGGTTCTACAGGGAAGGTATAAAAGTCATATTGGGAGGTGTTTTTATGTCAGATCAGATTCAGCAGCGCATGGTAAAGTTTTTTGCCAAGGATGATAAGGCGGTTACCATTAATGCGGCACAGGGGCATTTTGCTACCAGTCAGTCTCACATTAATTTCTATGTGGACGTAACGCGAATTAAGATTCGTGTAAAGGAAGCGATGGAGGCTGCAAAATGTTTAAAGAATAAGCTGATGCATCAGGTAACTACGGTTGATACCATTGTTTGCTTGGATGGAACCGAAGTTTTAGGTGCGTTTTTGGCTCATGAATTGGAACAGGGCGATTTTCGTATGACAAACGCTCATGAAACCATTTACGTAATCGAGCCTGAGGAAAACAGTGTTCATCAGTTTATGTTTCGAGAGAACGTAAAGCCGGCCGTTCAGGGAAAGAATGTTTTGGTTTTGGTTGACTCCATGACCACCGGTGAAACCGTTCGAAGAAGTGTTGAGTGTATTGAATACTACGGCGGTATCGTTCAGGGCGTGGCTTCCATTTTCTCATTAACGGATCATGTGGAAAAACATCGCGTGTTTTCATTGTTTACGGATGCGGATTTGCCGGGATACAGTACCTTTTCACCCAGTGAATGTCCGTATTGTGCAAAGAAGATTCCTTTGGATGCCATTGTCAGCGGATACGGTTATTCCAAGTTATAGTGGTTGTTTTTAAATTTATCCACTAAATATTGTATTTTGCCCTTGAATTTTTCCTTGAATCCTTATATAATTCATAAAGTGATTAAACTATATGATGTTATGGGTGCACACTTGCACCACTAGATATAGGGAGTATGCTTTTATGGAAATGAAATTCAAGTTGGAATCATTTGAAGGTCCTTTGGATTTGCTTCTTCACTTGATTGAAAAGAATAAAGTAAACATCTACGATATTCCGATAGTGGAGATTACCGACCAGTATTTGGAATATATCGATGAGATGAAAAAACAGGATTTGGACGTCATGAGCGAGTTTTTGGTTATGGCTGCCACACTTTTAAATATCAAGTCCAAAATGCTTTTGCCTAAGGAAGCAGTGGTGGAAGAGGAAGAGGAAGATCCGAGAGCAGAACTTGTACAGCAGTTGTTGGAGTACAAGATGTATAAGACTTATGCATATGAACTCCGTGACCGTCAGGTAGATGCAAACCAGATTTTCTATAAGGTGCCCACGATTCCGGATGAAGTTTTGGCTTACGAGGAACCGGTGGATGTGGATGAGTTGATTTCCGATTTGACTTTGAATAAGTTGAATTTTGTATTTCAGTCCGTAATCAAACGTCAGAAGAACCGTGTGGATCCTGTTCGTTCCAGATTCGGTGAGATTAAAAAAGAAGAGGTTTCCGTAGAGGATAAAATGGTGGAGATTTCCGAATATGCCAGAAATCATAAGACATTTTCCTTTAGAGAACTTTTGGAAAAACAGTCTTCTAAAGTTCAAATCGTGGTTACCTTTTTGGTTATATTAGAATTAATGAAAGCCGGCGAGATTCGCATTGTACAGGAAAATATCTTTGATGATATTCAGATTGAATCTCAATTAGCGGCATAGGAGCTTTTATGGAAAAGAAGGAATTGGAATCTATCATAGAGGGTATTTTGTTTACCATGGGTGATTCCGTAGATCCGTCAAAAATAGCAGCGGCATTGGAAATCGAAAAAGACGAAGTGATTGAAATCATCGATGCCCTTGCAAAGAAATACGAAGAAGAAGACAGAGGAATTCGAATCACAAAGTTAGACGGTTCGTATCAGATGTGTACACCGCCTTCTATCTATGAATATTTGATTAAGATTGCAAAACAGCCGAAGCGTTATGCACTTACGGATACGCTATTAGAAACTCTTTCCATCATTGCTTATAAGCAACCGGTAACAAAATCTGAAATCGAAAAAATCCGTGGAGTCAGCTGCGATCATGCGGTAAGCCGTTTGGTGGAGTTTTCGTTGGTTGAGGAAGTCGGTCGTATGGATGCACCGGGAAAGCCAATGCTTTTTGGAACCACAGAACAGTTTTTACGTTCCTTTGGTGTAACAAGCTTAGAGGAATTACCGACCTTAAATCCGGTTCAGGTAGAAGAGTTTAAGCAGGCTGCGGAAGAGGAAGCTACTCATCTTACAGTCGGTGTTTAAAACGAAATTTTAACTTCCGAAAAAAGACTCATGTGAGTCTTTTTTTATGCGAAAAAATATTGATAAATTTTTGACAATATTGGAAGAAATCTATTGAAAATAGGGTTTAAATTCGTTATGATTAGACTAGCGCAAAATTTAAAATTTATATATAAATGGAGGGAAAAACTTATGAGCGAGGGACAAAAGAGCTCTGCAATTCGCAGACTTGAGAGCCTGCTCGACGAAGACAGCTTTGTCGAACTCGGTTCTTTGGTGACTGCACGAGTGACAGATTTTAATTTGGATCCGAAAACTGCACCTTCTGACGGTGTTGTTACCGGATACGGATTAATTGATGAACGCCTTGTGTTTGTGTATTGCCAGGACAGTAGCGTATTAAACGGTACCATTGGTGAAATGCACGCGAAGAAAATTTTAAATGTTTACGAAAAAGCAATGAAGATGGGCGCTCCGGTCATCGGTTTGATTGACTGTGGCGGTGTTCGTTTGCAGGAAGGCTTTGATGCGACGGAAGCCATCGGAGAAGTTGTTGCGAAGGCTTGTGAAGCCAGCGGTATGATTCCTCAGATCGTTGGAGTACTCGGAAACTGCGGTGGTGGTTTGGCTGTACTTCCGGCATTGGCTGACTTTGCGTTTATGTCCGATTCCGCAAAGCTTTTTGTAAACTCTCCGGATGCCATCAAAGGAAACTATGCGGACAAGTTGGATACAGCTTCCGCTAAATTCCAGTTTGAAGCAGGAAATGTGGATGCCATCGGAAGCGAAGAGGACGTCTTTGATAAGATTCGTCAGATGGTTTCTATTTTACCTTCTTCTTCTTTGGACGGTATCTTTGTGGAAGAATGCTTGGATGATTTAAATCGTGCATCTTCCGATTTGGAATCAAAGAGAGATAAAGTGGCTGAAATCGCTGCAGAACTTTCCGATTCCAAAATTTTTGTTGAGACAAAGTCCGGATGGGCTAAGGATATGGTAACCGGATTTATTATGTTAAATGGCCAGACCATCGGTGTAGTCGGAAATCAGGTAGGAGAACATGGAGATGTGCTTACCTTTAACGGAACCAGAAAGGCTGCGCTTTTTGTGAAGTTCTGTGATGC
>CAJOGB010000033.1 GCA_905233835.1 uncultured Lachnospiraceae bacterium
TAACCGATATCCCTGATGTGGAAGTGTTAGATAAGGTAACGCTAATCGGAAAAGATAAGGATAATGAGATTACGTTGGAGGAGCTTGGTGCTCTTTCCGGCAGATTCAATTATGAGTTTGCCTGCGATTTGGGTATGCGAATTCCCAGATTGTATTATAAAGACGGAAAGCTTGTTGAGATTAAGGGTTATCAGTCCGTCGATCAAATGTAGAGGGATAGGAAAGTAGGAATTAGATTAGGATGAATATTTTTTCCCGATTTTTGGAAATTCTGCACTTAAAAAAAGAAAATGATGATGTTACAGAAGAGGATGTGATTGACCTGATACAGGAAGGTCATGAACAGGGTGTGTTTAAATCCTCCGAAGCTACCATGATTCAAAATATTTTTGAGTTTGACGATAAGACAGCTAAAGACATTATGATTAATCGTAAAAATGTGGTGGCTATGGAAGCAAATGATACGGTAAAAGATGCCATTGATTTCTTTATCAAGAATCATTATTCCCGTATCCCCGTATATGAATCGGATTTGGATCATATTATCGGCATCATTCACATGAAAGAGATTTTAAAAATTTCTTTACGAACGGATTTGTATAAGAAAAAGATCAAAGACATAAAGGATTTGATGTATGAACCGGAGTTTGTACCGGAGACCCACGGCATCCATACTTTGTTTACACAGATGCAACTGGCCAAAAACCATTTGGTCATCGTTTTGGATGAATACGGTCAAATGTCCGGTATTGTTACCATGGAGGACATCCTAGAGGAAATCGTGGGAAACATCGAGGACGAACACGATGTAGAAGAGGAAAAAATCGTAGAAGTGGTGGAGGAAGATTCCTATTTGATGCACGGATCCACGGAAATGGATGAAGTGATTGAGAAATTGGGACTAAATATACCGGAGTGCGATTTTGAAACTTTAAATGGATTTTTGACGGATCAAATCGGAGAAATCCCCGAGGAACATCATACTTATGATATTTCTTACGAGGGATATGTGTTCCATGTTTTAGATGTAGAAAACAGGATTATTTTGGATGTAAAGGTGGAGAAAGCGTAGAAATATATACGAGGGGGAAATATCATTGTTTCACGTTGCTTTTTGCGATGATGATGTAGCTTCTACAGAAGAGATAATAAATGAAATGAACAAGAGATTTGCTCTTATTGAAGAGGAAGTCTCTTGTTCATATTTTGAATCAGGGAAAGAATTATTATATGCATTAGAAAACAAACAATTGGTGATAGATTTGCTTCTATTGTTGGTACGATTGCACCTCCGCTTCGAGAAGAGTGGTGGGAGAAACCACAGATGATCGTGGCTTTTCCAACTTGCTAAAAACCGTAAAGAAAGAAAAGCATATACGAAATGAGTATGACCAAAAAGTTGCTTATTATGTTCCAAGTGCTTACGTATACGATTTAACAAAAGAAAATGCGCAGGTGTTAGTGGCCTTTTCTTCCCCGAAGGATGTAGATACCACGGATATATACCAGTACGGAGCAATGGNTCCGATACGGATGGTGTATATGTTTATGACGGACATGGAAGTGTATCGGAAACCGTATCGGACTCAAAGGTGACAAGTATACTTCGCTATGATCCTTACGGACAGATTACTTGTGGTGCGCCGGTGCAGGATACTATCTTTGGCTATAACGGAGAACAGTATACACCGCAGACTGGATTAATCTACCTTCGTGCCAGAAACTACGATCCCTCTACCGGAACATTTACGACGAAGGATACGTATCTTGGTAATAAACTGGAACCGGTTACAAGAAACCGCTATACTTATGGTAATAACAATCCGATTACATATCAGGATCCGTCCGGGCATAAAGGTGTCTATTCGAGAGCGGTAGCTGCGGTAAAACAGACGGCACATGCTGTGGCAAAGACCGTTGCAAAAACAGTACATACGGCTGCAAAAGTGGTACAAAGCACGGCTCGTGCTGCAACCCAAACAGTCCAGAAGGTCGTAACAACCGTAAAACAAACTGCGCAAAAGGCTGTCTCGGTAGTGAAAAATACGGCGCAGACCGTAAGAAAAGTCGTAAATGCCGCAAAAACGGAAGTTGTTACGGCAACGCGCGCAGTGGTAAATAAAGCGACCGGTGCTGTCAGTACGGTGGTACATAATGTTTCAAATGCAGTAAGCGTAATGTATAATACTGCATATGAGATTTATACCGATGCAGCACAGTGTATTGCCGAAGCAAAAGAGACAGTTCGAAATTATATCGATACAAAAGTAAAGTCGGCGAAAGCGGTTGTAAAACAGACTTGGGAGGATTCCAAGGATGTGATGGAGGATGGACTTCGTGTAATTATTTCCGCGAAGCATTCGGTAGCGGAAACGGTGCAGGAAGCAGGTGCATGGTGGCAGGAAACACCAATGCATGATAGTCTTTCAGAAGCAGCGACGGTTTTATCTTTTGCGTATAAATGTAGTCCAATCGGACTGACGCGTGCAGCGATTCAGTATTGTGTAGATAAAGCCGGAACTGTTTTAAAAGATAAATGGGATAACAGTCCACTTGGTCAGTTCGTTAATAATACGGTTAATTCTGCGGTTGAATTCTATCACAAGCATGAAGCCGCGATAAATGTAGCACTAAGTGTAGCAGTGATAGCAATCTGTGTTGTGGCGGTAGTTGCTACCGGTGGCTTGGCCGGATGCGGTTTGGCATCAGCGATGGCTGTAAATGCATTAAATGGTGCAGTTGCAGGAGCAATCGGTGGAGCGGTATTCGGAACGCTCAACGGCGCGATTTCCTATATGGAAGAACATGATACGCTGGATGGTTCGCGAGAGTACATTAGAAAGGCCGCCGCAAAAGAAACAAGAAACGGTGCCGCGATAGGTGGGATTACCGGAGCGATAGCCGGTGGACTTAGCTGGGCGAAGAATCCGACCTACTGTTTTGTAGCAGGAACTCTTGTCCTAACTGCGACAGGAATGGTTGCGATAGAAGAATTGCAACCCGGTGATATGGTGTATGCCATGGAGGCTATCGGTGAAGAACAGTGTGTAGATGTGGACTCCGATATTGACCGGAAAACAATTCTTCAGACTTATATACATGAGACGGATGAAACTTATGTTGTTACTATAGATGGAGAAGAAATTGAAACGACTGCAGAGCATCCGTTCTATAATGCAGAGGGTGAACAGGTCGCTGCAAAGGATTTGCAGGAAGGGGATTCTGTTACAACAGCGGATGGAGATACAAAAACCGTTGATGCCGTTACTTGTATCCATCATGATGAGCCTGTAAGGGTATATAATATCGCAGTATGCGATGACCATACCTATTTTGTGGGCAAGACGCATGTACTGGTGCATAATGCGTGTCAACCAACCCCATCAAGTGCTGGTGATATATCGGGAAATGCACTAAGTGAGGGTGGAAATACTACACGGAGACAGGCATTTAGAGAGGCAAAAGAGGCAACGGGCATTCCAAAATCATCAGAGTTTAAAACACATAAGTTTGTGCATGATGGAACGTCGGAACATAGAATAGTTTATGAGTTTGAGGTAGATAGCGAGAAAAAATATATAATTGAGCATTCGTTTGATAAAATGGGACGTGGAAAGCATTTTCACGGTGCAGATGCACTGAAGGGAAATCCTTTTAATAGGGGTAGATATAATCAATTAAGCGGACATTTCCCTGAAGATTTTAATGGGTTTTTATAATAAAAGGATGCAAGATTATAATGGATAGAAAAAAAAGAGTTGAAGAATTAAAAAGAAAAAATAGAATTGCTGTTTTATGCAGAAGATGGAATGATTATGGTATTAAAATATCAATAGATAGTTTTTTGAGTCAGAGGGAAACAATAGCTATTCAAAAAGATATAATTAATATGTTGGATATTTTGGATGTTCACCATAAAAGTATGATTTATAGCAAGACGGAAAATGTTTTGAATAAATATAAAAAAGAATTGTTTCATTATATTGATGACGATGAAAGATATGTTTTTTTTCTAAAAAAATCTACAGATTATGGTGCGGTTGTTATTAATGGAAATACATTAAAAGAGAATATGGATTTTATTATTGGAGAGTCAGAATATTTTAATAATACCTGTTGTATCTTTTGCTGTACTGAATCAGTTGTAAGTGGTATATGCATGTGGTTAGGTGAATATGATAATCGTATTTATGTATGGTGAATTGAATGTGTAGGAGAAGATAGGGGACAGTTCTCCTGTCGCCAATATGTGACGGCTAAAATCAGTACCTTTTGGAGACAAAAGAACCGTCCCTGTTTTTTCTGGTTCCCGTAAGGGGGAATAATTAATTATGAAAGATGTATATATTGTTATTGCAGAACTGTACTTTCTGTCATGGGGGATGAGTAATAAAAGAATTAATAATATTTCTTATATAGGAATAATAGTTCCTAAAAGCATAAAGCTGATTCTTAATCCATTTAAAAAGGATAATGAATTTGATTTTTGCTCTATTTTGGTAGAATTATATGCGCATATTAGTTTATTGATTGTATGTATATATCATGTGTTCAATGAAATAAATACATTCAATATTCCGGTATGGTTACTTGTAACGTTTTCTTTTTTTTGTTTTGTTGGAGGAACAAGTTTTGTATTTGATTTAAAAAAGAATCTTAAACGAGTAGAGATTATTGGTACATATTTCGTTATTATATTGTGTTATATGGCTGCACTGGTTGCACTATTCAGGGCTTGTTATTTATTCTTTGGCTGGTAATAATTAGAAAACTTGGATTTTGAAGATAGGTGGAGGAGATAGGGGACAAGAGAACCGTCCCCGTGTCTTCATGATGCAGGCAACATATTTGAAGTACCAAGATTATGTCTCATTTGCCTTGATAAAAATCGAAAAAAATGCAAAAAACTCTATTGTTGTCTGTTGAAAAGGAGAAATTATGTTTTTTGTTGTTCCACTAACATCTGTATCAAATTCGCTGTCGCCGAAAATGACGAAAAGGATCATAGGGTGGATTCTTTTGACAATTGCTGTCATTTGTTTCTTGGTTGGCTTAATTGCGGTGTATGATGTTAAGAAGGACGATAATGAGATCTATTTGATGGAGGAAACATCAAGAGACTATATAAAACCCGGAAACTATTATCGCATTCAGGATTTATGTATTTTTGATTGCTTTGCCACAAAAGACAATGATTATTTTTGCCTCTGCGCTTTTTATGATGGCTTGGGGCGACTTTGTATCGCACCTGTTGAAGTCGATTCTTATAGTACAATCTATCAGGATACAAAGAAGTATTTAGATGGTGAAAGTTATGATTTTGCAGAATACTATACGGATGCATATGTGTTCACGGAAAATGATACGGTTGATGATAAGTTGCGTAAGTATCAGCAGGAATTGGTAGAGTATTATGTGGAAAACGGTGTTTTTGAAGAAGATGACTTGATTCCGCTGACTCTGAGTGTAAGCTTAGATCACAAAAAAAGTATAGATGAGGCGAAAGAGGAATTACATCGAAATGATGGTTTTGCTGTGACGGGAATCATCGGTGGAATATTGTTCCTGCGAAACAGGGGAAATGAAATGGAATTTGAAAAGGTATTTAACCTGGGAAATGAAAAAGATGTGCAAAAAGTCTATCAGGCTCTTGCAAATGGAAGAGGTCGTGAATTTTTGGACGAGTTTCTGACAGAATCAAAAAGTGCAAACGCCTTAAACTTAGAAAGTGTTGCTCTTATGATTACAAACCGTTTTCTTTGCGATTACAGTGGATTTAAAAAGACGTTGTTTATCATTCCGACAGAAGATATTATCAACGTTTATTATTCCAACTGCTTCTATGGGAAGTATGTGTTCGACAGAAGAGCTATTGCGGTAGAGACAAGGAACAATGAAACCTTCTACGTTGCCAGTCGTTTACTTAATAAGAAAGCAGCAAATGAGGCCAATCAGGCATACAATGAATTGGTAAAACGCTGCAAATCAAACGAAGGAAGCTTAATTGCGTAGGAGGAAATCAATATGTTTATTCTATATGGAACCAGAAAAAAAGTAAAAATGGATAAAAATCTCGGACGTTCTGTATGTTCTAACTGTCATCATGAAACAGAGCAGGCTTTGGCTAGAGAAAAGACTGCCGTAACTATTTTTTATATTCCGGTAGTGGGTTGGACATCAAAACGAATGATTTTCTGTCCTTGCTGTGGAACTGCCAAAACATTAACGTCTGCAGAATACAAAGATATCAAAAATAAATAACCCGACAAGAGGTACATTTTTTGTCATATGGAAAGGCATTCCGTTTCGGATGCCTTTTTTTCATGATTGATGCTCGGCTTTCCTTGAATCTAAAAGACAAAAATGATAAACTAGATTCGATTATGATAGAAGGAGTATTTTAGAATATGTCAGGACATTCAAAATTTGCGAACATCAAGCATAAAAAAGAGAAAAACGATGCCGCAAAGGGAAAAATCTTTACCATTATCGGTAGAGAAATCGCGGTAGCCGTTAAGGAAGGCGGTCCGGATCCGGAAAATAACTCTCGTCTTCGTGATGTTATCGCTAAGGCAAAGTCCAACAACATGCCGAATGATACAATTGAACGTGGTATTAAGAAGGCTGCCGGTGATATGGGAAGCGTTAACTACGAAACCGTTACCTATGAAGGATACGGCCCAAGCGGAACCGCTATCATCGTAAAAGCTTTAACAGATAACAAAAACCGTACCGCAGCAAATGTTAGAAACTGCTTTACCAAGGGCCACGGAAGCATCGGTACACAGGGCTGTGTATCCTACATGTTTGACGAAAGAGGACAGATTATCGTTGCCAAAGAAGAGTGCGATATGGATGCGGATGATTTGATGATGCTTGCACTTGATGCAGGTGCAGAAGATTTTAAGATTCCTTTGAAATCTTAACCGCTCCGGCTGATTTTTCTATTGTACGTGAAGCCCTTGAAAAAGAAGGCATTGCTATGGCAGATGCTGAAGTTACCATGATTCCTCAGAATTACGTAACTTTAGATAGCGAAGAAGATATTACCATGATCAATCGTATCTTAGACCTTTTGGACGAAGATGATGATGTTCAGGAAGTATTCCATAACTGGGATGAATAATAAACATTAGGGAGAAGGATTTTTAGTATGAGAAAGATTCTGTATGCGGCAAGTGAATGTGTGCCATTCGTTAAAACCGGGGGACTTGCGGACGTTGTGGGTGCACTGCCAAAGGAATTCTTTAAAGAGGATTGGGATATTCGTGTGGTTATGCCGAATTATACCTGCATTCCTCCACAGTATCGCGATCATTTTGAATATGTGACCAGTTTTAATCTGGGTATGGGACCTTTTATCGGTGAAAAGTACTGCGGTGTTATGAAGTATGAGTACCAGGGAATTACCTATTACTTCATTGATAACTTAGAGTACTTTGAATGTTTTTATCCGTACGGGGATGCCAGATATGACATGGAAAAGTTTACCTATTTTGATAAGGCTGTACTTTCCATGCTTCCGCTTATTGATTTTAAACCGGATTTGATTCACTGTCATGATTGGCAGACGGGATTGATTCCTGTTTATTTAAAGACAGAGTTTCAGGCAAATCCTTTCTTCTGGAATATGAAGAGTATTATGACCATTCATAATTTAAAGTTCCAGGGTGTATGGGATGTAAAGACTTTACAAGGCTTGTCCGGTCTTCCTCAGTCTTTGTTTACTCCGGATAAATTGGAGTGCAACAAAGCGGGAAATATGTTAAAGGGCGGACTTGTATATGCGGATTATATCACCACAGTAAGTCCTACCTATACCGATGAAATTCAGACTCCGTATTATGGAGAAGGACTGGACGGACTTTTGGGTTCCCGTCACTTTGATATGCAGGGTATTATTAACGGTATTGATTATGAGTCTTATAACCCTGCTACCGATGATAAACTATATAAGAATTACGACGTATCCAACTTCAGGAAGAATAAGAAAGTAAATAAGGAACGCCTTCAGGAAGATTTGGATTTAACGGTTGATCCGAGAAAGTACATGATCGGATTGGTATCCCGCTTGACGGATCAAAAGGGATTGGATCTTATCAATTACTGTATGGAAGGTATCGTAGACGAGTTTACACAGCTGGTGGTAATTGGTACCGGTGAAAGCCGTTATGAGAACATGTTTAGGCATTATGCTTGGAAGTATCCGGATCGGGTTTCTGCCAATATTTGTTATTCCGATGATTTGGCCAGAAAACTCTACGCGGCTGCAGATGCATTCTTAATGCCGTCTCGATTTGAACCCTGCGGATTGACACAGCTTATTTCTTTCCGCTACGGAACGGTACCTATTGTTCGTGAAACCGGAGGACTGAAGGATACGGTGGTTGCTTACAATGAATACGAGCATACCGGAGATGGATTTTCCTTTATGAACTATAATGGAGATGAACTGTTAAATACCATTAACTACTCGAAGTTTATCTATTTTGATAAAAAACAGCAGTGGAATAAAATGGTGGAACGAGGCATGAAGAAGGATTATTCCTGGTCCGCATCGAAGTTCCAGTATGAAGGCTTATATAAGTATTTGATTGGATTTTAACGAATATTTTTAAGAAAAGAGTTGTCAGATTTGACAACTCTTTTTTATGTTTGCGCGCCATGGGCGCGCTCTAACGGGTGAAAGTCCCGAACACGCCTAGATAGTGGGAAGTGTATAGCTGAACAGCAAGGGTGTCCATCGTGAGGTGGAATCTGAAGGAAGCTGTAAGCAAATCTCTGGTCCGACGGACAGAAATCCATCCAAAAACGCGGGAAAAAAGAATACAGGTTCGAAGAAAAAAACGACGAATACTGCGAAAGCAAAATCTCAGACTTCAAAGAAGAGATCTACAGGGAAAACCACGCAAAAAACCAGGGTTTCCACCTCTCAGATGCAAAATGTCAGCGTGACGAATTCTCTTGTTTCCAACGAAGTGATTCTTTGGGCGACTTTGGCGGTCAGCATTTTGTTGTTCTTAGGCGATTTGGGCTTTGGAGGAGTGATCGGCGATAACGTGGGTCGATTCTTCTTTGGCCTTTTTGGAATCTTATCATACGGATTCCCGTTTTTACTGTCTTTCTTAGTCTTTTTTATGGTCTCCAATCAAAAAAGTCAGATTGCCGTGGCAAAGGTCATTGCATGGGTTTGTTTGTTTTTGTTTTTGATTACCTTTATCGACTTATTTTCAAGAGACGGCATGGTGGTTTTGCCTACTGTTGCCTATGCCTACGGTTTCCAGTATAAGACCGGAGGAGGTTTCTTCGGTGGTGGATTGGCTTATTTGTTGGTAAACGGATTTGGATTGATCGGCGCCTATGTCATCGATGTTATCGGTATGATTATTTCCTTTGTACTGATTTCCGAGACCTCCCTTTTCAGAACTGTGAAAAATAAGACTCGACATGACAGAGTCCGTGCCGAAATGCGAAGAAAAGAAAAGGACAAAAAACGAAACGCCCGCCGCGTTGAGATTCAAAAGGAAAAAGAAGAAGAATTAAAGAAAAAGTCTCAGAATCCAAAGAAGAATCGTATCGAAGTGAAAAACAACGGTGTGACCTTTGATACTACCGTTGAAAATACAAAAATCGGCGATACCGAAGATGTGAAGGAATTAAATATCAATATTTACAATCCTTCCGCAGAGGTGGAGGACATCAATCGCGTATCTTTAACCTCCAATGTGGCTTCCAAGACTGAAATTTCATCTTTATCTAAGGATTCGGATGTGACAAATGCACAGTCCTTTGTGGCAGAGCCCGTAAAGGAAGTCGTAGCGACACCGGAGCCGGTTAAACAGGAAAAACCACCTGAGGCTTCCCCGGCCGAGAGATACGGTATCTTCCCGTGAAGAAACCCAAAGAGAAACGGAAAAAATCGAACAGAGTGTACTCAGACAAAAATCTTCGCCGAAAAAGAAATACCGTTTTCCAACCATTGATCTTTTAACTAAGAACACGGTTACGGGAACCGGAAATTCCAAAGAAAAGATTGAAAGCACCGTTTCGAATTTGGAACGAACCTTAGATGTTTTCGGTGTTCCCGGAAAGGTAACGGATGTCAGTGTGGGACCTTCCGTAACCCGTTTTGAATTCAAACCGGAACTCGGTGTAAAGGTTTCAAAGATTACAAACCTGGCGGATGATATTAAACTAAACTTGGCAGCACAGGATATTCGAATCGAAGCACCCATTCCCGGAAAGCAGGCAGTTGGTATCGAGATTCCGAACGAGAATGCGGTTATGGTTGGTCTTCGTGAATTAATTGAAGCCAAGGAGTTTAAAAAATCTTCGTCAAAGATTGCCTTTGCGGCAGGTAGGGATATCGGCGGAAATGTGATTATTTCCGATATTGCAAAGATGCCGCACTTACTTATTGCCGGTTCTACCGGATCCGGTAAATCCGTATGTATCAATACCATTATCATGAGTATTTTATATCGTGCCACACCGGATGAAGTGAAACTGATTATGATCGATCCGAAGGTGGTGGAACTTTCTGTTTATAACGGTATTCCTCATCTTTTGATTCCTGTGGTAACGGATCCGAAGAAAGCTGCCGGCGCATTGCAGTGGGCGGTAAAAGAAATGACGGAACGTTATCAACGCTTTGCGGATGCAGGCGTTCGCGATATGAAAGGGTATAACGAAAAGGTGGCACAAAATGCCATTCCACCGAGAGAATTATCTGACGGAAGTTTGGAAACTGCCCAGAAGATGGCCCAGATCGTGGTGATTGTAGACGAGTTGGCAGACCTTATGATGGTTTCCTCCAAAGAAGTGGAAGAAGCAATCTGCCGTTTGGCACAGTTGGCTCGTGCGGCAGGTATTCATTTGATCGTGGCGACCCAGCGCCCTTCCGTAAATGTCATTACGGGACTCATTAAGGCAAATATGCCGTCGCGAATCGCATTTGCGGTTACCAGCGGTGTGGACAGCCGAACGATTTTGGATCAAAACGGCGCGGAAAAACTTCTCGGGAAAGGCGATATGCTTTACTTCCCACAGGGATTTACCAAGCCCCTTCGTGTTCAGGGCACCTTTGTATCCGACAAAGAAGTGGCGGATGTTGTAAAGTTCATTCGTGAACAAAATGAAGCCGCGGAAGAGGATGCAAAAAAACAAGAAGATATTTTAAGCCATGTGGAATCTTTAAGTTCCGGTTCCGACAGCAGCACAACAAGTTTTTCTTCCGAAGCGGATGATGAGAGAGATTCCTACTTTGCGGATGCGGGTAGACTGATTATAGAAAAAGAAAAAGGTTCCATCGGAATGTTGCAAAGAAACTTCAAGATTGGATTTAACCGAGCTGCCCGTATTATGGATCAATTGGAAGATGCCGGAGTCGTTGGACCCGAGGAAGGCACAAAGCCCAGAAAGGTGCTTGTGACCCTAGATGAGTTTAACGGCATGGTTTCTTAAATAAAAATGAAGAAAAAGAGGAGCTAAAAAGAGTATGAAAACCGACATTCAGATTGCACAGGAAGCAAAGATGTTACCCATTAAAGAGGTGGCCAAGAGTTTGGATATCGTTGAAGACGATTTGGAACTCTACGGAAAGTATAAGGCAAAACTTTCCGAGGATCTGATTGCAAAGACAAAGAACAATCCGGACGGAAAACTTGTTCTTGTAACTGCCATTAACCCTACACCTGCCGGTGAAGGAAAAACCACCACATCCGTGGGATTGGGTCAGGCTTTTGGAAAGTTAAATAAAAAAGCGGTTCTGGCACTTCGCGAGCCGTCTTTGGGACCGTGCTTCGGAATTAAGGGTGGAGCTGCAGGCGGCGGATATGCACAGGTGGTTCCCATGGAGGATTTAAATCTTCACTTTACCGGAGACTTCCATGCAATTACATCGGCAAATAACCTTTTGGCAGCTCTTTTGGATAATCATATCCAGCAGGGAAATGTTTTGGGTATCGATCCGAGACAGATTGTTTGGAAACGATGCGAGGATATGAATGATCGCGTACTTCGAAATGTGGTAGTGGGTCTTGGTGCAAAAGGTGACGGTATGGTTCGTGAGGATCATTTCGTAATTACCGTTGCTTCCGAAATCATGGCGATTTTCTGCTTGGCAAGCGACTATGATGATTTAAGAGAACGCTTAAGTAAAATCATTGTTGCATATAACTTCAAGGGTGAACCGGTAACCGCTGGTGATTTACAGGCGGTGGGAGCGATGATGGCACTTCTTCAAGATGCCTTTGCTCCAAACTTGATTCAGACTTTGGAACATACACCGGCCATCGTTCACGGCGGACCATTTGCAAATATTGCACATGGATGTAACTCCGTACGTGCCACTAAAACCGCATTAAAGTTGGCGGATATCGTGGTTACGGAAGCCGGATTCGGTGCGGATTTGGGTGCAGAGAAATTCTTTGATATTAAGTGCCGTATGGCGGGCTTAAAGCCGGATGCGGTTGTTTTGGTTGCCACCATTCGTGCATTAAAATATAACGGCGGTGTGAAAAAAGAAGATTTATCCACCGAGAATGTGGATGCTTTGAAAAAAGGTATCGTAAACTTGGAGAAGCACATCGAAAACCTTCAGAAGTATGGGGTGCCCATCGTGGTTACCTTAAACTCTTTTGTGACCGATTCCAAAGCTGAAACCGAGTTTGTTCGTAATTTCTGTGAAGAAAGAGGCTGTGAGTTTGCACTTTCCGAAGTTTGGGAAAAAGGCGGAGAAGGCGGTATCGAGCTTGCAAATAAAGTCCTTGATGTTTTAGAGAATAAAACATCTGACTTTAAGCCTTTATATCCGGATGACATGTCCTTAAAGGATAAGATTGAAACCGTTGCAAAAGAAATCTACGGTGCGGACGGTGTGGATTATGCTCCGGCTGCATTAAAGAGCTTGGAGAAGTTGGAAGAGTTGGGTATGGGAAAATGCCCGGTTTGTATGGCAAAGACCCAGTATTCCCTTTCCGATGATCCAAAGAAATTAGGCCGTCCAAGTGGCTATCGTATTTCCGTTCGCGAAGTATATCCTTCCGCCGGAGCGGGATTTGCAGTTGCCGTTTTGGGAAGTATAATGACAATGCCGGGACTCCCGAAGGAACCGGCAGCCTACAGAATCGATGTGGATTCTGACGGAAAGATTACAGGATTATTCTAAATCATAGGGAGAGTAGTGTATGATTTGTCCTTTGTGTGAGGCAGAAATTGAAGACGGAAGCATTCTTTGCAAGCATTGCGGAAAGCCGATACAGTCGGTTCCGGATTACAATGTTTTAGAAGATGATCTTTTGCCGGCGATGCTTAGTGCAACAAAAAAGAAACCTGCGGAAAAGAAAGTCGAGCCCGTTAAAGAAGATAAGAAAATGGACCCCTGTTCTTTTTGCCGCCGTAGTGGTTCTTGTGTTGATCAGCGTTTATAATCACTCGTTTTCGTTTTATTACAAAGAAGCGGTGGCTTATGATGATGCAAAAGACTACGAGAATGCGGTTATTTACTATGAAAAAGCATTGAGTAAAAGTGAAAACTACGATGCGTATATGGCATTGGGAAATGATTATTATCTTCTTGAGGAATACAAAAAAGCGGACGATGCCTTTACAAAGGCATTGGAATTACAGCCCGACAGTGTAGATGCCATTACACAGATGGCGAAGCTTTACGAGGAGACGGAGAATTCAAAGAAATTAAATGCTTTGTTTGATTTGGATTTGACCGAAGACCAAGCAGAAGTTTTAAAGGGTTATGCGTCCTTTGCCCCCACATTTTCTTTAAAGGGAGGAAAGTATGATAATGACGTTTCCGTTATATTAAATTCCAATAATGGATTTGATATCTATTATACCCTAGACGGAACCGCACCTTCCGAACATAACGGAAAGTTGTATACGGAACCGGTAGTCATTACGAATCAGGGAAAGACCACCTTAAATGCCGTATGTGTAAACGGTTCCGGAAAGACCAGCAATGTGGCTTCAGAAACCTATGAGATTTCCTATGTGATTCCTGCCACACCGGAGGCAACTCCCCCAGGCGGAAAGATGACACAGGAAACCTATATTACCATTACTTGTGAAACAGAGGGTGCTTCCCTATATTATACATGGGATGAAACCATGCCTACCGTTGAATCCACCATGTATACGGAGCCGATCCCCGTACCGGAAGGAAATAACATTCTAACCGTGATTGCCATTGATTCTCACGGAATGAGTTCCGAAGTGTTTAAGAGTAATTATATTTATTATCCGTAATGAAAATAACCGTATTAACTGTAGGAAAAATTAAAGAAAAGTATTATCGGGATGCGGTGGCCGAATATGAAAAACGTCTGTCCAAATACGCTACGATAAACATTATCGAAGTGCCCGATGAAAAGACGAAAGAAAACCCAAGCGATGCAGAACTCTTTCAAATATTGGAGACGGAAGGAAATAAACTTTTGTCAAAGATTCCGGAGAATGCTTATGTGATTGCCCTGGATATCGCCGGAAAGAAGTACGATTCCGTTGGATTTTCCAAGTTTATCGAAGAGAAAATGAATACCGGAAACAGTCATCTTTTATTCGTCATCGGCGGTTCTTTGGGACTCTCCCATGGGGTAAAGAAGCGTGCGGATGCAAAGATTTCTTTTTCCGACATGACGTTTCCGCATCAGTTGATGCGTGTGATTTTGTTGGAACAAATTTATAGGGGTTATCGAATTATGCGAAACGAGCCCTATCATAAATAGGATGGTGAAAATATGAAGTATCAGATGTATGACTTGATTGAAAAAAAGAAAAGAAGCGAAGCACTTACCAAGGACGAAATTGAGTATTTGATTTCCGGATATACAAAGGGTGAGATTCCGGATTATCAGATGTCTGCGTTTTTAATGGCGGTTTGCTTTAACGGAATGACGGATGAAGAAACCTATGAGTTTACCATGGCGATGGAACACTCCGGTGACGAACTGGATCTTTCTTCCATCCCGGGAATGAAAATCGATAAGCATTCCACCGGTGGCGTGGGAGATAAGACTACCCTTGTTTTGGCTCCACTGATTGCATCTTTGGGTGTACCGGTTGCAAAAATGTCCGGAAGAGGTTTGGGTCATACCGGCGGAACCATTGATAAGTTGGAAGCATTTCCGGGATTTCAAACGGGAATCTCTGAGGAGACTTTCCTTTCAAATGTAAAAGAGCATCATATCGCAGTAGCAGGTCAGACAAAGAATTTGGCTCCTGCAGATAAAAAGATTTATGCCCTTCGCGATATTACCGCTACGGTAAATTCCATTCCTTTAATTGCATCCTCTATTATGAGTAAAAAACTTGCCAGCGGTGCGGACGGCATTTGCTTGGATGTAAAAGTGGGTTCCGGTGCATTTATGAAGGATTTGGAGGAAGCAAAGAAGTTGGCTTCCACCATGGTGGATATCGGTCGCCGTGCGAATCGAAAAATGGTAGCCGTACTTACCAATATGGATGAGCCTTTAGGTTTTGCGGTTGGAAATACTTTGGAAGTTATGGAGGCCATTGATTCCTTAAAAGGAAACGGCCCGAAGGACTTTATGGAATTAATCTATGCCTTGGGTACCGAAATGCTTCTTTTGGCAGATGAAGATTTGACATCAGAAAAAGCAAAAGAACTTTTGAAAGATGCTATTTCTTCCGGAAAAGCATACGACACATTTAAAACCTTTATTGAAATTCAGGGTGGTAATCCATCGGATGTGGATCATATCGAGGACCTTTTGGATGCATCCTTTGTGGTAAAAGTTCCTGCGGAATTTGAAGGATATGTAAAAGAAATCCAGGCGGAGGAAGTGGGACGCGCATCCATGATTTTAGGAGGCGGACGTGCCACAAAAGAAGATGTCATCGATATGTCTGTTGGTGTTGTTTTGCATAAAAAAGTGGGAGATACAGTGAAAAAGGAGGATGCCATCGCTACGATTTACGGAAATAATAAAGAGTCCGTGGACTTGGCTATGGAAAAAATAAAAGATGCCTACACCTTCTCAAAGGAAGCTGTGACACCGAAGCCGATGATCTTGGAGATTATCAAATAAATACGGGAGAAAAAGTATTTGGAAAAAGAACTTTTACTGAATATACCGGCCAATCATTTGGAGAATATCTTTGGCCAGTTTGATCATAATATTAAAATCATTGAGCATTCTTTAAATATCTCCGTTGTAAATCGTGGAGATTCCGTAAAGATTTTAGGTGATGAGTCTGCAGTGGAAGCTGCGAAGAATGTGGTAATGGAACTTTTGTCTTTGTCAAAAAGAGGAAATGAGATTTCCGAGCAAAACGTTCGCTATGCCCTTTCCTTAAAGGAAAACTTAAAAGATTATCCCTTGACTAAATTGGATGAGGATTTGATTTGCCATACCATCAGCGGAAAACCGGTGAAACCGAAAACCGTGGGTCAGAAAAAATACGTGGATGCCATTCGAAAGAAAATGGTGGTATTCGGTATCGGACCTGCGGGAACCGGAAAGACCTATCTTGCCATGGCTATGGCGATTACCGCATTTCAGGCCGGGGAAGTCAGCAGAATTATTTTGACCCGTCCCGCCATTGAAGCCGGAGAAAAACTGGGTTTTTTGCCGGGAGATTTACAGAGTAAGGTGGATCCGTATTTACGACCGCTTTATGATGCTCTTTATCAGATTATGGGAGCCGATTCTTTCCAAAGAAATATGGAAAAAGGCTTGATTGAAGTGGCACCTCTTGCATATATGAGAGGTCGTACTTTGGATAATTCCTTTATTATTTTGGATGAGGCACAAAATACCACACCTGCTCAGATGAAGATGTTTTTAACCCGTATCGGATTCGGTTCAAAAGCGGTGATTACCGGTGATGCCACACAAAAGGATTTGCCAAGCGGTGCTCTGTCCGGTTTGGATGTGGCATTAAAAGTGCTTTCCAAAGTGGAAGACATCGGAATTTGCAAATTAAGCGGAGATGATGTTGTACGTCATCCCCTTGTTCAAAAAATCGTAAACGCTTATGAGGTTTACGAGAAAAACCAGCATAAGGATCGTAAAAAGAAATGATGATAGAAGAAAAACAAATCTCTCCCAAGCGCTTTATTTATATCTTTGGGATGTTTGTTGTATCCGTAATCAGTGTGTTTATTCTAGCTTACGGAAAGAAACTTCTTTTGGATCAGGCATTGTGTTTACTGGCTTTGTTTTTTTGCTACTGGGTTGTTTTTATCCTGTCTTTGATTCATCAGAGAAAAATCGGAAAATTTACCTATAAAGATACCACTTATCGAAATCTGTTTTTGATTTCCACATTGAGTTGGCTTCTTATGATTTTAACCAACAATATTCCGGATTTGTTTGGTCCGGTGCTTTTGGTTGGATTTTTATATGTAGCCGTATGTGACAGCAGTTTGTCATTGGCATCCTGTATTTTTATGGATCTTTTGTACTGTTTTATTACAGGTACGAATAACTACATTCTTTACTGCTATTGTATTTTATCGATTTTTGGAATCTTATTTGCATATTATCTGAAAGAGAACAAAAACGAGACGAGAATTATCAATTATCTTTTAATATTGATGATTCAGTTTTTTGTGCCCTTTATTTTCTATGTATTTACGTTCGGAAAAGTAAATTTGGATCGATTGAATCAGTTCGTTGTTTTGGCGCTTTTGTACACAGTGATTATTTATTTCGGTTTCGGGGTATTGGTTCGATTTGATCAAAGAGAGGAGCAGATTGCATACGAGACGTTTTTGGATGATGAGTATTCTTTGATTGTGGATATTATGCATTTTTCCATCGGTGAATACTTTCATGCCAGAAAGGTATCGGATTTGGCAAGAGAATGTGCCGCACAAATCGGTGCAAACGAACTCTTGGCTGCCTGCGGCGGTTTGTATTATCGCATCGGTATCTTAGAGGGAGAACCCATTGTCGATAACAGCATTAAAATCGCTCAAAAAAATTGCCTTCCCAGGGAAGTGGTGCAGATTTTATATGAATACAAAGGCATTAATCAGCATCCTTTAAGTCCGGAATCCGCGATTGTTCAGATGGTTGATTCGGTACTTACAAAAGTGGAAGCTATGCGTGATGAAATGGACAGTTCCTGGAATCAGGAAATGCTTATTTATCAGACCTTAAACGAATACTCCAACGAAGGTATGTACGATGATTCGAATATTACCATGAATCAGTTTTTAAAGATTCGAAATGTACTGGTTATGAAAGGTGATTTGTATGACTATCGAGATAATCAATGACGGAAATTTTTCTTTGGGTTTTGATATGGAAGAGGTGGCAAATCAGACCGTAAAGGGAGTTTTATCGGTTGAGAAATTCCCGGAGGACGCCTATGTTTGCATTACTCTTGTTTCTGAAGAGGAGATTCAAAGCATAAACAAAGAACAAAGAGACATAGATTCCGTTACTGATGTTTTATCGTTCCCTATGATACCATGGAGTTTCCCGGCAAACTATAATGAACTTTCCGATTTTTCGGATATCAAAGATCCGGAGACCGGAGAAATTATGTTGGGAGATGTGGTTTTGTGTATTCCAAAGGTTGTTTCTCAGGCGAAGGAATATGGACATTCTAAAAGGCGAGAGTTTGCTTTTTTAATCTGTCACAGTATGTTACATTTATTGGGATACGATCATATGGAAGAAAATGATCGAATTTTGATGGAAGAACATCAAAATAAGATTATGGATTATATAAATATATCACGTGAGTAAAGTGAAGAATGAATTCGAAAAATAACAGTAAAAGTACAAATTTTTTGGTGCAGGGCTCCATACTTGCCATCGCATCCATTATCAGCCGTATTGTGGGCTTAATTTACAGAGTGCCTCTTACGGCGATAATCGGAAAGACCGGTAATGATTACTATGGCACCGCATTTGAAATATACAGCATTATTTTAATTATTTCTTCTTACAGTTTACCATTGGCAGTGTCCAAATTGGTGGCTACCAGGGTGGAAAAAGGAGAAATGAAAAATACGATGAAAGTCCTAAAGGGGGCTTTGCTTTTTGCATTTGTAAGCGGAACTACCTTTATGTGCATCGTCTTTTTCTGTGCCGATATTTTTACGAATATTTTAAAAACTCCCTTAGCTTCCATCGCACTTCGGGTTTTGGCACCGGTAATTTTAATCGTTGCTCTATTGGGAGTTTTTCGTGGATTTTTCCAGGGCTTACAGACCATGATGCCCAGTGCCGTCTCCCAGATTATCGAACAGATTTTAAATGCGGTGGTATCGGTAGTGGCTGCTTTTTATCTGTTTTCTTACGGTTCGAAAATCGGACGTGTTCTTGGAAATAAGGAGGAGTATGCCGCGGCCTACGGCGCTGCGGGAGGAACCTTGGGTACCGGTGTGGGCGCTCTATCCGCACTCTTATTTGTGCTTTTTATTTACTTGGTTTTCTATAAAAAGTTTAAGCGAAGAGTGGTTCGGGATCATAAGCCAAACAAAGAAACCTACGGACAGGTATTAAAACTTTTAATTCTTACGATTATTCCCGTACTTTTAAGTACGACGCTTTATAACATTGTATCCATTTTGGATCAGGGTATTTTTAAGAATATGGTGACCCTTCAGGGATACGATAAAAAGACAATCTCTGAATGGTGGGGTGTTTATACGGGACAGTATAAGGTTTTAATCAATGTTCCGATTTCCATAGCTTCTGCCATGGCGGCATCTGCGGTGCCCACATTGGCTGCAGCATATAATAACAATAATATGAAACGTGTACGTTCTCAGATTCACAGTGCCACACGTTTTATTATGATGATTGCATTTCCTTGCACCATCGGTATGGCGGTACTTGCCGGTCCCATTATGATGCTTTTGTTTTCCGACAGCGATCCCACTTCAGCAAAGATGTTGATGTGCGGTTCCGTTGCGATTTTGTTTTATTCCTTATCTACCTTATCCAACGGGCTTTTACAGGGAATCGACAGACTTCGAATTCCGGTTCGAAATGCAGCCATCGCGTTGGTTTTGCAACTTGTTTTCTTGATCGTGGCATTACAGAAGTTTGATTTAAATATTTATGGCATGGTTTATGCAAATGCGTTTTATGCTCTTTGCATGTGCGTATTAAATCATTTGGCGGTGGTTCATTACAGCGGTGTTCGACAAAACATTCATAAGACGTATCTTTTACCGTTTTTGTCATCGGTGGTTATGGGAATTGCCGTATATCTCAGTTATCAATTGCTTCACGTTATTACGCATTCCAATGGGATTTCATGTGTTGTTGCCATGATTGTGGGCGTGTTTGTATATTTTGTGGTTATGCTTTTTGTTCGAGGAATTTCCAAGAAGGATTTGGCGAAGTTCCCTGAGGGAGATAAACTCATTTCCATTGCCGAAAAACTTCACTTGTTATAGGAGGAAACCGTGGTTTACGATTGTTTGGTTGTAGGTGGCGGAGCAAGCGGCATGATGGCGGCTCTGTCCGCAAAGGAAGAGGGCGCAAGCGTTTGCATCCTGGAAAAAAACAACTTGCTTGGGAAAAAGATTTTGGCGACCGGTAACGGACGTTGTAATTTTACAAATGAAAAACAAAACTTAGATTGCTATTTTTCCGGTAATCATGAATTGGCGGAAGAGGTGTTACACTGTTTTCATTTGGAACGCACATTGGTGTTTTTTTCGAATATCGGTGTGCTTTCCAAGGTAAAGGACGGTTACTATTATCCAAGAAGTAATCAGGCTTCTTCGGTACGTTATTGTTTGGAAAAAGCGGTTATGGCAAAGGGCGTGGATTTTCGTCCTTCCACAACGGTGAAAAAAATAAAAAAGGAAAAGGATATTTTTGTGATATCCACCGACCAAGGAGAGTACCGTGCAAAGAAATGCATCCTTTGCGGCGGCGGAATGGCTTCCCCAAAAAGCGGAAGTGACGGTAGCGTTTTAAAAATCGCAAAATCCTTCGGACATCATGTGATTAAACCCCTTCCTGCGTTGGTACAACTTACCTGTAAGGAAAAGTTCTTTTTCAAATTAAAGGGTGTTCGTGCCATGGGAAGCGTAACCCTTTTCGTGAATGACAAAAAAACGGCTTATGACGAAGGTGAAATCCAGTTTACCAAAGACGGTATTTCCGGAATTCCCGTTTTTAATATTTCAAGACATGCCGTAAGGGCAGTGGATCAAAAGAAAGAGGTATATGCTTCATTGGATTTGTTCCCGGATTTTTCCTTTGATGTGTTAGTTACCCATTTAAGACAGCAGCTTTTGTATCGTTCCTATCCGGTAACCATGAAGGACGGTTTGATCGGTATGTTAAACGAGCATATTATCGGTGTGGTTTTAAAGGAACTTCATTATTCCTGTGAAGACTCCACCAATTTGTTAAGCGAAGATGATATTCGTTCCATGGCCTCACTTTTAAAGGATTTTCGTGTGCAAATCATAGGAAGCCATGATTTTGAGTCCGCACAGGTAACCAGCGGTGGTGTGGATTTAAATGAGGTGACAAATTATCTGGAATCAAAGAAGGTTCCCGGATTATATTTTGCCGGAGAACTTTTGGATGTGGACGGTATTTGCGGAGGCTATAACTTACAATGGGCTTGGTCTTCCGGATATATCGCGGGAAAATGCGTTTTGGAGTAGAAAATGCTTTTATTAAAACAGTTAAAGGTTCCTGTTTCCAAGGATGAAACAGCTGCTTTAAGAAAGAAAATCACAAAAGAACTGCATATTAAAGATTCGGAATTACTACATGTTTTGGTCTTAAGAAAAGCAGTGGATGCCAGGAAAAAAGAGCAAATCTTTTTTATCTATAATGCAGTCATTGAAACTTCCGTAAATGAGAATTCGATTCTTAAGAAGAAGTATAAATTCGATGTGGAAGTCTATGAGAATAAGCTGTTTGAGATTAAAAAAGCCCAGCAGGATGCAAATGGTGAGATTGTGATTATCGGCGCCGGACCTGCGGGACTTTTTGCGGCATATTATTTGGCCCTTTCCGGATTAAAACCCATTCTTTTGGAACGGGGAAAAGACGTGGACAAAAGAAAAAAGGACATCGAAGAATTCTGGGAGACCGGAGTTCTTAATACTAAGAGCAACGTTCAATTCGGGGAAGGCGGAGCCGGTACCTTTTCGGACGGAAAATTAAACACATTGGTGAAGGACAATTTCGGCAGAAACCGTTTTGTTTTGGAAACCTTCGTAAAGTTTGGAGCACCGGAGGAAATCCTCTATGACTATAAACCCCATATCGGAACGGATATTTTAATTCA
>CAJOGB010000034.1 GCA_905233835.1 uncultured Lachnospiraceae bacterium
GAAGGCATTTGATTTAAAAGTTCTCGTAAACGAAGTTTTTGATTTCTGGATTTATCTTTATAGAATTCCGAATCTTTTCCCATGTAAAAACCTCATAAAGCAGTAATAAAACATTTCATATACAAATAAACGCAAAACTATATATTGTTATAAGATATATGGATTATACCATATATTCGCTCTTTTGTCTACTATTTATCGGAAAAACAGATATTTATCCGATAAATAGATTTCACATAATACTCCTATTCCACAGTAAATTTCTATGGAAAAATATGAGAATTAATTGATAAAAGAAAAAGGAACCGCGAGTCTGCGGTTCCTTTTGGCCTAGTATTTAGGTCGAAGTTACTAATCATCCCATGATTAGCATAGGGTCATAACCCCCGTCTTGGTGTGTGTGCCTGCATTTTGTTTTAATTCATCACAGGCGGTTTTGAATATGTTTCCGAATTCCACTGATCTATTCTTCCGAGTTACATTCATGGATGAAGATGAACTGTGAGAATAATCTCCGGAATCAGAAAGATGAAAAACAGCTGAAACTCTCAAATAATCTTCCATTTCGTCTACCTCCATGGTTCATATGTGAAAAGTTCCTCGGTACATCCTTTGTACCTTACTGAAATATTATCACGATTTAGTATAAAAATCAATACCAAAATACAAGATATAGTGGTTTTAATCTAAAAATGGTTCAAAACACACTATTTATGCGATTTCTTAATTCTATGAAAAAATAAATCTTTCGATTACTTCCACTACCGCGCCCTGATTATTATTGTTTTTAGTAATATAATCAGCGACTTCTTTTGCTTCCGGACGTGCATTTGCTACTGCGCAACCGATTCCGGCCGCAGAAATCATAGAAATATCGTTTCGTTCATCTCCTATGGATATAATATCTTCTGTCGCTATCTTTAAGTGTTTTGCCAGTTCAAGCACTGCAGTTCCTTTTGAGGACGATATAGCGGTAAATTCCAAAAACTTCGGATCGGAAAAGAAGCATGCTATCCTTTGCTTTTCATATATTTCCAGATTTTTCTTTTGATAGTGTTCCAGACCTTTTGAAGATGAAAAATCAATGGCAATTACTTTCGGATAGATTCTATCTTTTAACTTATCCCAATTATCCAAAAATGTAACGGGTTCCGAAGCAATACTGTTATATAATCGAAGATTTGTACAATCATCGTTGGAAATAATGCCATCATAATCAAAGGTATGTGCATATAAACCGTTTGCATTTAAGTCTTTTAGAATCGATACAACTTCTTTTTTCTGCAAGCCGGATTCATAGATGAGTTTATGATCCCATAATGAAAACACGGCATTTCCTTGGAAGCTTATTAAATAACAGTTTTCTTGGATTAAATCCAATTCTTTTGCGATTTGAATGGAACTGTTATAACTTCTTCCCGTTACTATGGATATCGAACAACCGGCGTTTATTGCTCTTTTTACGGCTTCTATATTATTTTGGGGAATGCTTTTATCGTCTCGAAGTAAAGTTCCGTCTAAATCAAAACAAAGTAATTTCTTCATTTAGGATTCCTCTATGGCAAGTCTTGGTATAAATGCCCGTCCCATATATTTATCAAATACGTTTACATCCCGTTTTAAGGCCTCATTTACAAATGTATCCTGTGCACTTAAGATTTCCTTGCCTCGTTTATCGATGCGGGCAAATTCGCCTGATTTATTGAGATAATAGGCTTTTTTGTTATCTTTTAATTGGATATCTAAAATATGCTTTGCTTTGGCCTTTGCAGACTCATCTTCCACCGGAAAGATGATTTCTACTCTTCTGTCTAAGTTTCTTGGCATCCAATCGGCGGAGCCCATGTAAATCTCTTCTCTTCCGTCATTATAGAAATAAAAAATTCGACTGTGTTCCAGGAAATTTCCAACAATGGAACAAACAGTGATGTTTTCGCTGACCCCGGGAATTCCTACTTTCAAACAGCAAATTCCACGAACAATCAAATGAATTTTTACTCCGTTACTGGAGGCCTCATACAGTTTTGCGATGATTTTTTGATCGCAAAGAGAATTCATTTTTGCGACAATTCGAGCTTCTTTCCCTTTTTTAGCATTGACGATTTCTCGATCAATCAAATCGTAAAACTTATTTCGAAGCCATATGGGGGCAACAACCAGTTTATTCCATACTGCAGGCTCCGAATAACCGGAAAGCATATTAAAGACAGCGGTTGCATCCTCCCCGAAAGGCTCGGAACATGTGAAAATACCGCAGTCGGTATAGATTTTTGCGGTGGAATCGTTATAGTTTCCGGTTCCCAAATGGACATAACGTTTAATGCCATCCTCTTCTCTTCGTACAACGAGAGCGATTTTACAATGTGTTTTAAGACCTACCAAACCGTAAATTACGTGGCATCCGGCTTTTTCCAAACGTCTGGCCCAGTAAATATTGTTTTCTTCGTCGAATCTGGCTTTTAATTCCACCAAAACCGTAACCTGTTTACCGAGTTCCGCCGCCTTTGCCAGTGCGGCAATGATCGGTGAGTTTCCGCTGACACGATAAAGGGTCTGTTTAATGGCCAAAACATCCTTATCTTCGGAGGCCTGTTTGATAAAATCGACCACCGGTTGAAAACTCTCATATGGATGATGCATAAATATGTCACCGCATTTTATGGCATCAAAGATATTCGGTTCATTTTGAATCTGTTTGATTTGTATGGGTGAAAAGGGCTTGATTCTTAAATTATCATAGCCTTCGATTCCGTACAGTTTCATCAAAAACGTAAAGTCGATGGGACCGTTAATCTTATATACCGCATCCTTGGATACGGAAAGATTTTGTTTTAAGAAATCCAAAACACGTTTATCTGTTTTTGCTTCTACTTCCAGACGGATGATTTCACCCCACTGACGCATTTTTAAGGATTTTTGAATTTCCTTTAATAAATCCGCAGCATCATCTTCGTCAATGGATAAATCGGCGTTTCTCATGATGCGATAAGGATATGCGCAAATCACATTATAATTTAAAAACAGTTTTGAGAGATTCTTCTCAATGATTTGCTCCAAAAGGATAAAACAATCTTTGCTGTCATCCGAAGGTACAGAAACAAGTCTCGGTAATCCCGAGGGAACCTGAACCGTTATAAACTCATACTCTTCCGACTCAATATGTTCGCCCAAAAGTTTGGAGTTCTGCTTTGGTGTTACAAGACCGGCGATATTAAGAGATTTATTTGCAATCAAAGGGAATGGACGGGATGCATCTACCGCTAATGGTGTAAGCACCGGATAGACTTCGTTTGAGAAGTAGCGATCCACATATTCACTTTGTTCTTTTGTTAACTTTTCAAACTTTTCAATGATTTCGATGCCGTTTGATTTTAACAAAGGAATCAAAGAACGATTATAAGTATTGCACTGAGCATCCATAAAGTCCTTTGTGACATCAAAAATTGCTGAAAGCTGTGCGCTTGGAGTCATACCGGCCAAGTCTTTTTTGGAATAACCGGCATTTTTCATGTCTTTTAATGATGCAACGCGTACCATAAAGAATTCATCCAAATTGGATGCGGTAATCGCCAAAAATTTAATTCGTTCCAAGACAGGAAGGGTTTTATCCTTCGCTTCGTTTAAAATTCGTTCGTTAAATTTTAACCAACTTAATTCTCTGTTAACGTAATACTCTTCCTTATCAAAATTCATATAAATCCCCCTAATTGGCGTTTATTTTCTTTTCTCGTGAATCTTCGGTTGTATCGCAAAGACTTCGTTGAAAAATAATGCTTTTGTATCAAATAACCCCTTTTCCAAAGCGATGGAATCTTTGGATTCTAAAGTAATCTGCAAAACCGATTCTTTAAGAGTTATTTTAATGGATGAAAACTTTTGTTTATGGCTTCGATCCAATGCATTTGAAACACGTAAAATCGCCAATAACTTTAAGTATTTCATATACTCTTCCGGATTAAAATCACCTGCAACATCTTCGTATTTATACTCGTTTCCACGATTGGTAGATACCACAGAGGCAATCAGAAGACGTTCTTTATGGGATAAACCTAAGATTTCTGAGGACATGATAATTGTATAAGAACAATCATTAGCTGCAGAAATGCTTATGTATTTTCCGCAATCATGTAAAATACAAACCACTCTCATTAAGAGGCGATCTCGCTCTGTGAGTTTATGCTCTTTTTTTACGGCATCAAAAATCTCCATGGAAATGGCTTCCAATGCTTTTAAATGCGGCAAATAACTGTCATAACGTCTTGCCATCTCCCAAGATGCAGATAAGATATCGGCGTCAAAATCATGAGATGCTTTTAAAATCTTTGTATCATAGGCGTATTTATAAGCGATTCCTTCGGAAACGGAAACCCCGGGAATCATAATCTGCTCTGTTTTAATGATATCGATTAAATTTTGATACAAAAGAATAAACGGCATAAGCATTTTATCTTCCGATTCAAACTCGAGAGTCTCGGAAATGACGGAATAAATCTGCTTTTTCTTTAATTTATTTAAAACGGTAGCATATTCATCTTTCGAAATCACATGATCGTTTGATTTCGAAGGAAGTTTGTTGGCCACGTTACGAATCTGATCATTGATAAGAACTAGGTATTTTAATTTCGTATCCTTTAAGTAGATATTGGAAAAAGTCGAAAACTCTTTTTTGATAATCTCCGAAACCAAGGAATTTGCGTCTTTTTTGTCCTTTAAACGGGCAAGATGGTCTCGTATCGTAATGGCTCCCAGTAAAATATGCTCGGTGGTAACGATATTTCCTTTATCAAATAACGTAATCTGGATACTGGATCCGCCGATATCCACTACCAAAGCGGATTCCGAAATTATGTGATCAAACTCCGGAGTGGATGCCAGTGCCAAATATGACAAGAATCGCTGTTCTGAATTGGACAGTAATGAGATTTTCAAATTCAAATGCAAAGATACTTGATCCAAAATCACACGGATATTATTTGCACCGCCAAAAACGTAACCGCCGTACACTTCGTATTGATTACATTTATAGGTCTTTATGGTCTGCTTCATATCTTTTAAAACAGAAAGCAGTTTGTTAAGGGTCTCGTTTGAAATGCTGCCGGTATTTGAAATATCTTTTGAAATATCACACCAGGTACGAAGGCAGTCAATCTCTTTTACCTGTTTGTTTTTTGATACTTCAAATACTTTTAAAATGATTTCATAGGATCCGATATAAATCGATGCAAATACTTTCATCTTTTAAGTTTCCTTTCCCAAAAGATAATCAATCAACTGTTTTGCTGCTCTTCCGGTATATCCGCCATGGGTTAATTCCCATTTATTTGCCTCTGACATAAGTGTCTCTTTATCCATACACAAATGATATTTTTCGTTTAGATGATAAACAATATCAAGGTATTCATTTTTATTTGGTGCACCATAGTAAATGGCTACTCCGAAACGGTTATATAACGAAAGTTTTTCCTGTACCGTATCGTTTTTATGGATATCATCCCCATCCAACTTATCGGAATAAGACTCTCGAATTAAATGTCTGCGATTGGATGTGGCATAGATTAAAATATTATCCGGTTTCTTTTCAATGCCCCCTTCTATCACAGCTTTTAAATACTTGTATTCGGTTTCGAATTCCTCAAAGGATAAATCATCCATATAGATAATAAACTTGTAATTACGATTCTTTATTTGCGAAATTACATAATTTAAATCTTGAAACTGATGCTTGTATATCTCTATAATACGTAAACCTTTATCATAAAATTCGTTAATGCATGCTTTTATACTGGAGGATTTTCCCGTACCAGCATCCCCGTATAAAAGTACGTTGTTTGCGGGTTTTTCGGAAATAAAGGCTTTGGTGTTTTCAATCAGTCGTTTCTTTTGATCTTCATAACCGATTAAATCCGAAAACTGTACATGCGATATCTTGGAAATCGGCTGAATTTCACCTTTTTCATCCACACGAAATGCTTTATGAAGTCCAAAGGAACCGACTCCGTAGTTTTTATAAAATAATGCCACCTCTTTTTGAAATTCAAGGACATCTTTCGCTGATTCCAAAGATACGCATAAATCTAAGATACAATCTCGAATACGGTGATTAAATACTCTTCCGTCGCTGTTTTTGTCCTCAAAACCGGTAATATGGGACAGATTTATATGAAATACCTTCTCAAATGCTGCAAAATCAAATGAAAACAACTCCATAAAGATTTTAAAATCTTCTTTGGCAAGTTCCGAAACGCTTCCACCGTCATCTTCTTTTATTTCACATCCCAAACTGTAGGCATTTTCTTTTGAAACCAAAATGTAAGTAAGATAACAATGCCAAAGGTTTCCGTAAAATCCGTGTGCGGAAGATATTTCAATCAAAGCATTTATGCAAGAATAGAAACCATCTGCGTCTTCTTCGGATAAATCCCCGGATAGACTGTGATAAATATAGGTGGATAATTTATAAGCCAAACCGTCTTTTGGAAAGCGGTACAGTAAAAGCCCGTCAATATTCATAAAAGTTTTACTCCCTAATAATTTCCTAATATCTTTAATGATGAAGTTTCTTCTTTTAAGCCGATTAAGGCATTTATGACAGCCTCATCTTTTAAATTTCCGTTAAAATCAATAAAGAATCGATACTCCCACTGTTTGTTTTTAATGGGACGAGATTCAATTTTTGTCATATTTAATCCGTTAAAAATAAAGTGGGACAAAATATGGTATAAACTACCCTCTTCATGGGGAATTTCAAATGAAATGGAAATCTTTTGCGCATCGGTTTTATACTCTTTGTTCTTAGAAACAATGATAAACCGTGTGACATTGTTTGTTTCATCCTGAATTCCTTCATCAATAACCTCCAAGTCATAGATTAAAGCGTTGATTTTTCCTGCGATTGCAGCTTGGGTTTTATCGTTTTCTTCTTTTACTTTTTTGGCAGCCATAGCGGTGTTTTGTAATGCTTCCGCTACGATATAGTTATGTTCGGTTAAAAACTTATCACATTGAAAAATGGCCTGCGGATGGGAATAAACCTTTTTGATATCGTCAAATGCAGCACCTTTTACACCTAATAAACAATGGTTTATGGGGATTTCCTGTTCTCCGATAATCGCCACATCGTATTCCGTTAATAAATCATAGTTTTGTGTCACTGCTCCCGCAGTTGAATTTTCAATTGGCAAAACCGCATAATCGGCCTTACCTTTTGTCAATGTCTCCATGGCATCCCGCCAGGATTCCACGGAAAAGTATTCATGCAATTGATTTCCGAAAAACTGATTCATGGCTTCTTGAGAATAAGCGCCCTCAACTCCTTGAAATACAACTTTACATTCGGAAAAATCATAAGATTTTCTTTGAATAAACCCTAAATCAAAATTTTTATGATTTTGATTTAAAAGCTGGTATTGTTTCTTTCTGCTTGTAGACATAATCAGTTCAAACAATTCTTTAATTCCCTGTCGTTCAAACTCGTCTTTGGCAAAAGAAGTCAGTTTTTTTATTTTTTCCTCTTCCCTTTGTTTGTCGAGCACAGGTTTGTTGGCAGAGATTTTATACTCTGCCACTTCTTTTGATACATCCATACGTTTTTGGTACAGTTCTATCATCTGTGCATCGATTTCGTCAATTTGAGATCTTAATTCACTTAAATCTTTCATCTTTTTCCTTAATCCAATACATCAAAAATTGATAATTGAGCAGACTGCGGTAGTCCGTGTATAATTCCGTATTCCATCATTTTATCTATGGCCGTCTGAGGAATCTTTCCTCGTGCCTTAATTTCATCAATGGAAGTAAACTTCTTTTGGGATGCGGCAATCTGTAATGTCTCTGCCGCACTGTCGCCCAAGCCTTCTAAGGTGTTGAAAGGCGGTAGAAGTTTTCCGTCAACGATTTTAAAATATCTGGCATCGGATTCGTACAAATCCATGGGTAAAAACTCAAATCCGCGACAATACATTTCGTGCACCAAACGAAGATCTCGGTACAAATCTTTTTCGGTAGCGGACAGTTTTTCTCCTGCATCCTCTTTATCATTGATTGCTTTTAAATTTGCTTCGCAGGTTGCTTTTCCTTGACACATCTTTCCGTAATCAAAAGCGGTGGCACGAATGGAAAAGAATGCCGCATAATATGCCAGCGGATAATTGATTTTACAATAAGCTACACGCCAAGCCATCATAACGTATGCGGCAGCATGAGCCTTCGGGAACATGTATTTAATCTTTTCACAGGACCAGATGTACCAATCCGGAACCCCGTGTTCTTCCATATCCTTCTTCCACTCAGGCCATTTATCGGCTTTTCCTTTTGCAACCATACCTTTA
>CAJOGB010000035.1:0-11183 GCA_905233835.1 uncultured Lachnospiraceae bacterium
AATCCACCACGAATGCGACGATTACCTTCAGTGAAAAGATTAACAGTGCAAACGAAGAAGTAAATAAAAACTATGAGATGGCGAAGGAACTGGAGAAATCCTTTGATCAGGTTCGCCGTTCCGTAGATGACGGAGATCGTGAAGTAAATCTCTTTAAAGATGACTTGGAAAACATGGTAAGCGTTGTTACGGAAGCACAGACCGCTACCGATGGTTTGATTGATGAGATGACAAAGATTACCAGCATTACCGATGAGATTAACTCCATTGCAGGTCAGACAAATTTGCTTTCCTTAAATGCCTCCATCGAGGCGGCGCGTGCCGGTGAAGCAGGTAAGGGATTTGCGGTAGTGGCGGATGAGATTCGCCAGTTGGCAGAACAGTCTTCCTCTGCGGCGGATAACATCAAAGAAATCTTGGACGGACTGACGCAGACGACCGGACAGGTTTCAAATAAGATTAATGCCGGAACCGAAGCTGCACAGGATGGTGTAGAGAAGATGGGCGGTCTTTTGGAAGTGTTCGAGGGCATTCGTCATTCTACCGTAGAGGCTGAGAATGCGGTTTCCGAGCAGTACAGTGTAATTGAAAATATCCGCCAGAATTTCGCGGCAATTCAGGATGAGATTGAAACTTTGGTAGCTACAAATGAGGAGAATTCCGCTATGATTCAGAGCATTACCGAGAGCATTTCTCAGCAGCAGGATTCCGTTACCGAAGTGGAAAGCGAGATTAACGGTATTGCGGGATTGTCCGACGACTTGAAAACACAGTTCGCAAACGATTAAAACCAAAACATGCATTTCTAATCGGTGTATGTGATTTTAAACAAAATAAGGACTTTGAAGTATTGATTTTTTACTTCAAAGTCCTTAAACTATTTATAGTCGCCTTTTTTTGGGCGTCATAAGATTTCGTATCATATATAATGTATGAAAGTATATATTGTAGGAGGAAACAACATGATTAAGAGATCTATGAAAACCATGGATGGTAATCAGGCTGCAGCTCATGCATCTTATGCATTTACTGAAGTAGCAGCTATGTATCCCATCACTCCTTCATCTGTTATGCCGGAGCATGTAGATGAATGGGCAAACGCAGGCCGTAAAAACTTATTTGGCCAGACAGTTCAGATTACAGAGATGCAGTCAGAAGCAGGTGCTGCAGGTGCTGTTCACGGTTCTTTGACCGCTGGTGCACTTACCGCTACATACACCGCTTCTCAGGGACTTTTACTTATGATCCCGAACCTTTACAAGATTGCAGGTGAGGGACTCCCGGGTGTATTCAACGTATCCGCTCGTTGCGTTGCTACACACGCACTTAATATTTTTGGTGATCACTCAGATGTTTACGCTTGCCGTCAGACAGGTGTTGCTATGCTTTGTGAATCATCTGTACAGGAAGTTATGGACTTAACTCCGGTTGCTCACCTCGCAGCTATCGAAGGAAAGATTCCTTTCATTAACTTCTTCGATGGATTCAGAACTTCTCACGAAATTCAGAAGATTGAGACATGGTCTGAAAAGGATAACTATGCTGAACTTCAGAGCTTAATGCCTTGGGATAAGGTAGAAGAGTTCAAAGCTAACGCATTGAATCCGAACAAGCCTAAGGAAATGGGATCTGCACAGAACCCGGATATCTTCTTCCAGTCTCGTGAAGCTTGCAACTCATTCTATGATGAGTTACCGGCTATCGTTCAGAAGTACATGGATAAGATCAATGACATGATCGGTACCGACTATAAATTATTTAACTACTATGGTGCAGCTGATGCTGAGCGCGTAATCGTTGCTATGGGATCTGTTTGCGAGACCATCGATGAGACCATTGATTTCTTAATGGCTCGCGGTGAAAAAGTCGGTGTTGTTAAGGTTCGTTTGTATCGTCCGTTCGTTAAGGAAGCTTTAATTGAAGCAATCCCTGATTCTGTTAAGAGAATCTACGTACTTGATCGTACAAAAGAGCCGGGATCTCTTGGTGAGCCGTTTTACTTAGACGTAGTAGCAGCATTAAAGGGATCTAAGTTCGATTCTGTAGAAGTATTTGGTGGTCGTTACGGTCTTGGATCTAAGGATACCATTCCTGCAGATATCATTGCTGTATATCATAATGAAGATAAAGAAAGATTTACTCTTTCTATCAACGATGATGTTACTCACCTTTCTCTTGATCGTAAAGAGAATCCTGTTACAACTCCGGAAGGAACTACAAACTGTAAGTTCTGGGGTCTTGGTGCAGATGGTACCGTAGGTGCTAACAAGAACTCTATCAAGATCATCGGTGATAATACAGACATGTATGCTCAGGCATACTTCGATTATGACTCTAAGAAGTCCGGTGGTGTTACCATTTCTCACTTACGTTTTGGTCACACACCAATCCGTTCTACATACCTTATCAGCCAGGCAAACTTCGTAGCTTGCCACTGTACTGCATATATCTACAAGTACAACATGGTTCAGGATTTGGTACCGGGCGGAACATTCCTCTTCAACACTCAGTGGACCGAGGATGAATTGGATGAGAAATTACCTGGACAGGTTAAGAGATACATCGCTGAGAACAACATTCAGTTCTATATCATCGATGGTGTTAAGATCGGTAAAGAAATCGGTCTTGGAAACAGAATTAATACCGTACTTCAGTCAGCATTCTTCTCACTTACAAAGCTTATTCCTGAAGAAGAAGTTATTAAGCTTATGAAGGACGCTGCTACTAAGTCTTATGCAAAGAAGGGTGATGACATCGTTAAGATGAACCATGACGCTATCGATGCAGGTGCTACAGCTTACGTTAAGGTTAACGTTCCTGAGTCTTGGAAGAACTGCAAGGATGATGATTTCTCTGCAGAAGTTAAGGGCACAGGCGCTGCTGCTGAATTCGTTAAGGATATCCAGCAGAAGGTTAACGCTCAGCAGGGTAACACAATTCCTGTTTCTGTTACTAAGAAATATGTTGACGGACATACACCTTCAGGTACAGCAGCATTCGAAAAACGTGGTGTTGCAACAGACGTTCCTGTATGGGATGCTACTAAGTGTATCCAGTGTAACCAGTGTTCATACGTTTGTCCTCATGCAGCAATTCGTCCGGTAGCACTTACAGCTGATGAAGCTTCTAAGGCTCCAAACGATATGCCGATGAAGGATATGACCGGAATGCCGGATTACAAGTTCGCTATCGTTGTATCTGCATTTGACTGTACAGGATGTGGATCATGCGTTAACGTTTGTCCTGATAAGGTTCAGGCTATTACAATGCAGTCATTCGAAGAGAATGAAGGCGAGCAGGCATACTTCGATTATGCAGTTACTCTTCCGGAGAAGACTGAAATCGTTGAGAAGTTCAAGATTAACAGCGTAAAGGGATCTCAGTTCAAGCAGCCACTCCTTGAGTTCTCAGGAGCTTGTGGTGGATGTGGAGAGACTCCGTATGCGAAGTTAATCACTCAGTTATTTGGTGATAGAATGTACATTGCAAATGCTACAGGATGTTCTTCTATCTGGGGTAACTCATCACCTTCTACACCATACACTGTAAATGCTAAGGGTCAGGGTCCTGCATGGTCTAACTCACTCTTCGAAGATGCAGCTGAGTTTGGTTATGGTATGTTACTTGCACAGCGCGCAATTCGTGATCGCTTAAAAGCAACATTAGACGAAATCGTTGAATCTACTTCATCTGCAGACGTTAAGTCAGCAGTTGCAGAATGGAATGATACCTTCAATTCAGGTGTTACCAACGGACTTGCTACTGACAAGTTAGTTGCAGCATTAGAGAAGGAAGGTTCTGATAAGGCTAAGGCAGTTCTTAAAGAGAAGGATTACCTTGCTAAGAAGTCACAGTGGATCTTCGGTGGTGACGGATGGGCTTACGATATCGGATTCGGTGGTTTAGACCACGTAATCGCTTCCGGTAAGGACATCAACATCATGATTTACGATACCGAAGTTTACTCTAATACAGGTGGACAGTCTTCTAAGTCTACACCGCTCGGAGCTATTGCACAGTTTGCAGCAGGTGGTAAAGAGACCAAGAAGAAGGATCTTGCAGGTATTGCAATGAGCTACGGTTATGTATACGTTGCACAGATCAACATGGGTGCAGATCCTGCACAGTGCGTTAAGGCATTGGCAGAAGCTGAAGCATATCCGGGACCGTCAGTAATCATCGCTTACGCTCCATGTATCAACCATGGTATCCGTAAGGGTATGGCTAAGGCTCAGACAGAAGAGAAGTTAGCCGTTGAAGCCGGTTACTGGTTCGACTTCAGATTCAATCCTGAACTTGCTAAAGAAGGCAAGGATGCATTCATCTTAGATTCTAAGGCTCCTACAGGAGACTTCCAGGAATTCTTAAAGGGTGAAAGCAGATACGCAGCACTTGCTAAGTTCAACCCGAACAAGGCAGCTAAGCTCTTTGCTGAATCTGAACAGCAGTATAAGGATCGTTACAACTACTTGAACAAGTTGGTAGATCTTTACAAAGCAGACTAATTATTAGTTGTTTCCTACATAAAAAAGGGTCGTCTTTCGAAAGAAAGACGGCTCTTTTTTGCTTTATTTTAAAGGTTTTATGGGAAAACAGTCATTTACATTAACCCGTTAAAATGATATTATGAAGAAGTGTAAATTAGTAAATACGTGAGGTTTTTACCCATGGAAATTGAAAAACGATTGGATGCTGCAGGGATTGAATTCCCAAAGGCAAATGAAAAAGAGGAAGTAAAGAACGTGGAAGAAAAGAAAATAGTTCTAGATCAGGATGATGTATTATTTCAGCAGATTGATGCTTTCCGCCAGAAGGCAGAAGATATTCAGTCTTTGATTAAAGAAAGAGAAGATCGCGTCAGCGATTTGGAAGAGCAGCTTCGTCAAAAAGAAGAAGAAAACAAAGAAACACAGGATAAGCTTGCCAAGCTAAAAGAAGAAATTTCACAAAAACAGCAGGAAGCAGATTCCATCGTAGCTAATGTGGAGACACAGGTGGATCGCGCTCTTGGAGAATTAAAGCAGCCCCTTGATACTATGTCTGAATCTGTTGAAGGCATGAAGGAAAGCTTGTACGAAAAAGTACACGATGAGAATGTCAGAGTTTATCGAAATATCCAGGATTTGCTTAAGGAAAGAGACGAGCAGGATAAGACCTTTGAACAGACCCAGGAACTTTTAAAGAAGCTGGGTGGAAAGATGGGATTTTTAATCTTTATCGGTCTTTTAAACTTGGGTGTTGTGGTAGCGATTCTTTTGGCACTTTTAGATATTATTTAAATGGATTCCGGCTGTGACATATGGTCACAGTCGGCTTTTTTTCAAAAGGAGAACGAATGGAAAAGAAGAAAGAAGTATGGGTTATCGGTCATAAAAATCCGGATACCGACTCTATCTGCGCAGCTATTTCCTACGCGTATCTGAAAAATCAATTGGGAGGAGCGGACTATATTCCCAAAAAGGCAGGAGAATTAAACAGTGAAACCGCCTATGTCTTAAATCGATTCGGTGTGGAAGAACCGGAGACGGTGGAAGATGTGGGAACTCAGGTTAAGGATATTGAACTCCGTCATACCAAGGGTGTCAGCAACCATTATTCCTTAAAGAAGGCATGGGAGTTAATGCTTTCCGAGGACGTGGTTACCCTTCCCATTGTTACCCAAAACCAAATGTTAGAGGGTGTTATCGTAAACGGTGATATCGCCTATTCTTATATGGATGTATACGATAATAACGAGCTCAGTCGCGCCCGTACCCAGTATAAGAATATTATCGAAACCTTAAAGGGTCATATGCTTTGCGGTAATGAGCACGGATACTTTATTAAAGGAAAGGTCGTGGTGGCATCCGGAAGCGAAGAAACCCTTCGAAACGAAATCGAAGACGACGATTTGGTTATTTTAGGTGATGTTCGCGAAAGACAGCTTATTGCATTGGAAGAAAATCCAAGCTGTATGATTGTAGCCGGCGTTACGGTGGTAGATCCGGATGTAATCTCTCTTGCACAAAAGATAGACTGCGTATTGATTACCACGGAATATGATACCTTTACCACAGCTCGCCTGATTCATCAGAGTATGCCCATTAAGCACTTTATGAAAAAGGATAATTTGGTTACCTTTGATTTGGACGATTATATTGATGACGTGAGAGAAACCATGTCCGGGGTACGTCACAGAGACTTTCCGGTAGTGGATGAAAACCGTAGATATGTGGGTATGTTTTCACGAAGAAATTTGCTTAATATGCAAAAGAAGCGTGTGATATTGGTGGATCATAACGAAAAGTCTCAGGCGGTGGAAGGAATCGAACAGGCAGAGATCTTAGAGATTATCGATCATCATAAGATCGGTTCTTTGGAAACCATTCAGCCCATTTATTTCAGAAATCAACCTTTAGGATGTTCTTCTACCATTATATACTTAATGTATATGGAAAAGGATGTCATTATTCCAAAGGAAATGGCGGGACTCATGTTGTCTGCAATTTTATCGGATACGTTAATGTTTCGTTCACCGACCTGTACACCGATGGATCGGGAAGTGGGAGAGGCACTTGCAAAGATTGCCGGAGTAGATTATGAAGAACTGGCCCTTCATATGTTTGAGGCGGGCAGTGATTTTTCAAAGAAGAGTGTGGAAGAAATCTTCTATCAGGACTTTAAAGTCTTCCATGTGGATGATGATACCTTTGCGGTGGCTCAGGTATCTGCAGTTTCCGGCACACAGCTTGACAGCATTCGCACAAAACTTGCGTCCTATATGGAGACGGTCCTTAACAATATGCAGCTTGATATGGTGTTTGTTATGATGACAAATATTATCGATCAAAGTACAGAACTTTTATACTATGGTTCCAATGCGGAAAATATTGTTTCCAGCACCTTCGGGGCGGACAAGCTTTCAGACAGAAACAGTGCGATATTACCGGGAGTGGTGTCCAGAAAGAAGCAGCTCATTCCACCAATGATGGAAACTATGCAACAGTAGTTTTTCTGGTTGACAAAGCGCTTATATTTGATAGAATGTAAAGAACGAAATTATTAAACTTAAAAGTGAGGAAAATTCAAGTGAAGATAAAAGTCTTTTCGATTCTTGTTGAAAATACTTCCGGTGTTCTAAGTCATGTTTCCGGTTTGTTTTCCCGCAGAGGATATAATATTGAAAGCTTTTCGGCAGGTGTTACCGCAGACCCGCGGTTTACTCGCATGACCATTGTTACCTCCGGGGATGAAATGATTTTGGAGCAGATCGAAAAGCAGGTAGCGAAACTTGAAGATGTTGTGGATATTAAGGTTTTGGAACCTTCTTCATCCGTAACGAGAGAACTCATGTTGGTTAAGATTCGTGCCACGGAAGAATCGGATAATGTATTTTTTTCTTTTGCGGAGCATTTGGAGCAGTACCACGGAAAAAGCGTGGATGTGGATTTACCCAACGGCGTGGTGGTGGTTGAGATGACCGGAAATCACGATAAGTTGGATGCGTATTTGGCGGACTTGCAGGCTGCCGGATATGAGATATTGGAGTTGGCACGTACCGGTATTACGGGACTTTCCCGTGGATCGAAAGACGTATTATACATTGACTGATGCGAAATACCCAAAGACCCTTGGGATATTTTATAAAACAAAATGGCAATCGCCATGAAGGAGGAAGAAGATTATGGCAAATGAAGCAAGAATTTTTTATCAGGAAGACTGTGACCTTTCCTTATTAAACGGAAAGACCATCGCAATTATCGGCTATGGTTCTCAGGGTCATGCACATGCCTTGAACTTAAAGGAGTCCGGATGCAACGTCATTATTGGTTTGTACGAAGGATCTAAGTCATGGGCAAAGGCAGAAGCTCAGGGATTTAAGGTATATACAGCAGCTGAAGCAGCAAAGCAGGCTGACATCATAATGATTTTGATTAACGATGAACTTCAGGCTGACCTTTATAAAAAGGATATTGAGCCAAACCTTGAAGCAGGAAACATGTTAATGTTTGCTCACGGATTTAATATCCATTTCGGATGTATTAAGCCGCCTGCAGATGTAGATGTTACCATGATTGCACCGAAGGCTCCGGGTCATACCGTACGAAGCGAGTATCAGGCAGGAAAAGGAACTCCTTGTCTTATCGCAGTAGAGCAGGATGCAACCGGCAAGGCTTGGGATCTTGCAAAGGCATATGGTCTTGGAATCGGCGGAGCTCGTGCAGGTCTTTTGGAAACAACTTTTCGTACAGAAACAGAGACTGACCTCTTTGGTGAGCAGGCAGTTCTTTGCGGTGTTTGTGCTTTGATGCAGGCAGGTTTTGAAACCTTGACAGAGGCTGGATACGATCCGAGAAATGCATACTTCGAATGCATCCATGAGATGAAGTTAATCGTAGATTTAATTTATCAGTCAGGCTTTGAAGGAATGAGATATTCCATTTCCAATACAGCTGAGTACGGTGATTACATTACCGGACCGAAGATCATTACCGAAGATACAAAGAAGGCAATGAAGCAGATCTTAAAAGACATCCAGGACGGAACATTTGCAAAAGAGTTCTTACTTGATATGTCTCCTGCAGGAAAGCAGGTTCACTTCAAGGCTATGAGAAAACTTGCGGCAGAACATCCTGCTGAAAAGGTAGGTAAAGAAGTACGTAAGTTGTACAGCTGGAATAACGAAGACGACAAATTAATCAATAATTAATTTTAAATTTAAATAAGTCTGCTTTGTTGTAGAATATTCTCCGAATAGTCACCGCGAAGCGCTCCGAGAATCCGTCGTATGTCTGTTGAACTAACGACTTTAGGAGTTAGTTCTTTACAGACATTCGACTAGTCGAGGTGAGCGAAGACGGTGCCGAGGAAACATGGGCATTGCACGTCAAATGCGTAGTTTTTTAGATAAGGATATAATAAATGAGAGATTTAGAGTTATTGGTTCCTGCGGGAAGTTTGGAAGTTTTAAAGGTGGCGGTTATCTACGGTGCCGATGCGGTTTATATCGGAGGAGAGATGTTTTCTCTTCGTGAAAAGGCCCAGAACTTTTCGAAGGAAGAAATGGCAGAGGGTATCGCCTTTGCTCATGAACACGGTGTAAAAGTGTATGTCACCGCCAATATTTTCGCCCATAACGAGGATTTAAAAGAAGCGGTAGACTATTTTAAGGAATTGGAAGAATTAAAGCCGGATGCGGTGTTAATCTCCGATCCCGGCCTTTTTATGCTGGCAAAGGAAAACTGCCCAAGTGTTCAGATTCATATTTCCACTCAGGCAAATAATACAAATTATGAAATCTTTCGATTTTGGAAGAATCTCGGCGCCACCCGTGTGGTAACGGCTCGAGAACTTTCTTTAAAGGAAATCAAAGAAATCAGAGAGCATATTCCGGAGGATATGGAAATTGAATCCTTTATTCACGGAGCTATGTGTATCTCCTATTCCGGAAGATGTTTGCTTTCCAATTACTTTACGGGACGAGATGCCAATCACGGTGCCTGCACCCATCCTTGCAGATGGAAGTATTCCGTGGTGGAGGAAAAACGTCCGGGGGAATACTTGCCGGTGTATGAGAATGAAAGAGGAACTTACATCTTTAATTCCAAAGACTTGTGCATGATTGAACATTTGCCGGATATGATTGATGCGGGAATCGATTCCTTTAAGATTGAGGGACGTATGAAGACGGCACTTTATGTGGCTACCGTTGCCCGTACCTATCGAAAAGCCATTGATGATTATTTAAAAGATCCTGCCCTTTACGAAAAGAATATGCCCTGGTATTTGGACAGATTTCCGATTGTACCTATCGTCAGTTTACTACCGGATTTTTCTACGGAAAACCTTCCGAGGAGACCCAGATTTACGATAACAATACCTACGCGGTTGGATCTACCTATCTTGGAACAATTTTAAAATATGAAGAAGGAATGGGATATTTCCAACAAAAAAATAAATTTTGTGTAGGCGAAACTATTGAAGTTATGAAGCCAAACGGAGATAATATAAAAGTAAAGGTAAAATCCTTAAGAGATGAGGATGGAAACGAAGTGGAATCCTGTCCTCATTCCAAACAAATGTTATATGTCGACTTGGGGGTTGAATTGGAAGAGTTCGACATATTAAGACGGAGGGAAAAGGTATGAGCGAGAAGTACGTAGCCTATGTGGGAACCTACACCCATGAAAAAAGTGAAGGAATTTATGTATACGATATTGATGTAAATACGGGGGCCATGAAGGAACGAAGCGTTGCCTACATTAATAACCCGTCTTATGTTTGCCTGTCTCATGACGGAAAGTATTTATATTCCATCGCAGACGAAGGTGTAGCCGCATTTTCCATCGACGAAAACGGTGATTTGAAAAAGATTAATCAGTGCTGGATCGGCGGAATGAGAGGCTGCTATTTGGAAGTGGATTCGCAGAATCGTTTCCTTTTTGTGGGCGGATATCATGACGGAAGAGTTACCATGATGCGTTTAAACCGTGACGGAAGTATTCGCGGAATTTCCGACGGTATTTTTCATCAGGGCTTGGCGATTTCCGCATCCGAAAGACGTCTCGATCATCCGAAGGTAAGCTGCGTAAAACTTACACCGGATGAGAAGTATTTGTGCGCCGCAGATCACGGATTAAACCAGATTAAGGTTTATCGTGTGGATTATAAATTAGGAAAGTTAAAGTTAGAGGATATCGTGCGTTGTAACTTGGATTCCGCACCCCGTTCCATTCGCTTTTCTTCCGATTCCAAGTTCATGTATGTGCTTACGGAATTGGCAAACGAAGTGGAAGTATATTCCTTTAAGGACGAAGGGGATGAGCCGGAGTTTGAGCGCATTCAGGAGATTTCTACCTGTGATGAACCTTATGCATCCTCAAGTACCTGTATGGATATTTCCAAAGACGATAAATTCGTTTACGTATCCGTAGACGGATATGATGAGGTGGCGATTTTTAAGCGCTCCGCAAAGACAGGAAAGTTAAGCTTCGAGCAGTCCACTCCGGTATCCGGAGACTTCCCGAAGTCCTTGGAGATTTTGCCGGATAATAAACATTATTTGGTATTAAATCACGACACCAATGATATTCGTTGCTTTGCAACCTATCATGATAAAAAGTACAGTTTGATGAATATGCCACCTGTAAAGGTTGGTAAACCAAACTGCATTAAGCTTCATAAATTGGCATAGAGTTTTACGA
>CAJOGB010000035.1:11309-12332 GCA_905233835.1 uncultured Lachnospiraceae bacterium
TTTTTAAACAGAAGAAAGCCGGGACAATCCCGGTTTTCCACAAAGAGAAACGAAGCGGATAGGGTAGAAATCTTATCCGGTGTGTTTGAAGGAAAGACCTTAGGTACCCCCATCGGCATGGTAATCTATAACGGGGATCAAAAGTCAAAAGATTATTCAAACATCAAAGATGTTTTTCGCCCGGGACATGCGGATTTCGGATTTTATGAAAAGTTTGGATTCCGTGATTATCGTGGTGGCGGACGTTCCTCAGGAAGAGAAACCATCGGTCGTGTATGCGCCGGAGCTATCGCTTCAAAGATTTTAAAACAGCTTGGTGTATCCGTTCTTGCCTATACAAAATCCATCGGGGATGCGGAAGTTGAATGCTTCGATAAAGATGAGATTTTAAAGAATGCATTTTATATGCCGGATGAAGCTGCTTCAAAAAAAGCGGCGGAGATCGTTACAAAAGCCGTGGAGGAAAAAGATTCCGTAGGAGGCGTGGTAGAATGCGTTATCTCCGGCATGCCTGCAGGTGTGGGCGAACCGGTGTTTGATAAATTGGACGCCCGTTTGGCACAGGCTGTCTTTTCCATCGGAGCCGTAAAAGGCTTTGAAATCGGAGACGGATTTTTAGCGGCAAAGAAAAAGGGCAGCGAAAATAACGATGCATTTCTTGTAAAAGATGGTAAGGCTATAAAAGAAACCAATCATGCCGGCGGTATTTTAGGTGGCATCAGCGACGGAAGTGATATTATTTTCCGCGCGGCTATAAAACCCACGCCGTCTATCGCGCAGATTCAGCATACTCTTGATGAATCGTTAAAGGAGACTGAGATTGAAATTACGGGTCGTCACGATCCTGTGATTGTGCCGAGAGCGGTTGTTGTGGTAGAATCCATGGCGGCCATGGTCTGCTTGGATGCACTTATGGAAAATATGGCATCAAAGATGGACAGTATCGTCAGTTTTTATAAAAGATAAAGGAAGTACATATGTATAAGCTTTTAAAAACAGAAGGCCGGGCGAAGCGTGCCGAAG
>CAJOGB010000036.1 GCA_905233835.1 uncultured Lachnospiraceae bacterium
ATCTCTAAGTTTTCCGGATCTGCAAGGTTATCAATCTTAAAGAAGTCTTCGACTTTCTTTACACCTTCCTGAGTAAGGTTTACTACCTTATCCTTTTCACCAACGATAAAGTCTCCGGTTTCTTCCTGCTCGATACCCATGATGGCATCCACCTTAGAGAACTCCGGAAGATCCTCACCACGCTTTAACTGACGTGCCAATACATCGCACATCTCATAAAGCTTTGTGGACTTTCCGCTCTGTCCGGAAATAATAAGTGGTGTACGAGCCTCATCGATTAATACGGAGTCCACCTCATCGATGATACAGTAGTGAAGTTCACGCTGAACCAAGTTCTCTTCGCGAACCACCATGTTATCTCTTAAGTAATCGAAACCAAGTTCGTTGTTTGTAATGTAAGTAATGTCACAGTTATAAGCTTCCTGACGTTCCTCCCTGGACATATCGTTTAACACACATCCAACCTTTAAGCCCAAAAACTCATGAACCTGACCCATCCACTCCGCATCACGCTTGGCCAAGTAGTCGTTTACGGTAACGATCTGAACACCGCGCTCTTCCAAAGCATTTAAGTATGCCGGAAGGGTAGATACCAAAGTTTTACCTTCACCGGTTTTCATCTCTGCGATACGGCCCTGGTGCAAAATAATACCACCGATTAACTGTACGCGGAAATGCTCCATACCAAGGACACGACGTGCTGCTTCACGAACGACAGCATATGCCTCCGGCAAAATATCGTCTAAGGTCTTTCCGTCTTTTAACTGTTCTTTAAAGTATGGGGTCTTTGCCTTTAATTCATCATCGGAAAGTCCCATCATTTCATCGCGATAGGATTCGATTTTATCTACGATCGGATATATTCTTTTTAACTCACGTTCGCTGTGAGTTCCGAAAATCGAATTAATAATACTCATTTTTCTTTCTCCTTTGCAGGTCGCCGGATGCGACACTCACTTTCGCTATTTTACCATGGATGGCCCCTTCTCACAATAAAATAATTGTCAAAAATCGTACATCTTTTTGAATTATCCGCCGATTCTTTTTCCTTTCGAAAACGCAAAATCGTTATTGATTTAAAATTGTGCCCCGAAAATACGCAAACCACTAGATATTGTTTTTATTGTCTTGAATTGTGTTATTATTTGAAAAATAAACTCAATTTAACAAACTTTAAAAAGTTTTTTCTTAAATTGTCAAAAAACTTGTTGACAGATTGATGACCAGGGTTTAATATAAACTCACAAAGAAAAACACTTCCATCGGAAATCAAATCGGAGGTGTTTAAGAGGAACAGTTGGATAGCACGAAGGGAGGCCGTTAGCGTAAGAAACTAAGACCAAATGTAAGCCGGGGTCTAGCCGGTAAATACTAGACACGATGGAAAAACCGGGAAACAAGCTCTTAGACATAGGCTGTTTTAGCCGTGAAGGTAAAAGTGAAAGAGGATATGGTTCAATAGGTTTTCATCGGAACATAGGAGGATGTCCACGAATGGACAAAATAGAAGTACAATTTAAGGAATAGACGGGATCCGGTGTAAGGACTCCCGTCTATTTCATTGTTTTGATATATTCCACCAACTGCGTCGCATGGGCGCTCCAATTATATTTTTCTTCATAAAGGACCTGCCCCTCTGCAGCCATACTTTCCGCATCCGCTTCGTCCAAATCTTTTAAGCGTCGAATCAAAGAAGACAAATTCCTTTCCTCATAGGAAAGAATATTTTCCCCGTCCTTAATATCCTCGTCAAAATCTTTTGCCATATCGGAAATGCAAACCGCACCGTTTGCCCAAGCAGATGTTACCCGATCATGAAGCCCCCGTGCAAACATGGGATTGATATCCAACACATATCGATACTGCCCCATCACCTGCAAAGAGGGTGCCATGGAACGAGGCGGCAAAAAATGAATTTGTAAATTATCGGCAAGAGAAGAATTTTCCCAACCTTCTCCCATTACCGCTATTGGTAAATCCCCTTCGGATAAAACATTAAGAATGTGCTCCCGTTTTTGGTTGCGCTTCTTTTGATCCACCAAAAACATATGATTTAAGAGTTCCGCAAATCCGCTCATCTCATAAAAATCCTGAATATAGGCATCTACTTCTTCGAGCGTTTTTGCACCGCTGTAACTTTTCAAAAGAGTCAGCAAACATTCCTCTATGGGCTTGGCAGTATCTTTCCATGCATCCCATAAATCAAGAGCTACCTGATAGGTGGCATCATTGATTTGATTTCGAAGGGCCAAGATTTTTTCGTCTAAGCTCTCGTCTTTTAAATAGGTACCGGTAAAAAGGATTTCATTTTTTCTGTCCGAAAAAGGCAGTGTGTCAAAAGCCTTTGTTCCCGCCACCGGAAGTAAAGAAACATCCTTTAAATGGGGATAATTCTTTTTCATATAATCCACATGGCACTTATCGATTCCCAATGCATAGTATCGCTTTATGGGAAAGGTAAGCCCCGGATGATGATAGAGCGGGTGATCTAAAATATAATTTACAAAAGGTGCATCGATTTTATTTAAAACCCGCTTTCCGTCATCATCGATAAGATAGGGCAGTTTTGAATTAATATCCAAAATGGCATCATAGGTTTTACCGTACTGCGCTTCCAGCAAAGAATAATCCGCCTTGGCTTCATCAAAGTCAAGACGGACTACTTCTATATTCATTTTTTCCAACTCCTCTTGGATTCGATCCAAGAAAAAGGAGCCAGAAAAATAACATAATTCTTTTGTAGACGCAATCAGAATTCTCATTAGCAGGAAATTACCTCTACCCCTTCTTCGGTTACGTAAATCTGATACTCCCACTGCGCGGATGGCTTTCCGTCCATGGTATAAACTTCCCAACCGTTTTCTTTATCCGTAAAGATCTGTGCCGTTCCCATATTAATCATGGGCTCAATGGTAAACATCATACCCGGAACGATTAACATATCTTCACCGGCATTGGAGCAGTATCCCACCCAAGGTTCCTCATGGAATTCCAAACCGACTCCGTGTCCACCGATTTCACGAACCACGGAATATCCGTTTGCTTCCGCATGCTCGTGAATCACCTGAGCCATATCCCCAAGGAAGGTCCAAGGTTTTACCGCTTCCAAACCAAGGTCGCAGCATTCTTTGGTTACTTCCACCAAACGCTTCTTTTCCTCACTGACATTTCCGATCATAAACATACGGGAGGAATCGGAAAAATATCCGTCCAAAATCGTAGAGCAATCCACGTTTATAATATCTCCGTCTTTTAAAATCACATCCTTTGAAGGAATACCGTGGCAAACCTGATCGTTTACGGATGTGCATACGCTCTTCGGAAATCCCTCATAGTTTAACGGTGCGGGAATACCGCCCATTTTCTTTGTGGTTTCATAAACGATATCGTCGATTTCCTGGGTATTCATTCCCACATGGATCGCTTCCGCTACCGCATCGAGACAAGCCATATTAATCTTTGCGGACTCACGAATCTTTTGCACCTGTGCTTCGGTTTTAATAATGTCATGACTGGGCACAAGATGTCCCTTTAATGCATGAGCTTCGATTTTTTTATCAAATCTCTCATGACAAACCTTATACTTTTTTCCGCTGCCACACCAGCAAGCATCGTTTCTCCCAAGTTTCATTTTTTAATTCCTTCTATTCTTCTTCCATGGTTACCTGTACATCATGCACGAGAGTAACATTTCCAAAATTAATCCGGTCCCAAACCTTTTTGTTGACCTTTATTTTTACATCCTTTTCTTTTAACCACTGCTCATAGTCATACCCATCATAGGCATAACCCGCATAGGTTTTTCCGGTTTCAGTAGCCAAAAGCATCTGATACTTTTCCGCCAAAGCGATCTTTCGCATGGAGTCATTTATGACTTCATATTCCACCGGGAGATTTTCTTTTTGTACATCGTACAAGTCTTCCCAAAAATCGGTACGCCTTTGTTCCAATGCAATCTTTTCATCCTCGGAAAGGGTAAGGCCGTTTTCCAAGGCAGCATTATAAAACAAATAGTCGTGCACCGCCATATCCATGGCCGCATCTTTTGCGGAAAGCTGTACAAAGCTTTGATTCGTATGAATATTCCAAAACGCTCTGGAGTTTTTGGCATCGTAAACAAGAGCCTTTTCCTCCACGTTTTGCTCCTCGTACAAAACATAAAACGCAAGATCTCTTAGCGTTAATTCCTGAACATCCACCTTTACGGCTACCGCATCCAAGTTCTCGCTGTAGATTAAATACTGCCTCGACTGAAAACTGAGAAGTGAAGCTACACCGATAGCGGCTATCACCGTAAAAATGATAATAACCCGAAGAATCGAATCTAACTTTTTCGTTTTTGTATTACTTTTCATAAATCACTAAATCACTCGTCGAATGGCCAATATCGTACGACAGGTCACCGATCGATTTGCTGTAATTCCCGCTCGCGTACTCTGGGCCTCCACGATGGTGCCGGATCCCGTATAAATTCCTACATGGCCCGGATAGCAAACGATATCTCCTGCTTTCAAACAGTCAAAACTTACTTCCTGTCCTACGGTTCGCATGGACGCAGAGGTGGCTCGTCCGGCCCCCAAACTGATACCGAAATTCTTATATACCTGCTGTACAAATCCGGAGCAGTCGCAGCCCTCCGTCAAAGAAGTTCCGCCCCAAACATAGGGGTTTCCAACAAACTGCATGGCGTAAGATACCACCGCAGCTCCACTGACGTTTGTTCTCTGAGCCGGGTTTACACCGGTCTTTTGTCCGGATGCCGCTGCATTGGCAGATGCCTGTTCTGCCGCACGACGTCTGGCTTCTTCCTCCGCTTTCTTTCGGGCAGCTTCCCTAGCCGCCGCCAACTGTTTATCAAAATTCGCCACCTGTTTTTTCTTTGCGGCAATCATACTGTTTAAGGATGACTTCTTGGCCGCCAAAGAGTTTTTCTCGCTCTTTAAAACTGCTTTCTGTGACTCCAACTCGGTTTGCATCTCTTCGATTTCCACCTGAGTCGCCACATAACTGTCCAAAAGATTTCTGTCATATTCATAAATCGCATTGGCATATTCCACACGATTGATAAAATCACCGATACTGCCGGATTCCACAAAAATGGTAAGCAGATTTTCATTCCCGTGTTCGTATAAATACTTCATACGAACCTTCATATTTTGATACTGTCGCTCTTCCGCATCCTTTGCAGCCTGAAGTTCGTATCCCAGTTCTTCGATTTCTGCTTCCATGGCAGATATCTCCGATTCCAGGCCTTCAATCTCGGCTAAGATATCTACAAGTTCCTCATCCAGTTCCGCGATCTCATCTTCCAACTGAGCCTTTTCCTGCTCCAGCTGACTGATGGACTTTTCGGCATAGACACTTCCCGAAAACGCTCCTAAAACAACCGTCACCAGAAGCACCCCGGAAAGCACTTTAACTTTTCTATTTACCTTCGGCATAAAAATTCTCCGTAAAATTGCACATACTTATTATCATCATAGTAAAAATCGGTTGTTTTTGCAAGTAAACGAAGGGGGTTAAAGCCTATTTTTGCAAAGAAAAACTCCCCCGACCGAAACGGTCGAAGGAGTGAGTTTCTTAACATAATTTCATGCGAATCTCTTTTGTAATAATATCTGTATAACTAAATGATAAAAGCTGTGCAGGATGATCATCGTCATCATCATTCACCAAAATAGTAAATACGCTAGGATATGCTTCCTGAATAACGCCTTTCTGGATATCAACTTTGTTACGACCTCTATCCAACTGAATCATAACCTCGCTGCCACATTGCTGCTGAACAGATGCACGCACCTTGTCGAAATCTTTCTGCTCCATATTCAATTGTACCTCCTGTCTATTCTCCCCGGTAGGAGAAATACGTTAAGGCAAAGTATAGCACCATCGCTTTAATTTGTCAAAGTGGAGCCCTGTTTTTCAAGGATTTTCTGTTAAAAGCAAAAGAATTGTGCTATATTAGTCCTTAAGAAAAGAACAAAGGAGTTTGCTATGCGGACAATCATTATCGTTCTGTTTTTAGTTTTATTTTTGATTATAAGCCTTCCGATTCAGGGAATCCTATACCTGTATCGAAAGATAAACAGGGAAAAAGCGGATTATATTTCCCTTCACATTGTAAACTGGGCTTTCAATGTGATTCGATTTTTCTCCGGAGTAAAACCCGACATCAAAGGATTGGAAAACGTACCTAACGACAGGCCGGTACTTTTCATCGGAAACCACTTGGGATTCTTTGACGTGATTCTTACCTATCCTTTAATGAAGCGACGTACCGGATATATTTCCAAAAAAGAATTTGAAAAGATTCCGTCCCTTTCCACTTGGATGAGGCGCCTTTACTGTTTGTTCTTGGATCGTTCCAATCCGAAGGAAGGACTTAAAACCATTTTGGAAGCCATCGATTATATCAAAGACGGCATTTCCATTTTTATCTTTCCCGAGGGAACCAGAAGTCGCGACGGCGAGTTTCACGAGTTTAAAGCAGGTGCATTTAAAATCGCCACGAAAACAAACTGCCCGGTGATTCCGGTGGCCATCACGGGAACAAACACGGTGTTTGAGGATCACTTCCCATGGGTGAAAAAACGTCCGGTGCAGATTACCTTCGGGGAGCCGATTATTTTGGATGCCCTAGACCCGGAAGATAAGAAGCACGTCTCCGACTACACACACAGCGTCATCGCAGAGATGTTAAAAGAACAAAGACAATAATATTCCATAATCATGTAAATCAAAAAATCTCAACATACTTTTCACAGAGGTGTGCTTCTTTGGCACACCGGTAAAAATGTATGTTGAGATTTTTATTATTATTCTCTAACCCTCTTTAAAACGATTATCTTGCTTCAATATTCTTTGTAGCAACTACATCTACTCCGGTTCCGCAAACATCTTTTACAAGTACGTCTCCGATGGCAACCGGTGCGTTTACTTCTACGGTTTCAAGTGCCTTACAGATATCAAAGATTTTGCCCTTCGGAATATCTTCCTTGGTCTTACAAGAAACCATATTTAAATGTCCGCCTTTAACGCGTACAGATGAAGTAACGATACGGGTTGGGTTGGTTACTTCCTTACGAGCGTAGATATCACCACGCTTACAGGTATTTCCTTCTACGGAAGTTACTTCTCCGTTTTCTAATGTAACGGTTAACTGGCAGCCCATAGGACAGCCGATACAAGTTAAATTCTTTGTTTCCATAATGCTATCCTCCTTATGCTTCCTCAATCTTGATTGTGATATTTGTGATATCCGGATACTCTGCAAGCTGAGCCTTTGTAAGTACTACCTGCTCCATTTCACCCGGTGCCATAACCTGTTTCTTTCTCTTGGAAATCTGAGTATCTCCAAAGTAAGTAGCGATGGCTTTGTTCTTATAAACATCGCCTACACGGAAACGAACGGTAACGGTATCATCCATTTCTTCCGGACGGATGTACTTCGGAACGGTATAACGAACGCCGTCAACCGGAAGGATTTCCAATACTTTCTTTGCAACTTTTTTTCCTTCAAGAATGTACTTAGCGGCATTCTTTCCGGCATTGGTAGCTTCCTGAGAAACGAAGTCTACAAGGTCATGTACATGAAGTACGTTACCACATGCAAATACTCCTTCGATGTTGGTTTCCAAAGAATCGTTTACAACAGGTCCTGATGTAATCGGGCTAAGTTCTACGCCGGATTTTGATGAAAGTTCGTTTTCCGGAATAAGTCCGCAGGAAAGAAGTAAGGTATCACATTCATAGTGAATCTCTGTTCCCGGAATCGGCTTTCTGTCCGGACCAACCTCAGCGATGGTGATTCCTTCCACACGCTCTTTTCCTTCGATATCAATTACAGTGTGTGATAACTTAAGCGGAATACCGAAGTCATCCAAGCACTGAACGATGTTTCTCTTTAATCCGCCGGAGTAAGGCATAAGCTCAGCCACTACCTGAACTTCAGCACCTTCTAATGTCATTCGACGTGCCATGATAAGTCCGATATCACCGGAGCCAAGGATTACTACCTTTCGTCCCGGCATATAGCC
>CAJOGB010000037.1 GCA_905233835.1 uncultured Lachnospiraceae bacterium
ATCATATCGTTAAGTTTATCCTTTCCCGGCAGTACTGCCGTGTTTCGCATACGAATAATCGGTTCGTCAGAGAAAAAATTTCCTCTCGCATTTCCTGTTACATCCACTCCAAAGTGAAGGGCTGATTCACGGTTATGCATATAGCCTTTTAAGATACCGTTTTCCACCAAAATCGCATCCTTTGCCTTTACACCTTCATCATCCAAATATACAGGAAGTGGTGCACGTTCTCCGTTATAGGTGTGAGCAAAATCTACGATGCTTACCATTTTGGAAGCCACCTGTTTGTTTAAGTTCGGTCCTGCAACAGAACCACCCAAAACAAGGTCCGCCTCTACAGTGTGACCGATTGCTTCATGGGCAATCATTCCCGCAACGTTTGGATCTAAGATTACGGTCTTATATCCGGCTTCAGCGTAGACACCTTCTGCCTTATCACAAAGTTTTTTATAAATTTCGTCTACTTTTTTGAATAACACACTTCTGTCCGCATAGTTATCATCCATGTGCCCAAAGCCGCTTACACCGTTAAAAAGTTCCACCGTACTTCCATCCAGGGCTTCCATTCGAAGAACAATCATAACTTTTACTCTAGGATATGCTACGTGACCCTTTGATGCATCCGAAGTTAGAATATACTTTTCCATGGTATCCTCATGATATAACACTCTGCGACCGGTAATCTTCGGACAGTTCTTTACGATATAATCATCAACTTCCTTGCAAAGATCTACAATCTTTTTCTGTTCAAAATCAATGATGAATCGTTCTGAATTTACCATCTCCTTCGGTAATGCAGGAAACATCGGTTTTTCGCTTTTTGCATACTTTCTTAAATAAGAAGCATTCTCCGTAGCAGCCTTTAACACCTGCTGTGCTGCCTCTTTGTCGTACTGCGCCATAGATGCAAAACCATTCACACCGTTTTTGTACACCTTTGCACATACGCCACGCTCTTCCGAGCGCACATTTGTTACAAGGACACCCTGTTCTAATACCACACGTCGTTCACGATTCTCTTGAGAACGAAGAATCGACTGTGCGCTATCATCAAAGCAGACCTCCATTCCTTCCAAAATATTTTCTAACATATTTCCTCCTCTTTTTAAGTAAGATTTTTCTCCGAGAACTACTTTCTCATACTTAATTAAGATAATCAACACTTTGGGATAAAAGGTAAAAAAAGAATCGTAAGAAGTAAAAAACGGGCTCTTTTGAGCCCGTTAAATGATATTAAAAATTTCTTCCGTTCCAACCCCAATCACTGACCGGATGATAGGTGACATACACCGCATCTCCCGGGATGTCCAGTTTCTTGGAGAACAAATCACAAATCTGTTCCGTCAGTTTATCATAGGCCTCTTTGGGAGCATTTCCGTATAGGCTGACAGATACATAAGCCCCTTTTTCAAGTTTCTTTCCTCCAAGCCATAAATTATAATCATCATCAATTCCCACCATTAAGTAGGTTTCCGACTTATTTAATGTCGTAATGAGTTTTCCCAACTCTTCTTTTAATTCCTCTTTGACTGCGTTGTTTACAAAAAATGAAATCTTTGAATCAATAAACGGCATAGTACTTTTCTCCTTTTTTATAATTGTTTTAATACACGAGTCGCGTTTATCTCCAACTGTTTTCTTTCCAGTCTTCCGTCTTTTAACGCTTTTAACACATCCTCATAATCCGCTTTGCTTCCCGGCATAAATACATCTCCGCCGGCTGCCGCCACCTTTGATGCATGGGCTCTGTCATATTTCTTTCCGAGATTTGACATAGCGGCAATGACCCAATCCGTCATTACAAGTCCGTCATATCCAAACTCACATCTTAAAACATCTTCCGTAAGTCCTCTGTGTTCGGAAGTATGGGTTCCGTTTAACAGGTTATAGGAAGTCATCACCGCACGAGGATTCGCTTTTCGAATGCAGATTCCAAATCCCTTTAAATAGATTTCTCTCATGGCACGTTCGGATACCAAACTGTTGTTATAATAGCGATTCGTTTCCGCATTGTTTGCCGCAAAGTGCTTCACAGTGGTTCCGCATCCCTCGTGATATTGTACTCCTTCGGTAATGGCAGCTGCCATCAAACCGGAAAGAAGCGGATCTTCGGAATAGTACTCAAAGTTTCTTCCGCAGCGAATGCTTCTGTGAATGTTAAGAGCCGGTGCCAACCAAAGATCCACACCGAAGCGCTCCATTTCATCCCCAACCAAATCGCCGTAGTTTCTTGCAAGACTGTAGTTAAAACTCTGTGCAATGGCGGTTCCGATGGGAATGGCAGTGGCGTAATGTTCTTTTACTTTTGCACCCTTCGGGGCCTTCTTCGGACCGGACAATAAATTAAAGGCCACCTTTGTCAGACCGGTGGTAAGTTCCGCTAAGCTTTCCAATGAGCCCGGGGCATTTACCGCATGGGCACCTTTTTCATCTTCATAATATTCTCTGACCACACGAATTCCCGCAGGACCGTCTGCCATGACAAGTGCGCCGATTCCTTTATCCTTTAGCATATTGGTGGTTTCACCCGCTGCTCCCGCTACCGCAAAGGAAGACTCACCGATAACACTGGATAATCCGCCTTTTGGATTAAAGGCACCGATGCTTAAATATGTAAGTTCCTCATCGGAAAGAGACTTTACTCTTTCATCGATGGGATATTCTTTCTCATAAGAAACCTGCTTTGTCTCAAAATCATCTTTTGTAAGATTGATTGCAGTCACATTTGCAGGGATGGTATTCTCTCGTTTTTCGCCGGGTTTAAAATCGGAAAATCCCGGGGTTCCCAAGACATTTTTTGCCTTTAAAACAACCACGTCATCGCTTAAGGAAATGACACCGGCAATCTGAGTATTTACCGAAGAATTTCCCACGCGGATTACATAAAGCCCCTGTTCTAATACGTAGGATTCTTTACTTTCATCGTAGGACGCCATATCGGAGAGGTTAAACTCTGTTTCAATGGTATCTGCAACCCCCGGATCGATAGCTCTGGTTTTTCCGAAAGCCGCCAATTCCTGATAAGGCTTATCCAAGGATTTTTCCGGTGCGGATATATACACCTGCACCACTTCTTTTCCGTTATAATCGCCGGTATTTCTTACCTTGGTGCGAACTTTGATTTTATCTTTTTTATTGGAAATCTCCACCTCGGAAATTTCAAACTTGGAATATCCCAATCCGAATCCGAAAGGATACATGGCCTGTTTTTTTACGGAATCGAAATAGCGATATCCAACATAAATGCCCTCTTTATAGTGGTTTTCTTCCAGGTCACCGAAGTCGCCCTCCGTGCAATAATCTTCCCATGCACTCCATGTGGTGGAAAGTTTTCCGGAGGGATTTACTTTTCCAAGCATAATATCCGCAAGCACCTGTCCGGTCACTACCCCAAGCTGTGATAAAAGAAGGATATTTTTTACATCCTTTACCGGGGTTAAATCCACGGGACCGCCTACGTTTAATACCAATAAAAATTTATCAAAGGCATCGTTTAATGCATTAATATCCCGTTCTTCCGATTCAGTAAGTAAAATATCTCCGCGCTCGGGAACACGGTCGTTTCCTTCACCGGAATTTCTTGAAAGCACGTATACGCATGCATCTCCCTTTTTTGAAAGGAGGATTTTATACTCCGGCTCTTTTTGAATTTTTCCCATTCCGTAAATAAAAATATTGGAGCCGGCAGCCTTTGCTTCTGCCTTTAAATCTTTTAAAAACTTTTTACGGCTTTCCTTTTTTATTTCATCATATTGATTCAGCCACTTTTCTGTGGTGATGGTAAAGCCGGCCTCTTTTAATCCCTCTTCGATATTTACGGAAAAGCGACTGTTTACTTCTCCGGATCCGGTTCCGCCCTTTACGGTATGGCGAACTCCGTTTCCGTATGCCGCGATTTCGCATGGTTTATCAAGTGGAAATGTACCGTCGGTCTTTAAAAACAGTGTGCACTCCGCCGCGGTATCTCTTACCAGTTTTAAATGTTCCTGCTCGTACTGCTGCATAATTTTTCCTTCTCCCTTTTTGTCATCTGTTTGATGAGTGCTTCTCTTCGCATGGCTTCCTGCTTGGAGGTATGGGTTTCAAAATAAACCAGTTCCACCGGTCTGCGCATGCGCGTATACTTTGCACCTTTTCCCGAATTATGTGCCTCCACACGCTTTTCCAAATCCGTGGTGTAGCCGGTATATAATGAACCGTCCGCACATCGAAGCATGTAGGTATAAAACTTTCTGTTACCGTCCTTTGCTTCCTTTGCGGCCAGCATTAAAAAACCTCCGTCGGTTCTTAACACCGCCCTTCTCTCTTCATAGTCCGGAAGAATGGATTCCACGGTTTTCCAAAACGCCTCGGAGTGGTCCATATGCTTCCTGTGGGAAAGTTCATGAACGATGACATAATCCCGAATCTCGGTGGGAAGTCGCATCAAAAGACAGTTAAAATTCAAATTCCCCTTGGAAGAACAGCTTCCCCATAAAGAGTGCTGAAAGCGAACGGTAATCTTTCCGTAGGTTACCCCCATCTGCTTTGCATATTCCTCCACCTTTTGCGGGAAATAATACTTCGCCGATTCCTTTAAGGCTTTGATTTCCTCGTCGGTAAGAGGCTCGATTTCCGCCGTGGATTCGTTTTCCGCCTGCACCAAGGAAACGTGTTTTAAAATCCAGGCTTCCTTTTCTTTTACAAAGGCATCGATTTCTTCTGCCGAGACTCTTTTGGGTGCACGTACAAGCACCTTTCCGTCTCGCATGATTTCAATCGCCACCGTTTTTCTTTTACTGTGAATGATGTCGTAATCCATACTATTTTATTATAACAAAATCGACATCCGGTTTAAACAATATTCATCTTCACTCGTTCTAGGATCTCCGGCAATGCCCGAGAAGAGTTCACCTCAAACCTGGTTGTCAGTGTAGCTATAAGTTCCTTTTTATCCGACTCCAAAAGATCCAGTGAATTACAATAAATGCAAAGTGCCCCATCGGAAATCATCTTTGCATTTGCATCCGTTAGAATCAAAAGACTGTCAATCAGTAAAGAGATGTTGGAAAAACAATCGTGTCCGTAGGATGTAAAGGATAACTGCTGTAAAGATGAGAACACCTCGATTGCCGAGAAATCCAAATCCGTAGAATACAAATCCTCTAAGTATTGGTTTGCTATATCAGTAAGTGCATTATTAATATAGGTGTAGTTCACCAAAAATCCGTCTTCATCGTATTTCTTTGCCGGCACATTAATCGGGAACGTGGATACGCCTCTTGTAATTAAAAGATTAATGGTATAACTGTCCGTCGGGATTACGTAACTTCCAAGGGACTCCGCGAAGACATATACATAGTTGTTCTTTGGGAAAATCGGGTTTTTCTTTGCAACACCATTTTTCTCGTTTTCATGAAAAGAAACAATGATTTCCTCTTCCTTTGTGGCATCCACCTTGATATAAACAGAGATTCGATAGAATTGGTCTAAAACACATATGGCATTTTCAAACTTTTCCTGGGTCTTCATCTCCGTAATCATAAAGGGCTGAATATTGGCAAGGTAAGTTCTTAAATATTCCAATTTATCAATGCCAAGGTAATCCAAGTATTTAAAAAGATGTAAGTTCCGACCAGATGCATGCTTACTCTCATCCAACTTAATGCGATCCAATCGTGCCAACCTACGAAGTTTGTAGGCCAACTGCTTTTGAAGTAAAAACTCGGTATCCGCAATCACTGTTTCATTTTTCTTTTCCAATGCAGTTTTTGAGGACTGCTGTCCATTGACTTCAGAGAGATTTTGGAAATATAAAAGACATCTCTTTTTCTGTTTCTCCGGCAATGCGCGATACATCTCAAGGAGCGTTTTTTCTTCTCCATTAAGAGCATAATCCTCTCTGCTTGATTCAATGACCGCCTCGCCCAGCAATTCACTAAGTGAAACCTGTAGCGCATTTGCTATATCCATAAGTTTTTCCGCGCTTGGCGTATTTCCCTTTTTCTTCCAGTCACTTATCGTGCTTTCCGGAATATGTGCCCGCTTGGAAAACTCCTTCTGTGTCAGGTTCTTTTCCTTCATAAGTTCAAAGATACGTTCACTGATGGTCATAGTCTTTACCTCATATATCCGTAATTACGGATTCTGATTCCAAAAAAAATAAAGTCGAAGATTTCTCCTCGACTTTATTCTAATCCGTAATTACGGATTTGTCAATTTTCTTACTTGCCGGAAATTGTGATGTGATCCACACATGCGTAAGGAATCACACTACTTCCGTCGCAAACTACTTCTTTTGACAAGGAAACAATATCATTTAACATCTTAACCACGTTAAAACTTACCATGGTTTCCGATACGGCATGTTTGATTTCGCCGTTTTCAATGTAAAATGCATTTTTAGCCACACCGGAAAGTTCTCCGTTTACCCCCGGCATACCGCAGGAAATCATTCCCACAAGAAGTCCCTTGTCCACGCTTTTTATCATTTCTTCAAAGGTAATTTCACCCGGTTCCACAACAATAGCTTTGCTTGTATTTAATGCGCGTTCTACTCCTGCCTTATTGGCACCGTAAAGGGTGGTAAAGTAACTCTTTAACACACCATCCGTAATGAGTTCAAAGTCTTTGCTTCGAAATCCGTCTTCTGTATATACTTCACCCTCGACAATTCGTTCATCCCAAGGGCTAACCGTAATATTTAACTTCTCGGACGCCACTTTTTCGCCCAGTTTGTCTGACCATAGAGACGCCTTATCAATAATAACGGAATCAGAAAGTGCGATACCGCCGCAGCAATATAATCCCATTTTAAAGCAGGCCGGTGTAAAGATTACTTTTCCTTCAAACTTTCCTTCTACCGGTTTGGGATAGATGGACTGTTCCGCCTCTTCCAAATCCTTTCGGATGCGTCCAAGTTCCATAAGCGGTGTATCCAAATCCTTAAATTCCACTTGCGCAAAACTGATGCCGGCGGTGTTTTTTCCATCGTTTCCGGCATACTCAAATAAAAATGCATAGCTTCCGAAATGCACCGTATCTTCGGAACCGCTTGTATTTCGATAAAGGGTATCTTTTCTTACGTGCTGGAAAATCATTTTCATAACCAAAATGTTTTTAAAGTTTGCTTCCACATCATCGGCAAACTCTCTGGCACGCTGCATAAGCTTATCTACATCCGGCTCCAAATCCCCAAGTAAGAACTCTTCCTTCTCATTCTTTGGTGCAATATCAAAACAGTCATCCGCCGTTCCGGACTCTGCAGATAAAAGTGCATTTTCAAAGGTCTCTTTTAATACCGCTTCATCAAAGGAGTTGGTAGATGTCTGACCTTTCTTTTTATCAGCAATTACCTTGATAGTAACTTCATTATCAAAGAGGGTACGGAACAGTGAAAAATCTCCGTTTTCATAAGAAATCTCTTTGGTAACAAGTTCTGACACCTCATACTGTGCCTTTACATCCTTCTTTTCCTGTAGCAAGCCCTTAATATAATCTGAGGCTTTATAAATCTTTGTCATGTCACTCATTCTACCGTCCTCCTATATTAATCTTGCATTTGATTGCCGGACCACCCATGGCAACCGGCATATTCTGAATCTTTCCACAGGTTCCACCTGCGTGCCAGGTCACTTCATCCGACATCATATCCACTGTTTTTAAAACATCAAAAGCAATTCCGGAAACCGTGGTATCCAAAATGCCACGACCGAGTTTTCCGTTTTTAATCTCATATCCGCAGGTGATTCCAAACATGAATTCTCCTGTCAAATCCGCCTGTCCATTTCCGGTATTTAAAAGATAATAACCATCATCCACGGATGCAATCATATCCAAAAGCTTATCCTTGCCCGGCAATACAGCGGTATTTCTCATGCGAATCAGCGGTTCGTCAGAGAAAAGATTTCCTCTGGCATTTCCTGTTACATCCACTCCAAAGCGAAGGGCTGATTCACGGTT
>CAJOGB010000038.1 GCA_905233835.1 uncultured Lachnospiraceae bacterium
AAGATTCGCGATTTTCCCTGCGGATTTTACCTTTTCCACGATATTCGGAATGGTAATTACATCTCCGTATAAGATAAAAATGATTCGGCTGTCGCAGGTTAAACACTTCTCCAAACCGTCATCGTCTTTGATGGCTGCGATAATCGGCGAATCTTCGATGGCTTCTTTAAAATCTTTTTTCATAAAAAATATCCTCGTAAATGGATTGTATCAAATCGTTATTTTCGGTATCATTATAGAAGTTTTAAAAATAGTTCGCAAGTAAGCGGGTTGGGAGACGCGATGAAAAAGATGCCTGAATTTAGGGAAGGATTAAAAGACAGTTTGCCCATTGCCATTGGGTATTTTTCCGTTAGTTTTACTTTCGGAATCATGGCGGCATCCGTAGGGATTTCTCCCCTTACCGCAGGAATGATGTCTCTTTTAAATGTAACCAGCGCCGGACAGTTTGCCGGACTGACACTGTTTGCATCTTCAGCGACTTATTTGGAACTTGTTCTTACTCAAATCGTTATTAATCTTCGTTATGCACTCATGTCTTTGACTTTGACACAGAAACTTTCCGAGAAGATGCGTACCCCTCAGAGAATGATTGTTTCCTATGGAGTTACCGATGAAATTTTTGCGGTAGCGGCCACTCGGGAAAAACCATTGACCCTTTCTTATATGTTGGGTTTGGAGTGGTTTCCGATTATAAGTTGGATGACGGGGACAATTTGCGGCGGCGTAGCCAATAATATGCTTCCTGCATCTGTACAGAGCGCCCTTGGAATAGCGCTTTACGGAATGTTTATTGCCATTGTTCTTCCCGGCGTTGAAGAACAAAAATCGGTGCTGTTTGTTTCGGTTGTTGCACTTGCACTTAGCTGTATGTTTACCTATGTGCCGGTGTTAAACAAGATTTCTGCCGGATTTGCGATAATTCTGTGTACATTGATTGCTGCCGGGCTGACGGCGGCATTCTTTCCACTAAAGGAGGAGCAGGCGCTATGATGATAAAATATATTTTCCTGATGGCGATTACAACGTATCTCATTCGTATGTTGCCGCTTACCTTGTTTCAAAAAGAGATAAAAAACAAATATATAAAAAGAGTGTTGTATTATACGCCCTACGCATGCCTTACGGCCATGACGGTGCCTGCTATTTTTTACAGCACAAGCAGCGTGCTAAGTGCTTTGGCGGGCTTTGCGGTTGCCCTTGTTTTGGGATACCAAAAGAAGAGCCTGCCTAAGGTGGCAATCTTTGCCTGTGTAACCGTTTTTCTTGTTGAACGACTAATGGGGTTGTAATGTGGAAAAGTACTTGAAAATGTGGTCAGATATGGACTAAAATAAAAGAAGAAAATTTATTTGGGGAGGGTAAAAGGATGTCTACAAAAAAATCTAAAAGCACAACTGGAATTGGCATCAGACTAAAGTTGGTTATCATCTTTCTGGCGCTAAGTATTATTCCGATGTTGGTAATTACTTTATTGTTAACCCAGACATTAAAAACAAATGTTGTTGATTTGCAGACAGAGCTTGCATCGCAGACATTGAAAACTGCGGACAAAGAGCTTATAAGCATGGTGGATGAGACCTTTGTTGGTGTAGATTTGTTATCCAGAAACACGACATTGTCCGACGCGCTCGTTGACCCAAGCGAGCAGAATATGGCTTGGGCGAAGGCAGAAATTGTAAACGCTGACAAGGGCTTTGCTAACGACGGCCTGATGTTTGTATACGGTATGGATTGTATGCAGATTGTACGTGCGGATGACGGGGCGCTAAATGATATCTCTGAAAGAGAATATGCAAAGCAGTCTGTAGCCGGTACTAAATATATTTCAGATGTTACCATCAGTAAGGCAACCGGTGAACCAAATATATATATGGCTGATCCGATGTACAACGAAGCCGGAGATGTTGTAGGTGGTGTGGCAAGATCTGCAACATTGACTACGTTATCCGCTAAGCTTGCTGAATTAGATACGGATTATACAGATATTACTATTTTGGATCGGTCAGGAAATTTGGCTGCAACAACAGAATCTCAGTATGATTTGAATTCCGGTGAAATTATCGATTTATCCGGGGAAGAAGTTTACCAGTTGTCGCAGGCAAACGGAAGCGGTATGGAAGTTACCACGCATAACGGTAAAAAGGTGTTGATGTCTTATTTAAAGAATGACACCATCGGTTGGACGACTGTTATATTTACCGATTATGATTATGTGATGTCCGCCTATAATAAGAGCTTGGCAAATGCGCTTATAATTTTAGCGATTGCCGTTGTGTTAGTTATTCTATTTGGATATGGATTTGCGTCTTCACTTGCAAAACCTATTGTTAAGGTAAAAGAATTTGCAACCACATTGGCATCCGGAGACTTTACCGCAAAGCCCCTTAAGATTCGTCGTAACGATGAAATCGGAGCGATGGCAACCTCTTTGAATGAGATGTACTACAACAATTCGGATGTTATCCGAAATATCGGAAACGGATCCCATCAGGTATCTGAATCTTCAACAGAACTTGCGGGAACATCCAATACACTTTTGGAGCGCTTTAAAGATGTGGCAGAGTCCATGCAGCGTGTAAATGATGCGATGACAAATACCGGTGCTGCAACAGAGCAGGTATCCGCTTCTGCAAATGAAGTAAACGAATCTGTTGAAAAACTTGCCGAAGAGACAAGAAATACGAAACAGGAAGTTGTTGCCATTAAGAATAAGGCAGCAGACATTGAACGTGAAGGTAGAGAATCATCCGAGCATGCTCTTTCCATTGCCAGAGAACGTGGTAAGGAATTGGAAGAAGCTACAGAGGCTGCAAAGGTTGTTTCTGAAATTTCTACAATGGCAGATTCTATTTCTGAAATTGCAAGCCAGATTAACCTCCTTTCATTAAACGCTTCTATCGAGGCAGCCCGGGCCGGCGAACATGGTCGTGGATTTGCTGTTGTAGCAGGCGAGATTAATACACTTGCAGAGCAGACAAAGAATGCGGTTGATCAGATTCAGGGAACGGTTGATCAGATTCAAAAAGCGTTTGATCAGTTGTCATTTTCTTCTGCATCTCTCTTAGAGTTCATGAGAGAAACGGTTGCACCGGATTACGAGAAGTTTATTTCTATCGGTCAGGAATACGGTTCCGATGCGCAGAAGTTCGGTGATTTGGCAGATAATATTTCCGAGATGGTTCGCTACATTTCCGAGTCTATGGAGCAGGTAAATGCAGCGGTTGCGGAAATCGCAGAGAGTGCTACAAATACAGCTACATCTTCAGCTGAGGTTACTGATACGATTAACCAGGCGGGCGAGATGATGGGACGTATGAACGATATGGCAAGTGACTCACAGGATGTATCCAGCCACTTGGATGAGATTGTTCAGAGATTCAAATTATCCGAGGAAGCTCCTGCAGATGCAGTTGTTGAAGAACAGCTTACGGAAGAATAAAAGAATTCAAACCATAACAAAAGGTTCCAAAGAGTATTCTTTGGAACCTTTTTATATGTATAAAACTAAACTTCGATATCAAATTCTTCCGGTAAAAATCTTGGGCAAACATTTTCTTTGGTGGCGATAACGGATGCTGCCAGTCGGGTCCCGATCTTACAAGCATCTTCCAAACTCTTATGATAGGTAAGTCCCATGGACACTCCTGCAAAGAAAGCATCCCCTGCACCGGTGGTGTCGATGACCTGAACACTCTTTGCTTCCACGTAACCGGATTCACCTTCTAAGGTGGCATATACGGATCCGCGGTTTCCTAAGGTAACCACCATCATAGGAATTTGTGCCAGTTTTAATTTCTGAACCAGAATCTCTCTAAGACCCTCCGGAGTCTTATCGTCGTATTCATCGGAGAAGAAGATACCGGCTTCCTGTTCGTTACATACGAAACATGCCGTCTGCTTTAATAAATCTCTTCGTTCTACAGCAATCGTCATATTGGATACTGCGGCATAAACTTTTTTGTTATACTTTTCCGCCAAACTAAATACGCGTTTTAGGATTTCTTTATCCATATCGAATTCGATAATGATGCTGTCACAGTTTCCGATGATTTCATCTCCCTGCTCGTCCAAAATCGTGGCGATTTCGGAAAGATCCGGGCGATTGGAAATGGAAGCCACCACATCTCCGGAATTATCAAAAATCGCAAGCCAAGATCCCAGTCCGTCTTTTACCTTTCGCACATAGTCTACGTTAACTTTATGTTTGGAGAGTTTGTTTATGACATCTTCTCCGATACCACTTTCATCCACCACGCTGACAAAGGTGGGGCGAAGTTCCACGTTGGCGATATCCTCCGCGATGTTTCTGGCCACGCCGCCGTGAACCTGCATGACGCGTCCTACGTTTCGCCCGGCGGGAATATACTGCATCAAAGGATGACCTTTAATATCAACAAATACCGCTCCGATAACTACAATACCCATAGGATTTCCTTTCATATACAAAAATGAATTTGATTTCTTAGGAGCACATTATACACCAAAATAAGAAAAAAAGAGAGCCTGCATTTGCAAGCCCTCTTGAAATAGTATAAATATGATATTTTAGAACTCCGGTTCAATGAGACCGTAGGTGTTTCCACGTCTCTTATAAACAACGTTTACTTCGTCTGTCTCGGCATTTCTGAATACGAAGAAGTTATGTCCCAAAAGTTCCATCTGTACACATGCATCTTCCGGATACATTGGCTTCATGCCAAATTTCTTTGAACGAATAATCTGAATCTCCTCTTCATCCTCATCTGCTTTTGAGATGAACTCGTCTGCGAAGAATTCTCCCGGTTCCTGCTGACGGGAAATAATCTTATTTCGATATTTCTTCATCTGGCGTTCAATGACTTCTTCCACCAAATCAATGGATACGTACATGTCATTGGAAACCTGTTCGGAACGAATGATATTTCCTTTTACGGGAATGGTAACCTCGATCTTCTGGCGTTCTTTCTCAACACTAAGGGTAACATTTGCTTGTGTGTCTTCTGTAAAGTATTTATTTAACTTGGATAATTTCTCCTCTACAGCTTCTTTCAATCCATCCGTTAACTCGATATTTCTTCCGGTAATTTTAATCTTCATGATGTTTAACCCCTTTAAATAAAATTTATCAAAGGTATGGTCCTTCTCCTTTCTATGTATTGCTTCGTAAAGAAGCGAAACAAAACCCCCTTTGATATGAAATAATTATATCATATTATTGACTTACTTCAATGAAAATTATCTGACAAATTAACAAAAAAGAGGAAAGATTTTCTACCTTTACAAAAGCAAAAACAACGCTTATAGTTAAAAATAAGGGAAAAGAAGGGGGGATAATATGAAAAAACAGCTTGCTTTACCTTTTCGAATTCTAAAGTGGATCGTTGTTACGATTCTTATTCTTATTGCTGTCGCATTTTTATTCCTTGGATTTTTGACATTAATCGAATATCGACCGGATGATGTGGAAACCGTTGTTCCGGAGGCTTCCGTAAGCGGAGAGAAAAAGACGTTGTCCGTCGGGGATGATGTGGGTATTGTAACCTGGAATATCGGTTACTGCGGGCTTTCCGAAACTGCCGACTTTTTTATGGATGGTGGAAAAGCGGTACAATCCCAGGACAAGGAATCTGTTTTAAATAACCTTTCTTCTATGGAAGACGTTTTGGAATCTATAAACCCGGATGTAATGTACATTCAGGAAATCGATGTAGATTCCACCCGTACCTACGGAATCGATGAGACAAAGGATTTTAAGGAAAGATTTGCAGAATATTCTACGGCATTTGCCAAGAACTTTGATGTGTTCTTTATTCCCTATCCCATTCCGCCTATGGGACGTATGGAAGCGGGCATCCAGACTTTAAGCAAATATGAGATTTCTTCAGCAGAGAGAATCGCACTGCCAAGTCCTTTTTCTTGGCCTTCTCGTGTTGGAAACTTAAAGCGTTGTCTTTTGGTATCTCGTGTACCTGTAGAAGGAACCGATAAAGAGTTTGTTTTTGTAAACCTTCATTTGGAGGCTTATGACGACGGTGCGGGAAAAGTAGCCCAGACGGCGCTTCTTGCCAACTTTGTTCAGGAAGAATACGAAAAAGGAAATTACGTGGTGGCCGGCGGAGATTTCAATCAGACCTTCTCCAATGTGGACACTTCCGTATATCCTGTTTTGGGAGAAGATTACTGGCAGGCAGGCCTTATCAATACAGAGGACTTTGCGGAGGGCTGGCAGTTTGAAATGGATACCACCCATCCCACCTGTCGCTCTTTGGATAAACCCTATGCCGGTCATACGGGAGATTTCCAGTTCTATATGTTGGACGGATTTATTGTATCGAAGAACTTAAAGGTGGATCGTATCGAAACCATTGATCAGGAATTTAAAAACACAGATCATAACCCTGTATATTTAAAGGTGATTATTGAGGAATAATAAGTAGTATGAAAGAAACAGCACTTGTTACGGGAGCAAGCCGCGGAATCGGAAGAGCCATAGCCTGCGCCCTCGCAAAAGAAGGCTATGATTTAATATTGATTTGCCACTCCAACAGCGACCTGTTGGAGTCTTTGACTTTAGAACTGAAAGAAAAATACAAAACCAGATGTGCCTGCTTTACGGGGGATGTATCCGATTATTCGTTTTTGTCTCACGTAAAAAAGGAAGTGTCAAAGGAAACGCCGATTATCACGGTAATTGTAAATAATGCGGGCGTTGCCCATTACGGACTTTTAAACGATATGGAAGTATCCGAATGGCATCATGTAATCAATACGAATTTAACTTCCATGTTTTATACCACAAAACTTTTTTCACCGGAAATGATTCAACGAAAGTACGGTCGAATAATAAATATTACCTCTATGTGGGGACAGCGAGGCGCATCTTGCGAGGTGTGTTATTCCGCGTCCAAAGGAGGAGTGGACGCTTTCACGAAGGCCTTGGCAAAGGAGCTGGCTCCTTCCGGTGTATTTGTAAACGCCATTTCCTGCGGCGTTATCGATACGGATATGATGAGCAAATTCGATGAGGATGAGCGAAGCGAATTGGCGGATGAAATTCCCATGGGTCGATTCGGCCGTCCGGAAGAGGTGGGAAAGGCTGTGGTATCTTTGCTTTCCAATACCTATATGACCGGACAAATAATCGGATTGGACGGAGGCTTATTTTAGAACATGAATCAGCTTTATACGGTTTGGGGAGAAGCTATAGACCCGGACAATGTGTTACAGGAATACCCGCGACCGCAAATGGTTCGCGACAGTTATATCAATCTAAACGGCTATTGGGAATATGCCATCGAAAAAATCGGGGCAAGAAATGTTCAGGAAAAATTTCCAAATATATCGGATGGAAAAATCCTGGTTCCCTTTTCTCCGGAGACGGCGCTTTCCGGAGTCAATCGTCAACTTAAGCCAAAGGAATATCTTTGGTATCAAAGACACTTCCATTATGAAAACAACGGGGAACGGGTGCTTCTGCATTTCGGTGCGGTAGATCAATGTTGCACCCTTTATATTAACCATAAAGCAGCGGCTACCCATATGGGAGGCTACCTTCCTTTTGATTGCGATATTACCCGTTTTTTATATCCGGGAGATAATACCATTACCCTTCGTGTTACGGATGAATCTGATGAGTCTTATCACTCCAGAGGAAAACAGAAATTAGAGCGGGGCGGCATGTTCTATACTGCACAAAGCGGAATTTGGCAAACGGTGTGGGCGGAACTTGCGCCACAGAATCACATTACCCGAATCGAGTTAAACGCCGAAGATAATCCTTACATGCTTCGAGGAACGGTTCATACAAGAAATCAGCATTCCTGTGACGTAACGATTTCTCTTTATGAGCCAAAGGTTTATTTGAAGGCGGATGAAAAACCGGGAGCGTATTTTTGAAACCCATGTGGTAAGAAGTGACGAAGAGTTTTTAATTCCTTTGGAGCGTCCCGTGCTTTGGAGCCCGGAGGAACCTTATTTATACTACTGTGATATTTCCGTGACGGATGAAGAGGGAATTGAAGATAAAGTGCAAAGCTATTTTGCCATGCGCTCCTTCCAGCTCATTCATCAAGAGCATGAAACATTTCCGAGGATTGGTTTGAATCATAAAGTGATTTATCAGCAGGGGGTGTTGGACCAAGGCTATTGGCCGGAGTCTCTTCTTACTCCGCCTTCCGACGAAGCCATTGTTTGGGATCTTTTGGAAATGAAAAAGACCGGCTTTAATATGGTGCGAAAGCATATTAAAATCGAGCCGGATCGTTGGTATTATCACTGCGATCGCTTGGGCCTTATTGTTTGGCAGGATATGGTAAACGGCGGCGGAAAACTAAAGCAGTGGTTTGTGACCTATGCGGCTACCCCTCTTTCTTTAAAACGGGTAAAGGTAAGCGATAAGATGTATCCGCTTTTTGCCAGAACGGATAAAGAGGGTCAGTTGGAATTTAAAAACGAGATGATTGCCACCATACGACTACTTAAGAATCATCCTTGCATTTGTACCTGGGTTATCTTTAACGAAGGATGGGGACAGTTTCATACCACTCGTATGACCATGCTTGCAAAAAAGACGGATCCTACCAGACTCATTGATCAGGCCAGCGGGTGGTTCGATCAGCGAGGCGGAGATTTCTTCAGTGTCCATAATTACTTCTTTGAACTAGTGGTTACACCGGAAAAGCATCGTGCCAATGTGCTCTCGGAAATTGGGGGTATGGTTTATAAGATTAAAGAACATTCTTACTCCGATCCGATTTACGGATACAGTGTTTATAACACCAGAGAAGACTTAAATAAAGCATACGAGAAAATTCAAAACAAACTTCGGGGATTGATTCCGAAGGGGCTTTGCGCCAGCGTTTATACCCAGTGGACGGATATTGAAGATGAGACCAACGGTGTCTATACCTACGACAGAAAGATTCGAAAAATCGACGGAGGCAAACTATGATATTTCATGCGGTTGTAAACCCGGTGGGAGCATCCGGAAGAACTTTAAAACAGTTTGAAAGAATCCTTCCGATTATGGAGAAAAGCGGAAATGAAATAAAGGTGCATTATTCCACAAAGGAAGTGGGGTTAGATGCTCTGTGTCGCGAACTGACCAAGGATTTGTCGGAAGATGAAATCATAAACTTAATCATCGTGGGCGGTGACGGAAGTTTAAATGTAGCCCTAAACGGAATGGAGCACATTGATCAAATCCACTTGGGATACATTCCCGCAGGTAGCGGAAATGATTTGGCAAAGGGTCTTGGAATCGGTGATGATTTAAATGCTCTTGCGAAAAAAATCATGGAAGGAAAAGTTTGCCGAAAAATGGATGTGGGAAAAATCGTATACCACGAGATCTCCGACGAACTTGTCCCTGCAGAACGAATCGGTCGAAAGGATGAAAAGGGAAATGTCTATCGTCTGTTCCACGACTCCACAGGATTTGGATTTGATGCGGCTATTTGTCAGGCGGCGGATGCGTCCAAGTTTAAAAATGTTTTGAATAAGCTTCATATGGGAAAACTGATTTATTTGACCTGTGCCATGCGATTGGTTGCCTCTGTTAAGCGACCGGACATTAAGGTGTCCTTTGACGGCGAAGAAACAGACTATAAGTCTGCCATGCTTTTTGTGGCCATGAACAATACCTACGAAGGCGGCGGATTTAAGTTTTGCCCGGAGGCAAAAAACGATGATGGTATTTTACATACCTGCATCGCCACCCCGAAATCCAATATGGCATTTTTTAAAATCTTTCCCACGGCCTTTGACGGACATCATG
>CAJOGB010000039.1 GCA_905233835.1 uncultured Lachnospiraceae bacterium
TCCTTATCCTTGAGGAAATAGCGCTCGAAGGTGGCCATCTTTGACTTGCAGAACAGCGGAGAATCCTTGCCGCACCACAGATAGAGGAAATAGTCGCGTGCATAATCGCGCTCGGCCGAATCGGTCTGGAAGGCATCGCGAACCATCATGCCGATGTTGTGCATCAGGTCCTTGCCCGAATAGCTGCGGCCGGGATAGATTTCGAGCTCTTTCAGAGAACCGTCGTCGTTGAGCGGAATGGCGGCGTGGAAGAGCAAGTTGGAATTGCTGGAACCGTGTCGTTTGCTTGTGAAAAAAGGATATGCGTTGTACGGAACGAAAGGTACAGTGGAATTTTTTCGTGACCACGGTGTGGAAGCGACCACAATGCACTGGCCCGACGAGGATTTGCAACCGAATGTGATGGACTTCATTCGTCAGAAACACTTCGATTTGGTTATCAATGATTTTATTCACGGCTCCCACCACTTCACGAAGGTTGTGAGGCGGGATATTGGTAGCCATACCTACCGCGATACCGGTGGTTCCGTTAACCAAGAGGTTCGGGTAACGTGCCGGAAGTACGGATGGTTCCTTTTCGGTTTCATCGAAGTTCGGTACAAAATCTACGGTATCTTTATTGATATCCGCAAGCATTGCCATGGAAATTTTTGAAAGTCTGGCTTCCGTATAACGCATGGCAGCGGCGCCGTCGCCGTCCACAGAACCGAAGTTTCCGTGTCCGTCCACAAGTGGATAACGGGTAGACCATTCCTGTGCCATGTTAACAAGTGCTCCGTAAATAGAGGAGTCACCGTGTGGATGGTACTTACCCATAGTATCACCGACGATACGGGCACATTTACGATGTGGCTTATCCGGACCGTTATTTAGCTCGATCATGGAGTAAAGTACTCGACGCTGAACCGGCTTTAAACCGTCTCGCACATCCGGTAAGGCACGGGATGCGATAACGCTCATGGCGTAATCGATGTACGATGTCTCCATCGTTTTTTTCAAGTCAACATCTTGAATGTTGTCAAAAATCTTGTCGTCCATTTTCTCTCCTTAAATATCGAGATTCTGTACATATTTCGCGTTTTCTTCGATAAACTCTCTACGAGGTTCTACCTTATCACCCATCAAAGTAGAGAAGGTAGCATCGATTTCGGATGCTTCCAAATCATCGATGGTTACGCGCTTTAAGATACGTTTTGCCGGATCCATGGTTGTTTCCCAAAGCTGTTCCGCATCCATTTCACCAAGTCCTTTGTATCGCTGAATCTTATTGTTGGAATCACGTCCCACTTCAACCAAAATTCTGTTTAATTCCTCGTCGCTGTAGGCGTACCAAACTTTTTTGTTCTTTTCCAACTTATAAAGTGGCGGTGTTGCCAAATATACATAACCCTGACGAATAAGCTCCGGCATGAATCTGTAGAGGAAGGTGAGCATCAAAGTAGCGATGTGCGCACCGTCCACGTCGGCATCCGTCATGATAATGATCTTATGATATTTAAGTTTTGTAATATCAAATTCTTCGTGGATACCGGTACCAAAGCAGGTAATCATGGCCTTAATCTCGGCATTTTCGTAGATTTTATCTTCTCTGGCCTTCTCCACATTTAAGATTTTACCGCGAAGTGGTAAAATCGCCTGAGTATTTCTGTTTCGTGCGGTTTTCGCAGATCCACCCGCGGAATCTCCCTCCACGATAAAGATTTCGCAGTTTTCCGGATTGGTGTCGGAACAATCTGCAAGTTTACCCGGAAGAGAATTTCCTTCCAACGGTGATTTACGACGTGTCATATCTCTGGCTTTACGAGCGGCTTCTCTCGCGCGCTGTGCCAAAATCGCTTTTTCGCAAATGATTTTTGCCACCGTCGGATTCTGCTCTAAAAAGTAGGTAAGCTGTTCGGAAACAATGGAATCTACCGCACCGCGGGCCTCCGTATTTCCTAACTTTTGCTTTGTCTGACCCTCAAACTGAGGCTCTTCAATCTTAATACTGATGATGGCAGTTAAACCTTCTCGGATATCATCACCGGAAAGGGGCTCATCATTTTCTTTTAAAATCTTATTATCTCTGGCATAGGCGTTAAAGGTACGGGTTAAAGCACCACGGAAACCTGCTACGTGCATACCGCCTTCCGGAGTAATAATGTTATTAACAAATGAGAATGTGGAATCGTTATATGCATCGTTATGCTGCATGGCAACTTCCACGTATACGTTATCTTTGGTTCCTTCGCAGTAGATAACTTCTGGATAAAGTGCGGTTTTACCTTTGTTTAAGTAGGTAACAAACTCTTTGATACCGCCTTCATAGTGGAAGGTACGCTCTTTTGCTTCCTCTTCTCTTTCATCACGAAGGGTGATACGAAGATTTTTGGTAAGGAAAGCTGTCTCACGAAGACGAACCTTTAAGGTATCAAAATCAAATACGGTTTCTTCAAAGATCAAAGGATCCGGTAAGAAAGTAACCTTTGTACCGGTCTTTTCCGGGTCGCAGGTTCCGATTTCTTTTAACGGATACATGGTCTTTCCGCGTTCATATCTTTGCTTAAAGACCTTTCCTTCTCTGCAGATTTCAACTTCCAACCATACGGAAAGGGCATTTACAACAGATGCACCTACACCGTGAAGACCGCCGGATACCTTATATCCGCCACCGCCGAATTTTCCGCCGGCATGAAGTACGGTAAATACCACTTCTACCGCAGGGATTCCCGCTTTGGAGTTGATTCCTGTAGGAATTCCTCGTCCGTCATCTTCTACGGTAATGGAATTATCCGGATTGATGGTGGTGATAATATGGGAACAAAATCCTGCCAATGCTTCATCTACCGCATTATCCACGATTTCGTATACCAAGTGATGAAGACCGCGGATGGATGTGGTTCCGATGTACATACCGGGACGCTTACGTACCGCTTCCAATCCCTCTAAAATTTGAATTTGATCTGCACCGTATTCCGGTGTTGCCTGTTGACTCATAAAGTCCTCCAACTTATTCGTTTCTTTCTGTCACGGTACCTGATACTACCTCAAATACCTTATTGATCTGAAAACGATTCTTTACAAAATCATCCAAACCCGTACATGTAATGATGGTTTGGGTTTCATATAAACTCTTTAACAAATAGTTTTGTCTCGTACTGTCCAGTTCGGAGAGAACATCGTCCAATAAAAGTACCGGTTTTTCACCGATCATATCCTCAACTATCTTTATTTCAGACAGTTTTAAGGATAAAGCACAGGTTCTTTGCTGCCCCTGGGATCCGAATTTTCGAATATCCACATCTGCTATGGAAAATCGTAAATCATCTCTGTGAGGACCAACATTTGTGGTTCCTGTCTTTAAATCCTTATCTTTAGAACGGAAAAGTTCATCCACAAATAGGAAATCTTCCACATTTGGTTCGTAAAAAACCGATAAGTTTTCCCGTTCTCCGGATATTTTATAGTGCATATCCCCTACCACAGGAGCGATTTCATCAATAAACTCCCGTCTTCTTTTTATTATCTTTTTCCCGTAGGAAACAAGCTGCTCATCCCACACATCCAAAGTGGACTGTAAAGATGGATTAAAGCGGATATCCTTTAACAAACGATTTCTGTTATTTAAAATTTTATTATAGTTTGTCAGGTTATTAAGATAAATCTTATCCAACTGACAAAGTTCCATATCGATAAAGCGTCTTCTTTCTCCCGGACCTTCTTTTATGATGTTTAGATCCTCCGGAGAGAAAAATATGATATTCAAATATCCGAATAAATCCGCCGCTTTTTTAACGGGAACCTGATTTATAGCTATTCCCTTCGTTTTATTTTTCCGAAGGTGCAAGTCGATTTGGTATTCCCGTTCGGCTTTTTCCACTACACAGCGAATATGGGCTTCCTTTTCTCCGAAGCGTATCATGTCTTTATCATAACTGCCTTTATGAGATTTGGAAGTTCCGCTTACATAGCATGCTTCTAAGATATTTGTTTTTCCTTGAGCATTATCTCCAAAGATGATATTAGTGGAAGTATCAAAGTCCAGATTTAAACTTTCATAATTACGAAAGTCCTTTAATTCCAAGGATTTTATAATCATTTCACTACCCGAACCGTTTCACCGTCAAAGGTGACTTCGTCTCCGTCGTAAATCTTTTTTCCACGACGGGTTTCCACTTCACCGTTTACCAACACTTCTCCGTCCTGGATAACTACTTTTGCTTCCACTCCGGAGGATACCATACCTGCCTTTTTTAACAGCTGGCCAAGTTTGATAAACTCATCTTCTTCTCTGATTTGAATTTCCTGCATAACCTATTCCTGAATATTTACCGGAAGGATTACGTAAATATAGCTTCCTTCATCATCCTTAATAAAGCACGGTGATCTGTGATTTACAAGATAAAGTGTTACATCTTCGTCATCAATGGCTTTTAACGCATCATTGAATAACTTCGGATTAAATCCGATTACCAAATCTTTTCCGTCTTTTTCAACGGCAATCTTTCCTTCTCTTTTTGCAATGGTGGAATTAATACGAATTTCCATATTGCCTTCTTTGATATCCATGATAAACGGTTTGTTTTCAGGATCTCTGTTTAAGATAACGGTCATACCGTGGATTTCTTCGGAAAGATTACTCTTATTTACCTTAACCTTTGTTTCATAATCGTTGGAAATCATATGATCGATGTTAATAAATTCGCCTTCAATCAATCTGGAAACAACGGTTGTTTTATCAAACTCGAAGATGATGTGATTATCTGTAAAGTAAATCTCAACTCTGTCTTCGCTTCCGCCACTCATGATTTTTGCGATTTCATTTAAGGTCTTTCCCGGAATAATTACTTTTTTATCCGGATAAGAATCTTTTAATTTAATGTTTCGGATGGAAATACGATACTTATCCAAAGCTACCATCTTAAGGTTATCACCGGTGATTTCTATAAGTTCTCCGGTCATCATCTTATTGTTTGCATTTGCTTCAGAAATGGTAAATGTGGTCTGGCGAATTAAATCCTTTAAGGTAAGCTGTGAAATAATAAGCGGCTCATTTCTCGGAATTACAGGAATATTTGAAAAATCATCTCCCGGCTTTCCGATAATATTTACCTTTGATTCTTCGCAGGTAATCAATGTCTGATATTTATCATCGCATTCAATGGTAACTGCGCTGTTTGGACAAGTATTGATGATGTCACCGAATAATCTGGCATCAATAGCGATAACACCTTTTTCTTCAATAGTACCGCTGATTCTTGTTTCAATACCTATTTCCATATCGTTGGCAGTGAGTTTGATTTCTTCACCGGTAGCATCAATTAAGATACATTCCAGAATCGCCATTGTTGTTCGAGTAGGAACAGCTTTAAGTACGGTATTCACTCCTTTTAATAATTCGCTTTGTGAACAAGTGATTTTCATTTTTTAAGAGCTCCTTTCCATCCATCTATCATATGTATTTTTATCGTATTATTATTAATGGTTGTGAAAAAGTGGATTACTGTAAAAGTAACGTATTTTCAAGGTTTTAACCTGAAAAGTTATCCAAAATTTATGGTTTTATAACTTGTTTGTTTCTCCCTTAAAATGTGGAAGAAATATTTGATTGTATAAAACCTATATTTTCTGTTCACAGATATTCACATATCGGTTGAATAAAATCTGAATAACTTGTTAATTCGAATTAATCTTCTTTTTAATCGAATCGATTTCATCTCTGAAATCATTGTTTTCATCGTATTCTGCCTGGATTTTCTTTGTTCCGTGAATAATGGTGGTATGATCTCTTCCTCCAAGAAGGCTGCCGATGGCATCTAAAGGAGAATCCACCATTTGACGACATAAGAACATGGCAATTTGTCTCGGTCGTACAATGTTAGCGGAACGTGTTTTTGAAATCATCTGATCAACGGAGATACCGTAGTGATCCGCAACAATCTCAATAATTAACTGAGGTGTGATGGAACGCGGTTTTTCCGGAGAAATAATATTTTGAAGTTCTCTTTCCGCGATTTCCATGGTGATTTCAGTCTTTTGTAAGGTAGAATAAGCAATTAATTTCTTTAAAGCACCTTCAATTTCACGTACGCTGGTGTGAATGTTTGATGCTATATAATGTAAGATTTCATCATCAAAGACGATGTTCTTATTCTCGTTCGCATTGTATTCTTCCAATTTCTTACGAAGAATGGCCATTCTGGTTTCATAGTTAGGAAGTGTGATTTCCACCATAAGACCCATTTCGAATCTTGTACGGAAGCGCATATTTAAGGTTTCCAATTCCTTTGGAGGACGATCGGATGTGATAATAATCTGTTTACCCGCATCATGTAAGTAGTTGAAGGTGTGGAAAAATTCATCCTGTGTCTGCTCTTTACCGATAATAAACTGAATATCATCAATCATGAGAACGTCAACACTTCTGTATTTTTCACGAAGATTCGTCATAAGAGAAGCATTACTTCTGGAATTACGAATAGCATCGATCACTTCGTTGGTAAATTCCTCGGATGTAACATATAAAACCTGCTTATCGGAATTTTCATGGAAGATGTAGTTTCCGATGGCATGCATCAAGTGGGTTTTTCCGAGTCCCGGACCACCGTGAATATACAAAGGATTGTAAGCTTCACCTGAGGTTTCAGCCACAGCCAAAGATGCATTTTGTGCAAAACGGTTATTTTCACCGATGACAAAGGTCTCAAATGTATATTTTGGATTCAAATTGGAATTAATGTAATTTGAATTTTTGGTAAATGCAGGTGCTTCTGCGGGAATCGTGGATTCCGGAACACTGTCATTTTTAATATCATTTTGAGTAATGAAGTTTAGATTGTATTCCTTACCTGTGATTTCCGCTATTTTAATCATTAAAGCTTCGGAATAACGAGATTTCACGAGATTTAAAGAAACGGTATTGGAATTGTCCGGATTTAATATGTATAAATCTTTTCCTTCAATGGAATAAATCTGCAGTGGTTTTAAAAACGTATCGTAAGTAATGTCCTGAATATTCAATTCATCTTTTAAGGATTCCAAGATTTCAGGCCAGAGTTTAACCAGTTCTTCCATAAACTAACCTTTCAAAAATAGTAATATATAATAAGGAAGAAATTCCTCTTATTATCAAAAACATACACCTAATATAATATACGAAATGACCCGATTTATCAACAAAAATAAATACCAAAGAAAAGGTTATAAACCCACGTAAAATGTGGATTTTTTTATGCACCGAAAAATAATTTAGAGTAAAGTAAGAATTGGTTATCCACAAAATTGTGGATAACTGTGGATGAATTTTTCACAGGGTTTTATATGTATTTTTAAGGACTTTAATTTTTTGCCACAACTTATTAAGAATTTATCCACATCTAGTGGAGTAAAAATTAGTCATGTTTATATCTTGTGGAAGGATGTGAAAAACAGGTGAAAACCTTATTTTTATTGACTTTTGAATATTTTTTGCTATAATTATATGGCATTCGCTTAAAATCAGGCGAAGTAAATTTCGAAATTTATTTTCAAATGAGGTGTATTCGTTATGAAGATGACTTTTCAGCCGAAGAAGAGAAGCCACGCTAAGGTTCATGGATTCCGTCAGAGAATGAAGACTGCAGGTGGACGTAAAGTTTTAGCAGCACGTCGTGCAAAAGGAAGAAAGAAATTATCTGCGTAGGCCACATGACCATGTGGTCTTTCTTCTTATATACGGAAAGGAGCGTTTATGAATTTTTCGGAATCATTAAAAAAGAATAATGATTTTCGCAGAGTTTACCGAAAAGGACGCTCAAAAGCTAATTCTAATCTGGTTTTGTACGTTTATAAAAACGGTACCCAGACCAATCGATTGGGTGTATCCGTAAGTAAGAAGGTGGGCAACTCTGTTGTCCGACATCATATGACGAGACTGATCAGGGAAGTATATCGATTACATGAAGACGAATTTGACATTGGGTTGGATTTGGTAGTCGTAGTAAGAACCGGGGATAAGAGAGCACGGTTTTCGGATGTGGAACCTTATTTTTTGGAACTTGCTAATCTTCAGAGGATTTTGAAATGAAAAAACTTTTTCTTGTAATCATAAAATTCTACAGAAAATACCTTTCTCATTTAAAAACAACGAAATGTCCTTACTATCCAACATGTTCCACCTATGGACTTATCGCTGTGGAACATCATGGTGCCATAAAGGGCGGAATTCTTACATTTTGGAGAATTCTTCGTTGCAATCCCTTTTCACATGGAGGGGTTGATCCGGTACCTAAGTCATTTCATTTGAAAGTACCTTTTAAAATGTGTGACTTCGAGCCTTTATAGGCTTTTACTTTATATATAGGAGGAAATGCTCGTGACAGCAATGTATTTAACTGCTTACGATGGATCTATTTTGGGACCGATTGCAAAAGGTCTCGGATGGATTATGGATAAGATCTATGTGATGTTTTCCAATATTGGAATTCAGAGCATCGCACTTACCATTTTGGTTTTTACCATTTTTGTTTATGCTTGTCTTTTCCCTCTTACTTACAAACAGCAGAAGTTTTCTGTTATTTCTCGTAAGATGAATCCGGAACTTAAAGCGATTCAGGAAAAGTACAAAGGAAAAAAAGATCAAGCTTCTATGGCTGCTCAGCAGGAAGAAACCCAGATGCTTTATGATAAATACGGAATTTCAATGACAGGATCCTGTGTACAGCTTTTGATTCAGATGCCTATTTTGTTTGCATTGTATCGTGTGTTTTACAATGTTCCGGCTTATATCGGAAGTGTAAAAAATGTCTTTGGTGATTTGGTTTCCGGTATTCAGGGAACCGACGGTTATGCAAAGATTATGCAAACTGTTTATGAAGAAGCAGCGCTTAAGAATGTAAGAGTTGATTTTGCTTCCGATGATAAGGCAACTGTTGGAAATTACATTATAGATGTGGTTTATAAATTATCTTCATCAGGATGGGACAGTTTAAAAGATGCGTTCCCGAACTTGGCAGATACCATTACTACCACTCATAAGAATTTGGACGCCATCAATAACTTATTTGTTTTATCTATTTCCGATACACCTTGGAATCAGATGAAGACAGGTATCTCAAATCATAACTGGGTACTTTTCTTTGCGGCCCTTTCCATTCCGGTAATTGCTACATTAACTCAGTATTTAACGATTTTGCAGACACCAATGGCAAATTCCAACGACCAGATGACACAGCAGATGAAAACCATGAACTACACCATGCCTTTAATGACATTGTTCATCGGATTTACTTGTCCGGTTGGTTTGGGCTTCTACTGGGGAATCGGTGGATTTATCCGTGCGGCTCAGCAGTTCTTCTTGAATCGTCACTTTGAAAAAATCAATTTGGACGACATTATTGAAAAGAACAAAGAAAAGGCTGCTAAGAAAAAGGAACAGCGTGGTATCAGAAGAGAGCAGATCATGCAGAATGCTACGATGAATACCAGAAAGACCATTTCTGAAAAAGCTGCATACAATAATTCAAATGATGAAGTTTTAGAAAAGGCTGCAATCAGCCGTTCCAATGCAAAGCCGGGATCCATGGCCGCAAAGGCAAACTTGGTGAAAGACTTTAATGAGGGAATTAAACATTCAAAATAGGGGGCATAAATAATATGGAATCTAGAGAGTTTACAGGAAAAAGCGTAGAGGATGCCTTGACTCAGGCAACCGTTGAACTTGGTTTAACAAGTGATAAATTAGACTATGAAGTTGTAGAAAAAGGTTCTTCCGGAATCTTGGGACTTGGTGCAAAAGATGCTGTGATTAAAGTTTCTTTAAAGGACGAAAAGAAAGCATCTGAGCCAAAGGCAGAGAATAAGGAAGAAAAGCCGGCAAAGGCTTCTGAGAAAAAAGAAGTTTTGGAAAACCCGGAAGAAGCAATCGCTGTTGTTAAGGATTTCTTAAAGGAAGTATTTGCTTCCATGAATTTGGAAGTTACTCTTTCTGCAGAATATGATGCAGAAGAAAACACCATCAATGTGGATATGGTTGGTCCGGAAATGGGAATCATTATCGGAAAGCGCGGACAGACACTTGATTCTTTACAGTATTTAACAAATCTTGCATTAAATCGTAAGGTTGATACCTATACAAAGGTGAAGTTGGATACCGAAGATTATCGTCGTCGTCGTAAAGAAACATTGGAAAACCTTGCAAAGAACTGTGCTTACAAGGCAAAGAGAACCAGAAAGCCGGTTTCTTTGGAAGCTATGAATCCTTACGAAAGAAGAGTTATCCATTATGCATTGCAGGATGACGATTCCGTTACAACACATTCCGAAGGTGAAGAACCTTACAGACATGTGGTAATTACTCTTAAAAAATAATCTGATTGTTTTTTGAAGATTGAGTCACAGAATACTTATTTTACAAAGAGTATTCTGTGATTTTTTCTTGAGAAAATTACAGATATGTTATAATGAAAAAAATTGTGTGTATGTAAGGTGAGCGCATGTTAGAAAAAGACACCATCGCAGCAATCTCCACCGGGTTATCGGAAGGCGGAATCGGAATGATTCGTATTTCCGGAGATGATGCCATTGAGATTTGCGATAAGATTTATAAGGGAAAACAAAAGTTAATTGATGTGGAAAGTCATACCATTCATTACGGACATATCTATGACGGTGATACGTTATTGGATGAAGTAATGGTTTCTGTTATGCGTGGACCTCGTACGTATACCAGAGAAGATGTGGTGGAAATCAATTGTCACGGAAGCGTTTTTCTTTTAAAAGAGATTTTGTCTTTGGTTTTAAGAAGCGGTGCTCGTCCTGCCCAGCCCGGAGAGTTTACAAAGCGTGCATTTTTAAATGGGCGAATTGATTTATCTCAGGCGGAATCCGTTATGGATGTGATTTCTTCTCAAAATGAAATCGCCGCAAAGAATTCTCTCAGACAGCTGGACGGACATTTGAAGAATCAAATTGTTTCCATGCGACAGAAGTTAATCTATGAGATTGCTTATATTGAATCTGCGCTGGATGATCCGGAGCATATTTCTTTGGACGGATACGGGGATCATTTGTCGGAAGTCATTCGTCCGATTATGGATGAGATTTCAAAACTGATTTCTTCCGCAAAAGACGGAAGCTTTATCAAAAACGGAATTAAGACGGTTATCGTCGGAAAACCCAATGTTGGAAAATCTTCTCTTTTAAATGTTCTTGCGAAAAAAGAGAGAGCCATCGTTACGGACATTCCGGGAACCACTCGCGATACTTTGGAAGAAATGATATCCTTTGGTGAGTTTTCTCTTCATATGATTGATACAGCAGGTATCCGCGACACGGACGATAAAGTGGAAAAAATTGGCGTAAAGAAGGCTATTTCCATGGTTGACGAGGCGGATTTGGTTTTATACGTTGTGGATTCCACCTTTGCCTTAGATCAAGATGATTTCGATTTAATGGAAAAGATTTCCGATGAAAAAGTCATTGTTTTATTAAATAAATCGGATTTGGAAGTAAAGGTTTCCGAAGAAGATATTTTAAAACATTTGCCAAAGAAAAAGATTATTTCCATTTCTGCAAAAGAGCACACCGGTTTGGATGAATTAAAAGAAGAAATTAGGTCCATGTTCTTTTCCGGAGAGATTGCTTTAAATAATGAGATTTTTATTACCAATGAAAGGCAAAAGTTTTCTTTGGAAGAAGCAAACCGTTCTTTGTCACAGGTTTGCGGTAGTATTGAAAACGATATGCCGGAAGATTTCTTTTCTATTGATCTTATGGATGCCTATGAATCCTTGGGCAAGATCATTGGAGAATCTTTGGAAGAGGATTTGGTAAATCAGATTTTTTCTAAGTTTTGTATGGGAAAATAAGAAAGGCTAGATATGTCAGTTGTAGAAGAAACCTATGACGTAGTGGTTGTCGGAGCAGGTCACGCCGGATGCGAGGCGGCTTTGGCATGTGCACGTTTAGGATTAAAGACAATAATTTTTACGGTAAGTATGGATTCGGTGGCACTTATGCCCTGCAACCCAAACATCGGCGGAAGTTCCAAAGGACATTTGGTTCGAGAGTTGGATGCTCTCGGTGGACAAATGGGAATTAATATCGATAAGACATTTTTGCAGTCAAAGATGTTAAATAAGTCAAAGGGTCCTGCGGTTCACTCACTTCGAGCTCAGGCAGATAAGTTGCAGTATTCCGTTGAAATGAAAAAGACTCTCCAGGCTCAGGAAAACTTAACTCTTCGTCAGGCAGAAGTTTCCGAGATCATGGTGGAAGACGGAAAAATCGTGGGAGCAAAAACTTTTTCCGGCGGAACCTATCATTGTAAAGCAGTGGTTCTTTGTACCGGAACATATCTAAAAGCTCGTTGTCTTTACGGAGATGTGATTGAGTATACCGGTCCTAACGGTTTAAAAGCCGCAAACACTTTAAGTGCTTCTTTGGAGAAAAACGGAATTGAGCTTCGTCGTTTTAAAACCGGTACTCCTGCTCGAATTGATGGAAGCACCATTGATTATTCCAAAATGGAAGAGCAGTTCGGTGATGAGAGAATCGTTCCGTTTTCCTTTACTACCGATCCGGATTCTATTCAAAAAAAACAGGTTTCTTGTTATTTGACTTATACCAATGAAAAGACTCATGAAATTATTCGAAAGAACTTAGATCGTTCGCCTATGTATTCCGGAGTTATTGAAGGAACGGGTCCACGCTATTGCCCCTCCATCGAAGATAAAGTGGTAAAGTTTGCCGAAAAGGAACGTCATCAGTTATTTGTGGAACCGGAAGGCCTTTCTACCAATGAAATGTATATTTCCGGAATGTCTTCTTCCATGCCGGAGGATGTACAGTATGAAATGTATCATACGGTGCCGGGTTTGGAACATGCGACTATTGTTCGAAATGCTTATGCCATTGAGTATGATTGTATTGATGCAAATCAGTTATATGCGACTTTGGAGTTTAAAAAGGTAAAAGGCCTTTTTGCAGGCGGACAGTTTAACGGAAGCAGCGGTTATGAAGAAGCCGCAGCCCAGGGACTTGTTGCAGGATTTAATGCGGCCCTTGAAGTTTTGGGACGGGAACAGGTCGTATTGGATCGAAGCGAAAGTTATATCGGTGTTTTGATTGATGATCTGGTAACAAAAGAAAGTCATGAACCTTACCGCATGATGACTTCAAGAGCGGAATATCGTCTCCTTTTGCGACAGGACAATGCAGATCTTCGTCTTTCAAAGATTGGTCATGCCATCGGACTTATTTCCGATGAACGTTATGATTGGGTTTGTAAAAAAGAAGAGTTAATCGAAAAAGAAATAGCTCGAGTAAAGGAAAAGAATATCGGATCCAATAAAAAGGTAAATGATTTGTTGAAGTCCTTAGATTCCATTCCGGTTACCAACGGTGTGAAGTTCTGCGATTTGATTCGTCGACCGGAGCTTTCTTATGATTTGTTGGCGCCTATCGATGAAGAACGTCCGGATCTTCCGGAGGAAGTTCGGGAACAGGTAAACATCAATATCAAGTATGAAGGATATATCACCAGACAGATCAAACAGGTGGAGCATTTCAAAAAGATTGAAAGTAAAAAGATTCCTGCGGGGATCGATTATGATGATGTACCTTCTTTGCCCGTTAAACATCGGACAGGCATCCAGAATTTCGGGAGTATCTCCTGCGGACATTTCTGTTTTGTTGGTATATTTGGAACAGGCAAAGTATCTAAAATAATTGTTTGATAATACATGAATAAATATAATTTCGATTTAATAAATGAATATTGCGAAAGTAAGCAGATTCCCATTGATGATAAGAAGCGGGAAGGCCTTTCTGTTTTCTATGAAATGCTGGTTGAGAAAAATAAAGTGATGAATCTTACCGGCATCACCGAATGGGATGATGTTGTTCTTCGACATTTTATTGACAGCTTATCTTTGGTTGAGATTTTGGATTTGTCAAATTTTCAGGGTAAGGTATTGGACCTTGGAACCGGTGCAGGTTTTCCGGGTATGCCATTAAAGATTCTTTATCCGGAAGTAGAGTTTGTACTTTTTGATTCTTTAAATAAACGAATCAAGTTTTTGGATGAAGTAAGTACGGCCTTGTCTTTGGATAAGATTTCTCTCGTTCATGGAAGAGCGGAAGAGTTTGCCAGAAAACCGGAACACAGAGAAAACTACGATTTGGTTTTGTCCCGTGCGGTAGCTAATATTTCTACCCTATCGGAATACTGTCTTCCTTTTGTAAAAGTAGGAGGATCTTTTGTTTCCTATAAGACGGAAGCCATCGATGAGGAGTTGGCTGTGTCAGGAAAAGCAATTTCACTTTTGGGTGGAAAGGTTGAGAATATCGTTCGATTCGAATTACCTCACTCTGATATGAAACGATCTCTATTAGTAATCAAAAAGGAAAAAGCCTGCTCGAAGAAGTACCCGAGAAAAGCAGGTGTTCCCAGCAAGGAACCGTTAAAATAGAATTTTGTTAGGGTATATAAATGTATAGGTGATTTTTTATGATTTTACGATTGTTGGATTCCTATGAGAATGAATTGAATGATGATATGAAGGAAAAGAAAAAATCTTTGGAAGATGTGGAGGTTAAGATATCCGAGACGGAAAAGATGATCCAATTAATCTCCGAAGAAAATCAGGGTTTCTTTACCGACTTTACTCCCCGACCGGTTGCAGAGAAAAATGCTGATAAGTTGGAGGAGTTGAATCAAACGCTTGACTCTTTAACGGAAGAAAAGAAATCCATTGATGATGAGATTACTTTTATGGAGAAACGAATCCGTGAAGTTAGAGAATCCAGATATGAATTAACATCATCCCCCTCATCTTCTCAGAAATCTTCCCCCGAAGATTCGCAAAATGTTTCACGTGAAACATCATGTAGTGTTTTGCTCGATAAGGATAAACTACATCTTGTGTTATCTTATCTTCCCCAGGATCCAATGCGAGCAAAGATAGAATTGGAGAATTTGATGAAATAATATATATACGCATAAATATAAACACCAGATATTGCCATCGCGTGACGATGACATCTAAGTGTCTTTCTTCGCTCGCTGATGTTCGGTCTGCTGCGCGTCTCCTCGTTGCGTTGCAACTGCGGTGCGTGCTCGACCGAACGCTCCACTCGAAATCCACTAAGATGTCACGAAAGCTCCGGCAATATCTGGTGTTTTATTTATGCTTGCCAAATAATATAATACTATATAATTATTTTGAAGGAAGTGCTTGTAGAATATAAGTGTAGTTGCAAGCCTTGAATCTCGATACGAGAAAAATAGAAATACATTTTGTGATAAAAAAGCACGAGGCACCCGGATGGTGCCGAGAGCGTAGGCTAGGAACATGGAAGTGACTTAGCTAGCGGTGCTTTTTTACCAAAATGTATTTCGTTATTTTTCCGTTGAGAGATTAGGGCTGTGACTGCACTTATATTCTACAAGTACTAATATAAAAAAACTATACAAAGATTATTCTATAGATGGAAAATATTTTTTAACCTACAAGATATGGGCGTGGGTTTTGTGTTTCATGTGAAACATTTTCTATGAAATTAGTAAAAAACTACAATATATAGTGGCATATATTTCTAGCCTGAAATAAATCTAGATTCATGAAAAAATGTTTCACGTGAAACATTTTTGGTATATAATCCATAAATCTCTATATCTAGTATTCACCAAAATCCGGTGAAAAATATCCGATAGAATTCAAAAATAGGAAGTGTTATAATTAATTCTGCTTGAAGAGACATAAGGAAAAGGAGAAATTATGGGAAGAATTATTGCTATCGCAAATCAAAAAGGTGGCGTAGGAAAAACCACTACCGCCATCAATCTTTCAGCATGTCTTGCTGAACAAGGAAAGAAAGTCTTAGTTATCGATTTAGATCCCCAGGGAAATACAACCAGCGGATTCGGTCTGGATAAAGATAGTCTTGAAAACACTGTTTATCAGTTAATGTTGGACGAATGTACCGTTCGCGAAAGCATGTACGGAGTTGATCAGATTGAGAATTTGAAATTGATTCCGTCTGATGTAGACTTGGCCGGTGCCGAGATTGAACTTTTGGGAAGAAACGAAAGAGAATATATTCTTAAGAATGAAGTGGATTATATTAAGGATGATTTTGATTTCATCATCATCGACTGTCCGCCTTCATTAAATATGTTAACCATTAATGCGTTAACCACTTCCGACAGTGTTTTGGTTCCGATTCAGTGTGAGTACTATGCATTGGAAGGAATTGCACAGTTAATGCATACCATCGAACTTGTAAAAGAACGTTTGAACTCAAAATTGGAAATTGATGGAGTTGTATTTACCATGTACGATTCCAGAACAAATTTGTCTTCCGATGTAGTAGATACTGTAAAGCAGAACTTACAGGCTTATGTATATCAGACCATTATTCCGAGAAATGTTCGTTTGGCCGAAGCACCATCCAACGGATTGCCGATCAATCTTTATGATGGAAAATCTGCCGGAGCAGAGAGCTATCGTAATTTAGCAAAAGAAGTAATTTCCAGATAGAGAGGTATACCGTAAATGGCAACAAAAAGAGGTGGATTAGGAAAGGGACTCGATTCCTTAATCGTAAATAAAAACGGTGTAACTACCGGTGATAAAAGTTCCACGGGAAACAATTCCGAGAACCAAGCGGAAGGTTGGGTAAATCTTGAAATCAATAAGATCGAGCCGAACCGTGAACAGCCGCGTAAAAACTTTGATGAAGATTCATTAATGGAGTTATCCGATTCCATTAAGCAGCATGGCATTATCGAGCCGCTTGTTGTAGTAAAGAGAGACGGTTACTACGAACTGATTGCCGGTGAAAGAAGATGGCGTGCTTCAAAGATGGCAGGTTTAAAAGAAGTACCTGTCCGAATCATGGATTTAACGGAAGAACAAATTGTACAGATCCGTTTGATCGAAAATTTACAGAGAGAAGATTTAAATCCGATTGAAGAAGCGTTGGCTTATAAAGATTTAATTGATCGATTTGGCTATAAGCAGGATCGAGTTGCTGAACTTGTTTCAAAGAGTCGAACAGTTATCACAAATGCTATGCGACTTTTGAAATTGGATGAGCGTGTGCAGCAGATGGTTATGGAAGGAACTCTTTCTTCCGGACATGCAAGAACCATTCTTTCGTTGAACAAAGTAGAAGATCAGCTTCCGTTAGCAGAGCGCGTTATGGATGAAGGCATGACCGTTCGCGAGTTGGAAAAAGAAATCAAACGAATCAATGATGGCGCACAGGAGAAAAAATCCAGTGCCGGTATTGATCCGAAACTCCAGGCAATCTACAATGACTTGGAAGAAAAATTAAAACAGATCCTTGGCACAAAGGTTTCCATTCACCCGAAGGATAATCAAAAGGGTAAAATCGAAATCGAGTATTACAGCCAGGATGAATTGGACGTTATCGTCGGTAAATTACAAAACTAGAACATATGTTTGGAGTAGAAAATGATAGAACAGTATTTGGGAATTAGTACGGATTATGTTGTAATCGGTCTTTGTGGACTGATTCTTATCTTAATCATTTTAATGATTGTAAATCAGGTAAAGATGAACAAGCTTCGTAAACGCTACGATGTGTTCATGAAAGGAAAGACCGCAAAGTCTTTGGAAGATACCTTGATTTATCGCTTGGAACAGATTGATGATTTGATCAAAAACAATGCGGCTAACGAAAGAAATATCGGTGCCATCCAAAAGCGTATGGAATTTGCGTTCCAGAAATATGCAGTGGTTAAATACGATGCACTGGAAGAAATGGGCGGAAAACTTTCCTATGCACTTTGCATGTTAAACGAAAAGAACGACGGATACATCATTAATACCGTTCATTCCAGAGAAGGCTGCTACAGTTATGTAAAAGAAATCATCGACGGAAATTCCGTAATCGGACTTTCTGAAGAAGAAATCCAGGCATTGGAAGAAGCCTTAAAAAACGAAAAATAAGTTAATCAAAAAGGGGGTTGATTTCGTTGAATTTCAACCCCTTGTATTATATAATGAAATATATGTTTGTATTTAAGGAGAGCCATGCATAGTTATTTAAGATCGATTGGATTTCGTAATATCGGCAGATCCGAAATGAATACGATTATCGTGAATTCGGTGAAATCTCCTACGCATGTCAGTTCTGCAATTGATTCCGAAGGATATGAATTCAGCGAACTGAGAAAAGAAATTATTCCCGGCATGGGAATCGCGTTTCGCGGAACCTTTGATGAAGACGATAAATTTGTCATGGATTATTATTTCCCTTATCGGGAATCCACACGCTATTCCACTCGCGGAGCCTTAGATATTGTTCGTGAGTCGGAAAAAGAAAGCTACCTTGGAGTTTGCGAAGAGCCGAAGGTGGGCGTGGATTTGATTTTTTATATCCAGGACGTAATGAGCATTCTTAAATACGAAGAACCGGGAATCAATCATATTGATTCTGCGGGGGTTTCTTTAAGTGCCCTTGGCAGTCACGGAAAAATTTTGCTTCCGGTATTTTCTACCGAATTGGAGCGACAGAAGATTCGCCAAAACAGTGAGCGTCGGTCTGAGTTAATTCGTCAGGCCAGACAGGGGGATCACGAGGCATTTGAGGAATTGTCCATTGAAGAAATGGATACCTATAGTGAGATTTCCAGACGGATCGAGAGTGAGGATGTACTTAGCATCGTAAACTCATATGTGATGCCGAATGGAATCGAAAGCGACAAGTACAGTGTACTGGGAACGATTTTGGATGTGAAGAAAGTCATCAACCATTTTACGATGGAAGGCGTGTATGTTATGACCTTAAATTGTAATGATGTTGAGTTTGAACTTTGCATAAACGAAAGAGACGTATTGGGAGAGCCTGCTGTGGGAAGGCGATTCAAAGGCGACATCTGGATGCAGGGAAGTATCCGTGCATAAAAGGCTCCCTTAGTTAAATGGATATAACAAGTCCCTCCTAAGGATTAGTTATCAGTTCGATTCTGGTAGGGAGCATTTTTATCAATAAAGGAGAAGTAGGGGATATTCTTATGGACAAAGACACAAAGAGACAGGAGATCGATCGAGTATTACTTCGATCAAAACTAAGCGCGATAAGTGCCGGCATCATTACTGCGATTCTACTCATTGCATTGATGTACGTATTTGTCAGCGACCCGGATTTCGTGATTATGGCGATTTTGGCTGTGGTCATGGTGATTTCCGTGTTTATCATGATTAATTCTTTTGTGGAGATGAGCCGCAGGCAGCGGGAAATCGACAAAGAGGATTATGATGAGATCGCAAAAGCGCAGAAGGCTTCTTATTTAATCATCAAAAAGAATTTTGAGGAAATGCAAAGTAAGTTAGCCAGAATGCAGGCGGAAGGAAGCGCTTCACAGATTCCTGTTGAAGAACTTATCGAAGCTCAAAAGGCTATGGCAAAGGTTACGATTTCCAGAAGTAAGGAAAATACCGATGCTTTGTTAAATTCCAATGATGCTTTGCTTGATAAAGTCTTTGAATTTGAATCTAAACTGACGGAGAGTAACAAGGAAATCATCTCCGAGCAGCAAAAGATTATTTCCGAACAAAAAGAGCTCCTTCAGAATACAAAATCCGAGATTATCAGTAAGAATCAGGATTTGGAGCGTAAACTTGATCAGATGAATCTGGCGTTCTCAGGAATGCAGCAGACATTATCCAATATTGAACAGAATCAAAGAAATATCGGTGCGCAGCCGGTTATGATGGTTCAGTCTTACCAGCAGCCGATGCAGCAGCCGATAATGACGGCGCCGATTGTGGAACAGCCCGCGCCGGCACCCGCACCTGCTCCTGCACCGATTCCGGAACCTGTGGTTGAAGAACCTGTTTTGGAAGAGGAACCGATTCTTGAAGAAGAGTTGATTCCGGAAGAAGAGCCGATACTTGAAGAAGAGTTGATTCCGGAAGAAGAGCCGATTCTCGAAGAGGAATTGACCATTGATGAAGTTCCGGATCTTACGGAAGACCTTACAGAAGAAATTACCGAAGATCTCACAGAAGAGATTCCTGAAGAAATCACGGAAGACCTTACGGAAGAAATCTCCGAAGAACTTCCGGATTTAGATATCGATCTTGATTTAGAAGAAGCCCTCCCGGATTTGGACGACTTAGAGAGCTTAATTGAAGAAACCGAAGAACTTTCACTGGATGATATGCCGAGTCTAGATGACTTGGAAGAGCCGGTGGAAGAGTTATCCATTGATGAGGAACTTCCGGTAGAGGAAGCGCCCGTAGAGGAAGCGCCTGTAGAGGAAGCGCCTGTAGAAGAGGCATCGGCTGAAGAACCGCTTGTTGAAGAAGCTCCCGAGCCCGAACCGGAACCCGAACCGGAACCTGAGCCCGAGGCCGAGCCCGAGCCGGAACCGGAGCCTGAAGAAGCTCCCGAACCTGCCGCACCACCGGTTGTTGAACCGGTATCGGATGATCCGAATGCACAGTTAACGCCGGAGCAGATCGCTGCAATGTTTGCAAGCGTACAGTAATCATATGAAAAAAAGCCTCTTTCAAAACAAGAGGCTTTTTAATAGAAAAGTAACCATATTTATATGGTGAAAAGGAGGATAATAAGGAAAACATGGCTATGAAAAGAAAAGCGTTCCTTATACTTTTATGTGCCACACTCACAATTGGATGTGTAGCAGGTTTTTCCGGATGCGGAAAAGACAAGAAAGTTGAGGAAACAGCAGAAGTAACCGAGGAAACAGAAGAGGAAGTTGTTGAGGAAGAGGAATCTGACGGAAAACTTCGCAGTTTACTTACAAACGAAGAAATTACAGACGAATCATTGGTTGAAAATAGACCGGTTGCTGTAATGTTCGAAAACACTAAGGCAGCACTTCCGCACTACGGATTATCAAAAGCCGGAGTTGTTTACCAGGCAACCGTAGAAGGAAACATTACTCGTATTATGGCACTTTTTGATGATTATTCCGGATTGGATAAAATCGGATGTATCAGAAGTGCAAGACCGTATTACGCATATACGGCAGCTGAATACAATGCGATTTATTTCCATTTTGGTCAGTCAATCAACACAGAAGGCTTACTTGATTCCTTCGATGGACACTTAATTGAGGATATTAACTTTATCTTTGATACTCACTACTATCGTGATAATTCAAGACAAGCTCCGCATAATGCATACACCAGCTCTGAAAGAATGGATGAAGCCATTGAAGCAAAGGGCTTTGAAAGAAAACAGAGCGATGCTTATAAGGATGGCCACTTTGTATTCGCAAAAGAAGAAAACCTTTTGGAAGATGGCGAGGACTGTGTAGTACTTACTACTTATTATCCTCATGATCAGCCATGGTTTGTATACGATGAAGACACAAAGACCTATGCTCGTTATGAGTTCGGT
>CAJOGB010000040.1:0-7803 GCA_905233835.1 uncultured Lachnospiraceae bacterium
TATTTTATTCTTCCCAAAAAAGTTCATCCAATGTCTTATTTAACACCTTGCAAATCGAAATGCAAAGATTAATGGTTGGATTATAATCTCCTTTTTCAATGGCGCTTATTGTCTGTCGGGACACCCCGCACTTTTTCGCCAAATCATCCTGGGATAAATCCAGTCCGGCACGAGCAGCTTTTAATTTTAAATTCTTCATATGCTACTCCTCCTCTTCCTTCTTATTTACTGCCTTCTTAATCAAAGCAGTAACACCCAAAACCAAAATCATCACCGTTGCATAAAGATTTACATATGGGAAATCCTCAACTGTAAGATTACTTCCATAAGTTGCTACCGTTACAAGGGGAAGAGCATTAATTACAAACAATATGGTAAATACAGCGATGTAACGACGCTTATTATTGTTTAATCCCCAGTAAGCTTCTGTCCAGATTCCATGTATACATACTACGATGATTCCGATGAAAATTCCAAGAGAATGAATTGCATACATCGGCATGGAAGTAAGTTCATATCCACCGGCGTTTAAAACGGTAAGAAAGCATTCCCAAATCACCAAGGTGTAAAAACCATACATATAACTGCGACCCTTTAGAGCCTTTTGTCTTTCATCATATTCTGTTTTGATCTTTGAATCCTTATTTGCAAATTTATAAATGCAAACACATACTACGATCACAAAGGGTATAAAAATTACTAATCTTAATAAATCAATTGCTAAACCTTCCATAATTACTTATCCTCCTAAATTTTAAATAATCCTAATAATAAAAAATGATGTCGGATAAGAAAGGACGTCTCTTTCTTATCTGACATCATAATATCACCATATTAGAATTATGTCAACTATATTTTACATTTTTCTTTTCACAAATGATTTTTGTTTAATAAAATAGTGTATTTATCACACCGGAGCGGAAGAAGTCTTCCAATGTAGCCACCAGTTGATCTCTGGTAATGGACTTTAAAATATAGCCTTCCGGATGGAGTTTTACCACCTTTTCCGCACCGATAATAATCAGGCGCTTTCCCGCATCCGTAATGGTATCGCAAATATGAAGTAAGTTTCGCACCACATCCGCATGATCCGTAACATCATCCGACATGTAAAGCAAGAATAAGTCCGATACCGTGGTAAAAGCCCGGATATCCTCCAAGTTATCTCCCACCATGGATACTTCATATCCTAAATTTAAAAAAACTGTACTTTAGTTTTTAAATTATCCCATTTTCTTTCTCTAGCTGATAATCTCTTCCACACACTTCTTTGCAACTCTTAAGTGCATCAAATACTGTGGTGCCAAAGGATCATCTTTTTCATCCAGTCCCAAAGCTCCGATTAAACTTGATCCGGTATTATAATCCATCGCTACCTCCTAACTCTTCTTCACTGGGGGTTACAACAACTTCCGGTAATCCGGCATCGGTGGTCTTGCCTACCAAAGTTTCGTAAAATGTAGCATTTACCGTCACATTTACAGCTCCTGTAAGAGCGGTGTTCGAGTTCTGTACCGGTGCACATCCCACATCAGAAATAAGGCATCGATATTTGCAATAGTTCAGTCGTCCCAAAATATCCATGGCTTCGGAGTAGCTTCCGCAGGTGTATGCCAACTGAAACTCTCTTCGTACCTGATTTCCGTCCACCGTTACCGGTGAGAAGTTCACGGAATATGCGGCGGTGGAAGCCAACAAATCATTTAGGAAATTTATTTCATTGGTACGATTGTTATAGCTTTCCATGTAAGAAGCACTGTTTCCCAAACGGGCCAAGTCCTCTTCCATTTTCTGATACTCCGCCACCTTTGCTTCCGCGATGGTCACGTCCGCTTCCAGTTCGTTTTTTTGTGCCTCAAGCTGGGTCATCTGAGAGCGAAGAGGCATATCTACCAGATAATAATAAACAACCAGTACCAATAAAAGTCCAAGTATAATTAAAAGAATCTGTTCTCTTTTTGTAAAATCTCTGCTTAAAAACTTCATCTTACTGCGCCTCACTTTCCGATGCTTCTTGTGAGGTGGCATCTTTCAAGTAAATGGTTACCTGTGCGGTAGCTCCCTGGGTTCCGGACAATGCGGAAATATCGGAAGACATGGAATTATAAACGATACCGTCATCGTTGGTGGATGCGGCAATCACCTCACAGTGATCTACCATTTCCTCATCTTCGATCTGGGCTACGATGGAACCGATTTCCGTAAAGGTAACACCGGTAATGGGAATGCTGACTTCATTTCCCGTGACTGACCAGCTGCCCACTTCGGCACGTCCCAAAATATCCTTTTGAATCAGTGCCACCACATCCATACGATTCTGAAGTGCAACTTCATCGGGTGTCATTCCCGTATAGGTATAGTGAGCGTACTTCTCCGCTACTTCGCTGTAGGATTCAATCGTCGCATTTGCTTCATCCAAACGGCTCTGCAAAGAATTTACTTCGGAAGAAAGCTGATTGTATGCTACCAGACGATCCACTACGAAAAACTTTGAAATCAAAACCGCAAACAGGATAATTAAAATTATTCCCGGCACGATGATTTCTATCTTCATGGGAGTTACGCCGATTTCCGCGAAGTTAATGGACTCCTTGGTAGGATAAGCTCCGTGAATTCTTGTTTTTATTTTTTCTTTTTTCTCTGAAACGAAATTTGGTGCATCCATTTACATATCCTTTAAGATTCCCATGGCATGAAGTAAGGAATCTCCTTCTTTGTTATTTTCCTCCGGCATAAACTTTTCCCAAGCTCTATATACCGGTGTATCAAGTTGTTCCGCGATGGCATTTCTTAAGTTCTCGATCTCGGCACCACCGCCGCAAACCCAGATTTCATCAAGATTGACATCCTGCATACTGTAGCGTAAGAAGTTCATGGTTCGCATGAGTTCCACTGCCATATTTGCAAAGGCATTTTTACACTCATCGCTATCCTGACAATCCTTATAATTCGTAAGTAAATAAGTATGTGCGATATGCTCATCCACACCCATGGACTCGGATAAAATCGCATCCAAAGTAGAAAGTCCCGTATCCAAAACGTGTGTTGTTAAGTACTCGGTTCCGTGGAATACATCCATACGAATGGACTGATAACCAAGATTTAAAATACAGTAATCTCTGGTTTCATGGGTCTTTTCGTAGTCTTTAATAAGTCCGCGATAAGCCGAAAGAAGGGGTGCCGCTTTTACCAGTTTAAGCCCTGCCTTTCGAAGAAGAGCACGGTCATCTTCGATATGCTGCTTCGGTACCGCTGCCGCAAAGACATCCATGGTCTGCTCTTCCTCATTTACAGATCGCATTCCAAAGTCGAAAAAATAATCCTTTAACTCCTCTGTAATGTAATCCCTGAATTCATAGGGAAGATTATACAAAAGCTGCTCGGAGTTCATTAAAGGCATGGTTACGTTTCGTACGTAAACACGTTCGCCGTTTAATACAAGGGCCGCCTGCGAAGCATTGATTCCGTTTTCTTTCATGGTTTCCCGAAGGAACTCTCCCATGGTTTCAATGGATACCACCACCCCGTTTTTCACAAGGTTCTCCGGTGTCTCCACCACCACGGTTTTTTTAATTTTTCCGTTGGATATCTGGACCAATTTTAATCTGTCATGTCCGATATCGATTCCCACTACATTTGCCATACTACATCCTTATCTATAGTTGAATTAGACCCAAATACCACTGCACCAAAGGGGTTCCGAAAAACATCATCACCCACGCTGCTACCGAGATAAACGGTCCGAAAGGAATTTTTTCTTTTCCTCTTCCAAATATAAGTCCCAAAACCGCTGCCAAAATCACACAAAACATGCCGGCCACAAAACCTAAGTACAAGCCCACTACAAAGAAGAGTTTAATGTCTCCTCCTCCTAAGCTTTCCTTACCCAAAACCTTATCCAAAATCAAAGAAATCACTAAAAATCCGATCTCAAATGCCGCACTGGCTAAGATATGTTCTATTATATAACTCCATCCCGTAAAAGAAAACAAAAGGGCAAGTGCCCAAGCGAGGGTCGCGATAATCAGTGTCCCGTCCGGTATTTCAAAAATCTCCAAGTCCACAAGGCTTAGGCTAAATAAACAACAAGCAAATAAAAAGTCTCGTAAGAACAACACCGATACACCGTCATAAAAGAAGGTAATCAGTACCACCGCTCCAAAAACGACTTCCGTTATGGGGTACCGAATGGAAATCTTTTCCCCACAGTATCTGCATTTTCCTTTTGAGAAAAGAAAACTAAAAATCGGTACCAAATCCGGCGCATGTAACTCATGGTTACACTTCGGACAAATACTTCGTCCCTTTAAAAAGCTTTGCTTTCTGGAAATCCGATATGCCGCACAGTTTAAAAAGGATCCAAATACCGTTCCTAAGATAAACGCCAAAACTGCGAAATACACCACCATCCAGGGTGCCAGTTCCATCATTTCCGTAACACTCATTTTACATCGCTCCGTACATACTAAACATTGCAATGTAAATGGCGATAACAACGTATCCCGCAAAAGCGGCAATCACCACCAGTATGGCAGGTTCCAATTTCGCTAAAGCTTCGGAAATCGCCGTGGCTAACTCCGCATCATAGTAAGCTGCGATTGTGGATAAGGTCTCGGATAACTCTCCGGATTCTTCTCCCACTGCCGTCATATCCGTTAAAATATCCGGCATACAACCGCTCTCTCTCATAGAGTCTCCAAGGGTATGACCTTCTTCAATCTTTCCGGTCATCTTTCCCACTTCCTGTGAGATATAGTAATTATCCAATGCCTTTGCGGTAATGGAAACCGCCTTGGTAAGTGGAAGTCCCGCATCAATCATGGTACATAAGGTATTGGAAAACTGGCTGGCTGCATTTAACTGATGAATATTTCCAAGCACAGGTAACTTCAATTGATTCTTTGCAAATTTAATTCGACCCTCTTCGGTATTTCCGTAAATCTTATAGATTAAGGTAAGTACCACTGCGATTCCAAGAAGCAGTCCCCAGTACTTTTGGAAGAAGGTAGACAGTACAATTAATGATACCGTAATGGCCGGAAGCTGTGCATCCAATCCGTCAAAAATCTGAATGAAGGTAGGAATTACCTTTACCATCATAACGATGATAACGATGATACCAAGCACCAATACAAAGGCCGGATACATTAAGGCTCCCTTTACCTTTGCCCCGATTTTTGTCTGCTTATCAAAGTGTTCGTACATGGACTGAAAAGCGGTATCCAAATTACCGGATTCCTCTCCGGCACGAATGGATTCCACAAAGGTCTGAGGAAGCAGTCCCGCGCCGTTTTCTTCGAAGCTGGCAGCCAAGGAACGTCCGCCCTCCACATCGGTAGCCACTTTTTTAAGAAGCTTCTTTAAGGCCTTATCCGTAGTCTTTTCGTATACCAAACCTACGGCTCTGGCGATGGGAATGCCGGATTTAATAATAATGGCAAACTGTGAGCACATCACCGTAAATTCTTTGTTGTTAAGTTTTTTCCCGCCGATTTCCATGGTAAGGAAGCTTTCTTTACCTTCCTCCATCGGGGTAACCTTTAAGACGATATCGCAATCGGCTTTGATACGGTCGATGGCGTCCATCTCGTTATAACCTTCGATAACGCCGTTGACCTTGGCCCCGCTTTTGGATATAGCGGAATACTTATAAGTTATCAAGTGTTTCTCCTATCCTAAATCGCGTTCTTCTTTACGTATGCATCATCATGAGCATAGGAAACCGCGGTTTCTTTTGTAATATCTCCCTGGCGAACCAAACGAACCAAAGCCTGGTCCATGGTCTGTCCGCCGATAGCTGCGGAAGTAGCTACAGCATTTGCAATCTGCGGTGTATTTCCGGAACGAATCAAATTTCGAATGGCATCGGTTACCTGCATGTACTCTACCGCCAAAGCGCGTCCGCCGCCCTTCTTCGGGACCAACTGCTGGGTAATAACCGCTACCAAACACATGGAAAGCTGCAAACGAATCTGGTTTTGCATACCCTCCGGGAATACCTGAACCATACGGTCGATGGAGTCGGATGCGGAACCGGTATGTAAGGTACCGAATACCAAATGTCCGGTTTCTGCCGCGGTAATGGCGGTTTCAATGGTATCCTTATCGCGCATTTCACCGATAAGAATTACGTTTGGATCCTCACGAAGGGAAGCTCGAAGTCCTTCGGAGAAACTCTTTGTATCCTTTCCAACTTCACGCTGGTTTATCGCACATAAATCCGGTTTATAAATATACTCCACCGGATCTTCCAGGGTCACGATGTGACTCTTATGAGTGTGGTTGATTTTATCAATAAGTGCAGCCAAAGTTGTAGATTTACCGGAACCGGTTTCACCTGTAACAAGTACGATTCCCTTATGTAAATTTACAAGATCCGATACTGCAGGCGGAAGTCCAAGTCCGTCCAATGCAGGAATCTGTTCACTTAAAAGACGAAGCGCCACGGAAGGAATGCCCTGCTGTTTAAAGATATGAATACGGCATCTGTTTCCCGCAAAGGTACCTGCCGCATCAAGTTCTCCTTCTTCCATCAATGTGGCAAAGCCTTTTTCTCCGCCAAGAATGCGAGCATATTCTAAAGCATCCTGCTCGGATAATACTTCTTCGGACATATTTTCAAGTCCGCCGCTGACACGGTACTTCGGCGGAAGTCCTGCGATCAAATGAATATCGCTTCCTCCGTCTGCTTTTGCCTTTGCTACTAACTCATCCACACTTAACATCGAATTTAATCCTCCTCGTTTGTAACACGCAAAACTTCTTCTGCGGTTGTAACCCCCTCTAACATCATGCGAAGTGCGTTCTCTCGCATGGAAACGAATCCCGTCTGGGATGATTTTAACTTTTCTTCAATAATGGAGCGCTTTGCTCTCTCGGAAATGAGTTCACGAACTTCCGAACTCATTGGAAGCATTTCAAAAATCGCAGCACGTCCTCTGTATCCTGTATTAAAGCATTCCGGACAGCCGGCACCTTTGTAGAATTTCATACCCGGCTTTTTCGGAAGACGAAGATCCTCAAGTTCATCCATGGAAGGTTCATATGCCTGCTTGCACTGTGGACAGATACGACGAACCAAACGCTGGGAAATAATTCCTCGAAGAGCGGATGCCGTGAGGTATGGCTCCACGCCGATATCGTAAAGTCGTTCAATGGTTCCCACCGCATCGTTGGTATGAATGGTGGATAATACCAAACGTCCGGTAATAGCGGCACGCATGGCAATCTCTGCGGTTTCGCCGTCTCGGATTTCTCCCACAGCCACGATATCCGGATCCTGTCGTAAAATCGCACGAAGTCCGGCCGCAAAGGTCATACCTGTTTTTTCGTTGATCTGCACCTGGTTTACACCGTCAACGTTATACTCCACCGGATCTTCCAAGGTAACCAGGTTGACCTCCGGTTTGTTTAACTCATTAATCATGGCATACATGGTGGTGGTTTTACCGGAACCCGTAGGTCCTACAAGTAAAAGCACGCCGGAATGCCACTGCATCATCTTATCGAAAATCTCTTCGTCTCGACCGGTAAGTCCAACCTTTTCCTTTGTCACACGTCCGTCGGACTTATCCAAAAGTCGTGCAACGATCTTCTCACCGTAAACCGTAGGAAGTGTGGACACACGAAGGTCGATATCCTTTCCTCTGGTATGAACGTTAAAACGTCCGTCCTGAGGGATACGTCGCTCGGAAATATCCAGTCCGGATATAACTTTTAAACGGGAAATAACAGAATTTTGCAAATCCTTGGGTACCGTTAAAATCTCACGCATGATACCGTCGATTCGCATACGAACATATA
>CAJOGB010000040.1:7815-9180 GCA_905233835.1 uncultured Lachnospiraceae bacterium
TGAATATCGCTGGCTCTCTCATCCACCGCGCGCTCGATGATGGAGTTTACCAATCGAATGGTAGGAGCATTGGAAACGGAATCGTCTCCGATGACATTTGCCGAGAAGTTATTTAACTGTGGAGTCGCATCCGTATTCTGAGAAGCGGCTGACTCCATCTTCATTTCTTCAATCGCTTTAGCGGCACCCTCATTTCCGTAAAGTACCTGGATGGCATATTCTACGGAAGATGCACGGGCAACCATGGGAACTACCTTTTTACGGGCAGACTTTTTAACTTCCTCAATGGCATAAAAATTCAGAGGGTCACTCATAGCAAGATATATTTCATCTCGCACAATCTGCACCGGAACAACGCCATACTGCTTCGCGATGGTCTTCGGCACAGACGAAGCTAACTCAATGGGAATCTTTACCTGGGTAAGGTCCACATACTCAATACCCAACTGCATCTGCAAAGATTCAATGAGCTGATCCTCTGTAATAATATTATTCTCTATTAAAACCGTACCTAAACGGTCTTTGGATTCTTTTTGTATCTCAAGAGCACGATTTAACTGTTCCTCATCAATCGTACCCGCATCAATTAAAAGCTCTCCAAGTCTTCGATACTTAGCCATAAAAGCTCCCCCTTTTGGCGGTAAAACCCCCGATTAGTCAAGGCATCTTCGCACACAAAGATACCTATCCATTATTTTAACCATTTTGAAGCCTTTATTCAACCTAATCCGGTTTAAAATCCGTGTCAAAAAGCAAATCCTCAGCTTCTTCCAAAGTGCGGAGCATTTTTTCCTGTTCTTTCAAATGTAAATCGAAAATCAAGCCGTCCGGCATGCTTGTAATTCGGCATCCGATGGCCACACGACCCTGAACATCAAAGAAGCGAACCACCTGGGCGGTAAGTTCATAAACATGAAGCACCTCTCCCGGATCTGCCATGGTAAATCGAATGGATACCTCATCTCCGATTTTCATCTTAACATTTCCATCCAAAATCACCGCCACACCGGTTTCGGAGATATCATAAATAATGGCCTTGTAGTTTACACCGTGAACAAAGCAGTTCCCCAATCGGATGACTTCCATACGCTGTGCCACACGCATCTGCTTTTGTTCTCCTTCGATTTCACAGATGATACGATGCACCACCTGGCCACGAACCTGCACCGGTTCAATGGAAATGGCATTAAACACATAGGTACGTCCGTCTCCCGTGTTTTTCACCACCACTTTACAGGGGCGACGCCAGATTAAATCTCCATCTCCGATCATGATGCGATCTACTAAAAGTCCTGTTCCCGCACTTAAAAGCGCCGTGGTTGAGATGGAAACATTCTGTCCCTGAATTACAATATCTATGGAAAC
>CAJOGB010000041.1 GCA_905233835.1 uncultured Lachnospiraceae bacterium
TTCCATTTTGCGCCGCGTTCAGAGCTGTCCGGCAACGTTCGATTTCTTTTCCCATGGGCGAGGAATACACTGGTTTATCCGGGTACAGCGGCGTGATAAGTTCCAGATACGCCGGATAACCACATAAAAGTTCAGCTTCATCCAGCGCGGCGCGGGCTTCAGCGGTCATGTATGCCGCGTCACCCGGTCCGGTTCCAATGACATAGAGCGTTCCCACAGTTTCACCATCCCCCATCCCGTTGGCAGTTGTTCCATCTGTCAGTCACTTCATCGTCCGGAATCTGCATTTTACGAATCTGTGTTTTCTGTATTTATGAATCTGTGTTTTCTGCATATTTGAATTTGAGTTTACAGTTTTGAATCTGTGTTTACAGTGTACCTTTGCGGTACTCCGTGCTGAATGACGGGTCATAAAGTCTGCTTTGTTCACCGGACGCGGTTAAAAAATTCCCTGCAAGAATCAGCGCAGTTTTCCGGATACCGGCATTTTGTCCCGCCTGTGCAAGCGTTCCGACCGTACAGCGGACAATTTTTTCATCATCCCATGTTGCTTTATACACAATGGCGGCGGGTGTATCCGGCGTGTATCCTTTACTTTCCAGCAGTTTGCGTTGTACGTCCTCCAGCATTCCGCCCGAAAGAAAAATGACAATGGATGCACCATGTGCCGCAAGTGCCGGAAATGATTCCCTGTCCGCCTTCTCCTAAAAGGTCGCGATTCACCTGAGAAAACGCCAAAAACGCTTCCTCGGAATTTCCCTGGGAAAGAAGACTTTGTGCCACAAAAAGCTGCTCATAAGACGTCTTTAAATCACCTTTTCCGGTGTAGTTATCTAGCTGTTCCTGCAAGTTATCAATCTGAGCCTGCAAAGCAACCGCATCGGAAGCAGATCCCGCCGCCTCTTCGTTTGCGTCCACAAGGGCTGTGGCGGCACGGTTATTCGCGTTCTCTCGAACCTCCGGCACAATCAAGAAGATGGTAACCAAAAGACCGATAACAACACCAAAGATGATATTAAAGATACCGCCGCGCATGCTATCCAAAGCCTCGATAATGGTCTGTCTCGGAAGGGGAGCCGTATCGACTGCCACGTTATACTCCGGCTTATCGTTTTTCTTTTTCTTCTTTTTATTGGCGGCATCCTGCAGTTCTTTAATTGACTGCCTGCACACCTGCATGTAATGGATGGTACGGGGGTTTTTAACGTCCGTCTGTGCTGCCGCCGCCAGTTCTTTTCTGGCGCTTTCAAATTCCCCGTCCTGCATGTATAAAAGTGCCAAAAGCTGACGTGCTCGTACCATCTTTGCATTCATGTTAAGTACTTTTTTCAACTGAATGCGAGCAAGATCACGGTTTCCCTGCTGACAGTACTGAATGGCCTGATTGTACTTCTTTACGGTGGCATCCAATTTATCCAAAGCCCCGGGTCCATGCTGAATTTCACCCAAGAAATGATCCGCATAGTTTCCCTTTGGCGCTAAGTTTTTGGAAATTACCCACTCTCGAAGTGCCATAACAGGCTCACCGAATTCGTAGTACACAAGTCCCAAAAGGTTTCGTGCAGCAATATTATATTTATCGTATTGCAGAGCACGGTTTAGAGACTCAATGGCACCGGATAAATCACGCATCTTTGCACGTTGCAAACCGTCGTTATAACTTTCCACGCTGGCCCGTTCAATCATGCGATATGCTTTAATGTCGGCGCCGCAATGAGGGCAGGAATCCTCCGTGTCCACGATTGTATTGCACATGTAGCAATTCATGATTTACGTTTCCTCTCCATGGTAATCTCTTTTAAGATGTCCACCATATCCGTAAGGTCACGGTTTTGGATGGCATCCTCTGCGTCCGCCACTTCAATACTCGGCTGAAACTTTTTCAATTCCTCTTCAAAATCAATCATAACGTCTCCTATAAAAGATGAAATGTTAACGGGAACAATTCTTCCAACGTATACTTTTTATATCCGTTTTGGTGACCCAAAAGGACAATGAAATTTTCGTCGCAAAATTCGCTCATAACCTGACGACAAATTCCGCAGGGCTGGCAAATACCGGTAATCTCTCCGTTTTTACCGCCTACGATGGCGATGGCGTAAAACTTTCTGTGGCCTTCGCTGACTGCCTTAAAAATCGCGGTGCGCTCCGCACAGTTGGTAGCACCGTAGGATGAATTTTCAATGTTACATCCCATGTAGATATTTCCGTCTGCCGTCAGAAGTGCGGCACCCACCTTAAAATTGGAATAAGGTGCGTAGGCATTTTCCATGGCCTTTTTTGCATATGCCACCAAGTTTTCTTCTAATTCCGGAGATAATTCAATTCTTTCACTCATATTATAAAGCCTTAATAATTTTTACGATTCTGCTGGTGCCAAGTCTGTGTGCCCCAAGTTCCATATACTTCTGCGCATCTTCCAAAGAAGAGATACCGCCTGCTGCCTTAATCTTCTTATCCGGATTCATATGACGCGCCATAAGTTCGATTACCTCAAAGGTAGCTCCACAGGTAGAAAATCCGGTAGAAGTCTTAATGTATTCCGCATCGGATTTATTTACAACGTCACACATATGAACGATTTCATCATCGGTTAAAAGACAGCTTTCAATGATGACCTTAAGAAGTCTTCCGTCGCATGCCTTTTTGATCTCATTGATTTCCGCTAAGATGTCGTCCCATCTTCCTTCTTTTGCCCAGCCAACGTTGATTACCATATCCACTTCAGCGGCACCGTTTTTTACAGCGTCAGCTGCTTCGAAAACCTTAGTAGCTGTAGTAGAGTAACCATTCGGGAATCCGATAACGGTACATACCTTAAGATCACTTCCTTTTTCGGAAATGTACTTTGCGGCCTGTGCCACAAAAGAAGCGGGAATACATACAGATGCGGTATTGTATTTCATACCGTCATCTACGATTTCCTTAATCTGATCCCAGGTGGAATCTACGTTTAAAAGTGTGTGGTCCACATAAGTTAATAATTCTTCGTTTGTCATTACATCTGCTCCAATCTGGCAACTACTTCTGCCATCATCTGTTCATATTTTTCCAACTTCGCTTTTTCTTCGTCTACCTTTTCCTGAGGTGCCTTGGATAAGAACTTCTCATTGGAAAGCATACCCTTGGAACGGGCCAGTTCTTTTTCCAACTTTTCTTTTTCTTTGGTAAGACGTTCTTTTTCTTTTTCGAAGTCTACCAAATCCTCCAACGGAACAAAGAGTGTGGCATCCGGAATCACTACGGAAACCGCCTTTTCATCAATGCCTTCTTTTCCTTCCTGAATCACTACATCGGAAGCACCCGCAAGTCCTTCGTAAACCGGACGAACCTTTGCAAAGATATCACGAACTTTTTCGTTAGAAGAAGTAATAAAGATCTTTGCCTTTCTTGAAGGCGGAACATCCATATCGGTACGAAGGGTACGCATGCCGCGAACCAAATCTTTGGCACGCTCAACCATAGCTTCTTCTGCCGTATAATCCCACTCCGTAGTAAATACCGGCCACTGGGAAATCATGATGGATTCCTCTTTAGGATGAAGTGTGGTAAAGATTTCTTCTGTAATAAACGGCATATACGGATGCAAAAGTTTAAGTGCATTTGTAAGAACCGTCTTTAAGGTCCAAAGTGCCGCATTGGCGGAAACGCTATCCTCATCTTTTTTGTAAAGGCGAGGCTTAACAATCTCGATGTACCAGTCGCAGAACTCATCCCAGATAAAGTCATAAACCTTCTGAACTGCGATACCAAGTTCATACTTATCCATGTTCTCGGTAACGTCTTTTGCCAAAGTATTTACCTTGGATAAAATCCAACGGTCTGCCTCGGTTAAATTATCCTTTGAAGGCTCTTTTACATCAAAGCCTTCCATGTTCATCATAATGAATCGAGCAGAGTTCCAAATCTTATTCGCAAAGTTTCTGGAGTTCTCCACACGCTCCCAGTAGAATCGCATATCATTTCCCGGAGCATTACCGGTAATAAGTGTAAGTCGAAGTGCATCCGCACCATACTTATCGATGACTTCCAAAGGATCGATTCCGTTACCCAAAGACTTCGACATCTTTCTACCCTTATCATCACGAACAAGTCCGTGAATTAAAACGGTATGGAATGGGCTCTTATCGGTATGCGCATATCCGGAAAATACCATTCGTACTACCCAGAAGAAGATGATATCGTATCCGGTTACAAGGACATCTGTCGGATAGAAGTAATCAAGCTCTTCTGTCTTTTCCGGCCAACCTAAGGTTGAAAACGGCCATAAAGCTGATGAGAACCAAGTATCCAAAGTATCCTCATCCTGTTTTAAATGTTCGCATCCGCACTTCGGACATTTGGTCGGTACCGCGTCTGATTTTGCAACGGTAATCTCCCCGCAGTCTGCACAAGTATATGCCGGGATTCTGTGTCCCCACCAAAGCTGACGGGAAATACACCAGTCACGAATGTTTTCAAGCCAGTGTAAATAAATCTTATCAAAACGTTCCGGAACGAACTTTAACTCCCCGTTTTTAATGGCTGCGATAGCAGGCTTTGCAAGCTCTTCCATAGCCACAAACCACTGGGGTTTTACCATTGGCTCAACGGTGGTCTTACATCTGTCATGGGTTCCTACGTTATGGTCGTGATCTTCGATACGAACAAGAAGTCCCATCTCATCTAATTTATTAACGATAACTTTTCTGGCCTCATAGCGCTCCATGCCTTCGAACTCGCCGCCGTTTTTATTGATGGTGGCATCGTCGTTTAAGATATTGATAATCGGAAGGTCATGACGCTTTCCAACCTCAAAGTCGTTGGGGTCATGTGCCGGAGTAATCTTTACAACACCGGTACCGAATTCCATATCTACATATTCATCTGCAACAATCGGAATCTCACGATTTACGAATGGAAGAAGGACTTTCTTTCCAACCAAATCCTTGTAACGATCATCTTCCGGATTCACCGCTACTGCAGTATCCCCAAGCATGGTCTCCGGTCTAGTGGTAGCAAATTCAACAAACTTACCTTCTTCACCAACGATTGGGTACTTGATATGCCAGAAATGACCTTTTTGATCTTCGTATTCTACTTCCGCATCGGAAATGGAAGTCCGGCAAACCGGACACCAGTTAATGATGCGCTCGCCCTTATAGATATAGCCTTCTTCGTAAAGTTTTACAAATACTTCTTCAACGGCCTTGGAGCATCCTTCGTCCATGGTGAAACGTTCTCTTTCCCAGTCTGCGGAAGAGCCCATTTTCTTAAGCTGATTTAAGATACGGCTACCATAGTCTTTTCTCCACTCCCAGCATTTTTCCAAGAATCCGTCACGTCCGAGATCTGCCTTTTCAATGCCCTGCTCTTTTAATGCACCGATGACCTTAACCTCGGTAGCGATAGCCGCATGGTCGGTTCCCGGCTGCCAAAGAGCGTTATAGCCCTGCATTCTTTTATAACGGATCAAAATATCCTGCATGGTATTATCAAGTGCATGTCCCATGTGAAGCTGACCTGTAATATTTGGAGGTGGCATCACAATGGTAAAAGGTTTTTTACTTCTGTCTACTTCTGCGTGGAAGTAACCTTTTTCTTCCCAGTTTTTATATAAACGATCCTCTAATCCCTTCGGATCGTATGTCTTTGCCAATTCTTTCATGAATTAAGCTCCTTTCTGATTTCGCAAGTAAATATTATAACCTAATTTCCCTGGATTTTAAACGACTATCGATTAAATCCGTATGGGGTTTCGGATTTCTTTTTAAAGATCACATTATTCACAAAAATATCTAAATTTTTCAGAGATAAAATTCCCTTTCCAAAAAGGCCCGCGACTCGAAAATCCGCCTTGTAGCGAATCATGCGCTCCAAAAGATTTACCTCTTCATCCTCCAAGGCACCGGACTCTCTTAAGTAGGGCAAAAACTCATAGACGGATGCATCCGTCTGCACCGTTTCCCCGGAAATATTTTCCCCGGTGTATTTATGGGTATATAGCGGAAGATCCACATACGTAAACTTCACTTCGTTTCCCAAAAGAAGAAGCCAAAGGAAATAATCATCGGCGCCGTTTACTTTTTGAATATGGGTCATCCAAAACTCAGGAATGGCATCCTTCGGAATCGCACACTGTCCCGGAGACACAATCTGTGTTCCCACGTTTAGATACACATCCAAAGAACCGACTCGTTCTTTTTGATAGTCGCTGCGATACAAAAGATTGGTTCTATCTTTTACCTCAAAATAGCAATTGGACACAAAAACTTCCCCGGGATGGTCATGAGCCATCTGCAAATGGGTAAGGGCTGTTTCGTCCGCCAACTCATCGTCCTGATCCAAGAACAAAACATAATCTCCCGTGGCATGCTTTAAGCCCTCCACTCGGGCACCGTGAATGCCTAAGTTTTTCTCGTTGTTTACAACATGCCAGTTTTTTCTGGAGGTGGCATTTAACGCAGAAATGGCCACATGCTCATCCGGAGAATCATTTACAAAAAGAACCTCGAGAGCAAAATCACTACCTGTATTTTTATTTGCTTCATGGAGTTTTTCTTCGTTGGCAATCATCATCTGCTGCAAACGCGGCATATACTGATTCCCATGAAAAAACGTAATGATAATCGATAATTTCATTTAGAAGCTTTCCTTATATTTCTTACCAAAAAACTTTGCCAGCAAAAAAGCCACGGCTTTTCTTCCCATATGTTCTTCTTCCATGGAAAGGTAGTTTACTTCGCAGATGCGAAGGCCGTCCACCAGCTGTTTTTCTATCCAAACGTTAAACAAAATCTCGGAGACTCGTCCGATGTAGCGCTTTTGAAAATCGTTATATCCCTCGGTGTCAATTCTTATTTCCACCTCAAAAAGGATTTTAAAAAGCCAGGAAAGATATGCATCCGCATAAGGCTTTTTCCCGATAAACATATTAAACATGTAGCCCCATTTTTTCTTATAGGCTTTTTTTACATAGGGCAAATACTCGGGGCAAATCTCACCGATTACATCCTTTGCCACATCCAAGTGTTTTGCATCCAAAGTATGGGCATAATGATCGTAGAGACTCTCGATATAATACTTCCGCTTAGAGGGGACAATCATATCGTAGTCGCAAAGCAAACGATCTGCCTCGTCGTAGGTTAATACGCTTGCAAAGGTGCCGTTTTTCTTAATAAAAGATTTGCTTTTATTGGTAAATCCTCTACGGTAGTGCACCAGTCCATAGGCATCACATTCTAAGTTCTTCCATGCCCAAAACAAACCGGTAAGTTCGCAGTAAGTCGGATTTTTTCTTGAAATGTTTTCCCCCGTATTGTCCCGATAAAAATTCCCGTCCAAAGAAAGATGATCCTCGGCTCCCACCTGAAGCGGCAGATACATTTCATCCTTTGGCATCTCATAATTCTTATGGGTGGCTACAATGATTTTAATGTCCATAGATAAACAAAAAGGCTCCTTATGAATTTACAACTGATTTCAAATCAGTCCAATATGGTTACTCGTCGCTTTCCTCATCATCTACAATTGCCGCAGTAGCTCCTGCTACGGATGCCACGACTGCGACGACGGTAACGATAACTACGAGTAAAATCAAAAGAAAAAAGAAAATTAAAAATCCTGTTTCTGTCATATCAAAAATCCCCCTTTACAGATGTCACAAGGATACTAAAATCGCTAATCTACTGACAAAAATTATATCATATATACGAGAAAAAACAAATTATTTATCAATCAACATCTGCAGTATTTCTCGCCGGGCAGCCGAGAGACATCCACTTCAGATACGCATTCATAAATGGGTCGATGGCGCCGTCCATCACCGCATCCACGTTTCCGGTTTCCTCTCCGGTGCGTAAATCCTTTACCATGGTGTACGGTTGCATAACGTAGGAGCGAATCTGGTTTCCCCAGCCGATGTCCGTAACTTCACCGCGGATACCTGCCTGTTTCTTCGCTTCCTCTTCTTCTTTTAACAGATAAAGTTTTGCCTTTAACATCTGCATGGCTTTATCTTTATTCATATGCTGCGAACGCTCATTCTGGCACTGTACCACGATTCCTGTCGGGAAGTGGGTGATACGAATGGCGGAAGAGGTTTTATTGATGTGCTGTCCACCGGCACCGCTGGAACGATAGGTATCGATTCGGATATCCTCATCCTTCACTTCCACATCCAAATCTTTTTCAATATCCGGCATTACATCGCAGGACGCAAAAGAGGTCTGTCGTTTTCCCTGTGCATTAAAAGGAGAAATACGAACCAAACGGTGTACCCCTCGCTCGGATTTTAAAAGTCCGTAAGCATTCTCTCCGTTTACCTGGAAGGTTACGGATTTAATACCGGCTTCGTCGCCGTCCAAAAAGTCCAACACGTCCATGGTAAATCCGTGACGTTCCGCCCAACGGGTATACATACACGATATAACATGGATACCCAGTCGCAGGCTTCCGTACCGCCGGCTCCGGAATGAAGGGTAACGATGGCGGATTCGCTGTCGTACTCTCCGGACAAAAGCGTCTTCATACGGATGCTTTCCAATTCCGTGGTAAATTCTTCAAAAGCGCTTTTTGCTTCTTCTACAATATCCGGATCCTCTTCCTCATTTCCAAGTTCAATATATGCCTCAATATCTCCGTACAATTCCTCCAACTTGGAAAAGGTCAAAAGATCGTCTTTTAAACTTTTCAGCTCCTTCGTTTTCGCAGTGGACTTTTCCGCGTCGTTCCAAAAGTCCGGAGCCTCCATTTCACGCTCCAACTCCTGTATGCGATTCTTCTTATTGTCCATATCCAGCGATGATTCGAGTTCACGAAGCACACTGTCATACGAAGACAACTGCTGTTTTAGCTGGTCTAATTCGATCAAAATATACTCCTTATATTCTACACAGTATTTGCATTCATCTCAAATACGGTTAATATTTATTGTATTTGTTTTGAAAGTTCCTCTATGCCCGCAACGACTTGATTATCTGCGTAGTAGTCGTACTCCGCATCAGTGTCGCCGGTGTACTCGTACTCCAACTCGATGTCAGGAGTGATACCCTTTTCGTGGATGCACTCACCACTTGGAGTATAGTAAGTAGCGATGGTAAGTTTTAAGGCACTTCCGTCGTTAAAGGGAATGGTATTTTGTACCACACCTTTTCCGTAGGTGGTGGTACCGATCAAAGTTCCGTATTTGAAATCACGAACCGCTCCGGAAAAGATTTCGGATGCAGATGCGCTTTCTCCGTTTACAAGTACAACCGTAGGCAAATCAAGAGCCTGTTTATCGTCGGAAGTATACTCCGTTTTATTTTCCTGATTATCAAGCATATAAACGGTGGTTCCCGCCGGCAAAATATAATCAAGCATATCCGTAACGGTTTTTAACATTCCACCCGGATTGCTTCGTACGTCATAGATGACTGCCTTCATACCCTGGTCCTGAAGATCCGTTAAGGCTTTTACAAACTCATCATAAGTTCCTTCTGAAAACTCGGAAATCTGAATGTATCCGATGTCCTCATTCCCGGCCTCATCTTTAAGCATTTGATACTTTACGGAAGGCACCAAAATGGCACGTCTTGTACAAACAATCTCAAGGGTCTTTCCGTCACGGTAAACCTCTAATTTAACATCCGTTCCTTCTTCTCCGCGGATGCTTTGAACAAAGACACTTAATTCTTCTTCCGTGCCTTCATGTCCGTCCGCGGATACGATGATATCTCCTTTTTTCAAGCCCGCTTCTTCCGCCGGGGATCCTTCATATACATTGATAACGGATACGCTTCCAGTGGTTTGATCCTTAGATAATACCGCTCCGATTCCCGCATAACTTCCTGTGGCATCGATGATGAAATCCTCATATTCTTCCGCCGTATAATAAACGGAGTAAGGATCCTTTAAGCCTTCCACCATACCTTTAACGGTGCCGGTAGATAAATCATTTAAATCCACATCTTTGTAATAATATTCGCTGATAACGGAATAAACTTCGTTTAATTTTTTCTGTGTCTTAGCATCGAGGACATCACTTAAGTCGTGATATGCCACCTTAAAAAAGATGCATGTAAGAATCGCAAATATCACACTGACAGAAAGAGCGCCCGTAAGTACTCCTCTTGCAAATGATTTTTTCTTTTTTGGTTTTTTCCCGTAGGGGCTCGAAGCAAACTGCTCCGGTTCATTTTCGTAATAATTATTTTCCATCTTTTATACCTTCAAGTGACGACGTAATGTAAATCTGGAACCGATAAAACCGATGCCAACACCAAGTACCAAAGATACCGGAAGCAGCACTTCAAATAATTCGTTTACCGGCACAAAATTAATCATGGAACTTAAAATCGCAAATGTATCGGATACGTAAGTTACGATTTTTTCATATAAGAAGTATAACAATGCCAAGGGAATCACAGATCCGATCAATCCGATGGTAATACCTTCTACGATAAACGGTGCGCGAACAAAGGAATCCTTAGCACCGATTAATTTCATAATGGCGATTTCTTCCTTACGAACGGAAATCCCCACCGTAACGGTGTTACTGATTAAGAATACGGCAACGGCAATCAAAATCGCGATGATAGCCACAAAGATAATGGCAACCAAGTTGTTAAAGTCCGTCAATACTTCCGCAGCCAACTCTGACTGTTTTACTTCACGAACTCCTTCTAAGCCCTGCAAAAATTCAACAAGACTTTCCTGCTGAGAAACGTCATTTAAGAACACCTGGTAGTTGGCGGAATTAATCATTGGATTATCCTCTTCAAATCCCGCTGCGGCTTCCTCATGTCCCTCAAAATAATCTGCCTTAAAACTTTCCCAGGCCTGCTCCGCTGACACGAATTCATAACGAAGCACCTCAGGTCGGTTGGAAATTTCCTGACCGATGACATTAATCTGCTCGTCGGTAATTCCCTCGTTAAAAAATACGGTAACGGCCACGCCCTCTTCCGCATCCTTTACCATGGATCCAAAGTTCATACCCAAAGCATAAAAGGTACCGAACAAAAAGATACATGCGGTCATGGTAGCGATGGACGCCAGAGAAAACATTTTATTTCGCCAAATATTGACAAGGCCCTGTTTAAAACTGTAAGTAAGTGTTCTAAATTTCATCGTCGGTGTCCTCCTCGTCGCTTACAATGACACCTTTTTTTATGGTGACCACGCGCTTATTCATGGCACGAACGATGTCCATGTTATGGGTTACCACGACCACCGTGGTTCCGCGCTTATTAATCTCTTCCAAAAGCCGCATGATTTCCCATGCGTTTGTGTCGTCCAAGTTACCGGTAGGCTCGTCCGCCAAAAGAATTCTGGGCTCGTTTACTAAAGCACGGGCGATAGCCACACGCTGCTGCTCCCCACCGGAGAGTTCTCTGGGATAAGAACGGTACTTCGCAGCCAAACCAACCAAAGAAAGCATCTGAGGCACCTTCTTTTTAATGTCACGCTTCGGTGCTTCCACCACGCGCATGGCAAAGGCCACGTTTTCATATACGCTCCGATCCTGTAACAGACGGAAGTTCTGGAAAACAACGCCGATATTTCTTCGATACGCCGGAATATTTTTTCTGGAAATATTTCCGATGTCTCGCTTATTTACAAAAATCTTTCCATGGGTGGGTGCCAGTTCCTTTTGTAAAAGTTTAAGCAAAGTGGACTTTCCGGAACCACTCTTTCCCACGATGAATACAAACTCACCCGGAGCAATGTGAAGATTCACGTCCGTGATGGCCTGTACACCCTTTTCATAGGTTTTACTCACATGTTCTAACTTAATCATTATGAATCTCTTTCTACTTTAAAAATTCTGATCATCCATATACTTCATGTATTCCACTACCATTAGAGCAATCTTAAAGGTGATGGCGTCTTCAAACACACGAAGATCAAGTCCCGTAGCCTTCTGAAGCTTATCCAAACGATACACAAGGGTATTTCTGTGGATGTAAAGCTGTCTGGAAGTCTCGGAAACATTTAAGCTGTTTTCAAAAAACTTATTAATGGTACCTAAGGTATCCTCATCAAATTGATCCGGTGTTTGGTTACCGAAGATCTCTTTGATAAACATCCTACATAGCGGAATGGGAAGCTGATAAATCAAACGTCCGATTCCAAGTACGGAATAAGCAATAATATCTCTGTCGGTAAAGAAAATCTTTCCAACATCCAAGGCCATAATCGCCTCTTTATAAGAACGTGACACATCCTTAATCTCGTTAATCACGGTACCGTATGCCACGCGAACCTTAATGCCCTTTCGGTCGGATAAGGTGGAGATAATCATCTTAGCAGACTTGTCCACGTTCTCGTATCCGCCGTCTATACCGATTTCCTTGATTACGATGACGTTTTTCTCATCCACTGCGGTGACAAAATCCATACTCTTTTGTCCAAATACCGCGCGAACGCGCTCCAACTCATCGCCTATTTTTTCTCCTTCGATTTCCACCACCATAACCACACGTCTGGCTTCCGCATCAATGTGAAGCTTTTTCGCACGATTATAGATATCCACCAAAAGAAGATTATCCAAAAGAAGGTTTTTAATAAAGTTATCCTTATCAAATCGCTCACGGTAAGCCACTGCCAGTTCGTTTAACTGGAAGCAGGCAATACGCCCCATGGTATCGTGCTCCTTTGTGTTGCCGTTTACCATGATGACATACTCGCACACACCGTCTTCGTAAACTTTATAGAAATAGCCTCCCTCTTTGGTATCGCTGTCCTTGTCCCCCTTCGCGAAATCATCGGCAATCTCACCGAATTTCTTTGCTTCCGAAAAAGTGGTTACAAGCATATTTCCATTCTCGTCAAAGATGGCAAAATCCATCTTCGAAATCTGGTGTAACCCGTCCAATGTCTTCTGAAGGATTTGATTTGAAATCATAAATTCATTCCTCCCGGTCCCCTTTTATACATTTTATACAATTTCATTCCCATGGTTTATTATATTTTAACCAACTTCTTTCATAAGTGTAATATAAAGTGCTTAAAAATGGAAGTTTTTTCTCGTGTTTTTTTATGCACTTTTGCCTTTAGTGCATCCACCCTCACTTTGTCAATGAATTATTTTCAAAAAAAGCATTTTTATATAAAGGTCACAAAACGGGTGTTCGCGGTATTTGTTGCGTTTTTATGTGGATAAAGTGGAAAAGTCGTTTATAACTACAAATTACGTCACATTTTGGTCACAAATTGTGGATAAATCCTGTGGAAAACTTTTTTCTGATTTTTCCGGTTTTCTACTGATTTTATTTTTTTGTGCAATATTGAGAAATCGATTTTCGTAGTTGAATTTTCGTTCCTTTTGGACATCTATGGTTGCATTTTACTTCAATGTAGAAGGATAAAAAAAGACGCCCCGGATCGAGGCGTCCCATAAATTCTTTTTATTAGAAGATTCGGCGTACTGCCAAAATGTTCCTGTAGTATACGTTAGAGTAAGTAATACCGGTACGTGGGTTGGAAGCATGAACGATGGTTCCGTTTCCGATGTAGATACCAACGTGACCTGAGTAACATACGATATCACCCGGCTGCATGGCATCAGGGCTTACACCGTATCCAACGCTTCTGTCTGCAGATGAGGAGTGTGGAAGTCCCACACCAAATGCTCCGTATACACTCATTACGAATCCGGAACAGTCGGTTCCGTTTGTAAGAGAAGATCCACCGTATACATACGGATTTCCAACGAACTGGCAAGCATAAGCCGCTACGCTTGCACCTGCACCGCCACCTGCCGGAGCCGGAGCTGCTGCTCCACCTGAGGAGCTCTGAGAAGACTGTTTCTTCTTTGCGGCAGCCGCTGCTGCAGCTTTCTTTCTCTCAGCCTCTTCCTTGGCAAGTCTGGCAGCCTCTTCCTCTTTGGATTCGGCGTATGTAAATTCGGTACTTAACACAACATAATCTGCGGAAACAAATCCGTCACCGCCTTCGGCATTAACCTTAACCCATCCGTCGGATAAAGTAGATTCATCCACTACGGTAAGATCGTCTGACAAAGGAACCATGGTAATCACGCTGGATTCCGTTGAAGGCTCGGAACGAACATATAAGGTCTCGGTATTAACGGTAGCTACTCGTCTGGAAACGGCCGCTGCCAATTCCGGATTATCAACTACCACGAATTCGCTCTTTACATATCCGGTACAATTTCCGGATGTGATCTGATACCAGTCACCCTCGGTAGCAAGTACCTGAGCGGCACTGTTATTATATAACTTTCCAACTACGTCTCCGTCTTCGGAAGCAATGGAACGAACATTTACGTAATCATTTACCTGTGCAATAGCGATTCCCGTGTAATCTGCCGGTGCATTGGTGGCAACTGCTTCGGTAGCGCTTTCGCTAACGGAAGAAGCTGCTTCTTCACTTATATTTGCTGACATCACCAAGTTTACTCCTGCAACTGCGGTGTGAGTCGGTATAGTCGCTTCAGCCTGAGTTGTTACATTATTATTGGATAATGCTGCGGTAGCCCCCGCCAACGGTGCTGCACTTAAATTCAGTCCGGCTGCCCCGATTAACATGCCGGCTGCCAAGGTGTAGGTAACCACTCTAAGCTTTCTGTTTTTATTCATGATATATAACTCCTTAAATAACCTTTCTCTATCTCCTACTCGAGAAATGTTACGATTTTGTTACAACTTGTTACTTCGTAATTATAACAAGTGGAAACTTTACTGTCAATATCAAGTTTTTAGCCTTGATAAATGGGGAATTTTAAGGGTTACAAATTGTTACATTTGTTCGTTAAAATATTTCTCAATGGATGTAACAGCGTTTGCTCCGTCTGCCGCAGCGGTAATTACCTGGCGAAGCTGTTTGGTTCGTACATCTCCTGCCGCATAAATACCGGAAAGGGAAGTCTCGC
>CAJOGB010000042.1:0-16082 GCA_905233835.1 uncultured Lachnospiraceae bacterium
AAGACTTCTCCTTCCACCTCCACCACATAGTCATAGTAGTGTCCTTCCAAGCTTTTATCTCCGTGGTAGCACCATACACCTTTATCCAAAGGTTCCATGGACACTTCCATGGTAACGGGACTCTTATCCCCGTCATCAAAGAATCGAAGGCGTACTTCATCCGCCACGGGCGACCATAGCAAAAAATGAGCGCCCTTTTCATCCAAAAAAGCGCCCAATTTTCCGTCATAGGTATACTTCTCTTCGAATTCTTTTGAACTGTAATATTGTTTTAATTCTTTTGCAGAAGTTTTCAAAACATCTTCCTTTTCTTACACCCGATAAATCACCACGCCCTTAGGGGCCAGTTTCTTTTTCGCAAATTTCCGGGCATATAAAATTCTTTCTTCCCCACCGACGGCTACTTCCACCGGGTCCTCTCCGCAGTTTAATACCACTTTGATGATCTCATCGTCCACCAGTTTCATATACTCAATGGCACGCTTATCTTTTACATCATTGGGGAAATGGAAGTTTCTGCTCTTAAAGGTAGCATGTGACTTTCGAAGCGCAATAAGTTTCTTTACTTCTTCGATCCGATCGTCATAAATACCGGATTCAATCTCATCCCACGGCATACATCTGCGGCAATCCGGATCGTGTTCTCCTTCAAGCGCCACTTCCGTTCCGTAGTAGATGCACGGACTTCCCGGCATGGTAAATAAGATTGCCAGCATCTGATAAAAGACATCCAAGTCCTTTTCCACCTTATTTATGAGACGATTGGTATCGTGAGAGTCCAAAAGGTTAAAAAGCACGTCATTTGCTTGTTGTTGATACATGGTAAAACACCGGTTGATGCTGTGTTCAAACTCGATTTTTTCCCAATGATCGAAGACAAAGTAGTTCTGAATCGCAGATGCAAGAGGATAATTCATCACCGCATCGTACTCATCCCCATAAAGCCACTGATTACTGTCATGCCAAACTTCACCAAGCAAATAAAAGTCCGGCTTCTTTTCCTTTGTCATATCACGAAGACGCTTTAAAAACTTATGGCTGATTTCATTTCCCACATCAAGGCGCAGTCCGTCGATGTCGAATTCATCCATCCAAAAAGCCACCAAATCCAATAAATACTCCTGTACCTTCGGATTTGAGGTATTTAACTTCGGCATATAGTCCGCAAAGGCAAACGAATAATATCTTCCGTCTCTGGTATCCCGATGCGCCGTTAAGATATCTCTCCAGTTTTCATGAGAAAATACCCGCTCATCAATCATATACCAGTCGATGTACTCGGAAGTCATGCCCTTAGAAAGCACATCTTGCCATGCAAAAAAGTCGGTTCCGGTATGGTTAAACACACCGTCCAACATCACGCGAATCCCCGCCGCATGACATTTTTCCACCATGTCCCTAAGGAGCTCATTGGTTCCAAAGTGGGGATCCACCTTCTTATAGTTTTTCGTATTGTACTTATGATTACTGTCGGCTTCAAAAACCGGAGTCAAATACAAACCGCTTACACCCAAATCCTTTAAGTAAGGAATGTGATTCATAATACCTTTTAAATCGCCGCCGTAGTAATCCCTATGGTCGGTAATCTCCTCGGACTTCCAAGGTTTTACGTTCTTTGGATTTAAAGAGGCATCTCCGTTTGCAAATCGCTCCGGGAAAATCTGATACCAAACCGTATCGTTTACCCAGGCAGGCGTTTCAAAAATATCCGCCTTATTCATCCAAGGCACGATAAAATAGGACAAATCGTTTCCTTTTTGATGAAACTCTTCCTCCGTATAAAAACCGTTTTCAAAATAGTATATTTTCTCATCGCCGCTGATAAGCTCAAAATAATACTTCAATCGCTTAAAAGGCGGGCGAAGGGTGGTGGTCCACCAAATGTGAGATTTCAATCGTTTTTTATAAACAATCTCCTCACGCATACCCTGCCACTGTTCTTTTCCGCCCATAATACCGGCCAGATAAGGATCGCCCTGTACGATAAACACGCGATCCACATCATAGCCCGTTTGGATATTGATGATTAAATCCTCCGGATTTAGAGCATATGCGTATTGATTTGCAGTACGATGATAAATTGCTGCAATTTCCATAATTGATATCCCTTATAATCAAAACTATTGAAATCAAATGGGGGTGATTTTACAGAACGATTACCATCTGCGGAGCACATACAACCGGCTCTTCCAAATGTAGTGTATGTTCCCGGCTATCCGCATTGATAATCACCGTCTTCTTTTCATCATCAAAGGTTCTGGAAAAGACATAGACTTTTTCATTGTCGTCTACATATTCGGTGCGGTAAGAACCGCGTGAAAGCGCCTTTGAATTTCTTCGTATATGTATCCATCTACGACAGTATTCCTCCAACGCTCCCACATTATTCCAACCCATTGGTTTACGATAATCCGATTCGGTTTCTCCGGCGATGCCTTTTTCGTCGCCATAAAAAACGGAGGGTATTCCCGGCGCACACATCATAAAGGCAAAAGTCTTTTGATATCATGGGTATCCAAAAAATTCATCTGTGCCAACGCAACCTGTCTCGGATATCTGCGAATCATCTTTTGCATCTTGCCGTCGAATTCCGTAACGGATAAAAGTTCTTTGGCAAAAAAGTCTTCACATATATTCGTAAATGTATAGTTCATAGTGGAATCAAACTGATCCCCCTGCAACCACACACCGGAATCTTCCCATATTTCTCCGATTAAAAAGCAATCGGATTTTTCCTCCCGAATGGCCTTTTTAAATTCACGGAAAAACTCATGATTGATTTCGTTTGCCACGTCCATTCGCCATCCGTCAATGTCGCACTCCCGAATCCAAAACCTTCCCACATCGCAGCAATACTTTACGACTTCCGGGTTTCCGGTGTTCAGCTTCGGCATGCTTGGAACATAGGCAAATGCTTCGTAATTCGGATACGGTTCCATTTGAATTGGAAAGCGAAGCTTATAAAACCAATCCACATAATTTGATTTTTCGCCCTTTTTCAATACATCCTTAAACGCAAAGAAATCGGGTCCGCAGTGATTAAATACACCATCCAAAATTATGCGGATTCCCTTCCCATGTGCCTCCTTAACAAGAGTCTTTAAATCTTCTATGGTACCGAAGCAGGGATCGATATCAAAATAATCCACCGTGTCATATTTATGACAGGAATTTGCTTTAAAAATTGGATTGATATATATGCAATTTGCTCCCAAATCACAAATATAATCCAAATTCTTGGTAATTCCCTTTAACGTCCCGCCGTTTTTGGAACGATAGAAAATTCCATCCTTTACAATCTCCTTTTCGCTAGCCGAAATGGAACGATGTCCGTCCGCAAAACTGTCCGGAAAAATATGATACATAATCATATCCTTAGTCCATTCCGGCATGACAATCATATCCTCTTTGCGTAAATACGGGAACTGGAAATACTCGGTTCGACTTCTGTCCATTACAGCCGTAAAACCGTATTCGCTGTAATACAGAGATTTGTTATTTTGATCCGTCAGATAAAAATAATAGCAAACTCTTGTATACTCGGTTTTTATTTCCGCTTCAAAATAGTCGAACACCCCATCCGAGCCGGACAGGTTCATCTCTGTTTCCGTTACCTTTACCACAGGGTTTACATCCACCCTGTCTCCGTAAAACAAAGTAACTTTTTTCAGATCTCCTCTTGCTGCCCTAAGGCAAATCACAAGGGTATCCTCCTTTATCATATATGCATCTTTTGACAATGGGACATGCATAATTCCGGCAATATTCATAATAGTTATCCTTTAGGTATTATCCTTTTACGGCTCCTCCGGTTACACCTTCCACATAGAACTTCTGCATGATAATAAACAGAATCGTAATCGGAACGGCTACCATAAGTCCGCCGCAGCAAAAGATGGTAAAGTACTGGTTAATCAAAGCTCGTTGTAACAGGTTAAACAATCCGATTGCCATGGTCCAGTCAGCGGAATTCTTTGACTTAATCATCAATCTCGCCATTACAAAGTCCATCCAAGGAGCTAAGAACGAGCTGATAACGGTATAAACAATCATGGGTTTTGACAACGGAACCACTATCTTTGTAAAAATGGTCGCTTCCGATGCCCCCTCTAACTTCGCAGCCTCGCGAAGAGAAGTCGGAATCGTATCAAAGAAACCTTTCAATATCAGATATCCCAATCCCGATGCTCCGGAATAGATAATAATCAATCCAAGAGTACTATCCGTAAGACCAAGTAATTTCAACACAAAATACATGGCAATCATGGAAAGAACGCCGGGGAACATTCCCAGGATTAAAGAAAAGCTCATCAATTGCTTTCTTCCGTTAAACCGTAAGCAAGAAAAGGCATATGCTGTCATAATTACAAAAACGGACGAAATCAAACAGCAGCAAACTCCGATAAACATGGAATTCTTAAACCACGCCGGGAAATTTGCGGCAACATCCGGTCGAAAGAACAACTGGTGATAATTATCAAGTGTCCAATGCTGCGGGAAGAAATGGTTTGTATTAATTCCCTTTTCAACACTGAATGTGGTAACAAACAACCAAATAATCGGTAAAATCCAAATAAACGCAAGGATTGCAAGTACAATCTGTCTTCCGATAATCTTTCCTGTCTTCCTCATTATCTATACACCTCCTCATTGTCTCCACTGATCATTCGCGAAAACGTCAGCAGTGAAAGCGCCGCGCAGATAACAAAGGTAACAATTCCGATTACGGATGCCATCTTGTAATTGCTTTGCTCGTTTGTCAATCTAAACAACCATGTAATCAGCAGATCCACTTCTTTTGCGTTTGAATTTGCCAAAGCCATATTGGTTGTGGTGTAGTTATAAGTCAAAAGATAAATAACGTTAAAGTTGTTAATGTTGTTAATCACCGACTGAATCAGTGAAGGTCCGGTGATGAATAAAACATAGGGCATGGTAATCTTCCAGAAAATCTGGTATTTATTCGCCCCATCAATTCTTGCGGATTCAATCTGATCCGTAGGAATATTCATTAAAATACCCGTTGCAACCAACATTTGATAAGGAACACCTACCCAAATATTAACTAAAATAATGGTAACGTGTGCCCAGCCCGGCTGCGATAAAAATGGTATGTAAGCCGCACTTTCCGGCAAAAGGCCTGCATTTTTGAACATATTAAGTATGCCCGTACTTTCACAAAAGGAATTAACGATTCCGTAATCTCCAAACATCTTACTAATCAAAAGAAGTGATACGAACTGAGGAATACCGATTGTGATTACAAAAAGTGTTCTCCACAGTCCCTTTGCCATCGTATGTTCATGATTGATAAACTGTGCCAAAAGGATTCCACCGATAAAGGTAGTTACAGTGGCAAGGACAGCCCACAGCAAGGTCCATGCAAGAACTCTTACAAACGCATATCCAAATGTAATGGTCTGGCTGTTTGTAAACAAAGAAATAAAGTTCTTGATTCCAACCCAAGTAAACAGATAGGTTGGCGGCTGATGATTCTCGTCATAATTCGTAAAAGCGATACATACCATAAAAATAATCGGTATGACGTTCATTAGAATGACTCCTAAGCTCGGAAGTGTCAAAAGTGTAATATGAAAGTTCTCATTTTTAAAACTGATAAGATCATCTTTAAAACTGTTGATATGCTTACCCTCTTTTTCCATTTTCTGAAGACGATAAACAGCGTTCATATTACTGATGTACAATACAATAAATGCGACAATAATCAATACACCGATGATTCCATAAAGCAAAATCAACAAAGAATTATCATAATCATTTACCGTTTTTTTCATTGTAAGAGCATCAAATATCTCTTCTCGTTGAACCGTTCCCAAAGTGTTTAACTTTGCCATGTACGGTGCAAACACATTAATAACAGAAGCGATAACACCCACTTCCAAAAGAGTCATTAAGATAGCTCGGGCAAACTGTCTTCTTCCGAAGTATCCTGCACCCATAATCACAAGAGACAACTTGACCCAGATATCTCCTTTTGCCGTCGCCTCGCCAAACCCTTTTAAATTATTTCCGATTTTTTTGAAAAAATTTCCCATATGGTTTCCCTTTTACTTAAAAATTACTCACGGGCATGACCTGCCCGTGAGTATAAATTAGTGAAATAAGAAGCAGTTCTGTTTATTATTCCGCATCAGCAGGCTGAGTAATACCTGCTACAGCATCATCAAGAACCTGCTGGCTAACTTTGCCATCAACAATGTTCTTTCCAAGAGCTGCTGCCGGCTCCCAATACTTGCCGCCAACTCTCTGAAGCTGAGCATACTGTGACTGTTCAGCAAGTGCTGAAAGCGCCGGAGAAGAAGCGTTCTTTAAAGCCTCGGTATTAGAAGGGCCCTCACCTGTTGCTGCATAAACTGCTTCCTGAGAAGAAGCCTGTGTTAAGTACTCAGTTAAAAGCATAGCCCATCCGGTGTTCTTTGAATATGCATTTACACCCATGAACTTGTATCCTGAGTATGAATTCATCTGTTTAGCTTCACCATTTACTTCAAATGTAGGAAGTTTTGTTGCTGCATATCCGTCACCAAATACTTCAGCAACTTTCTTATCATTCCATGTTCCTGATACATAAGCAGCGATTTTTCCGTCTGCTAACTGAGCTAAGAAGTCATCATTTCCGTAGCTCTTGAATGCCTTTGAAGCACAAATCTTCTGTAAAGACTCAGCACAAGCTAAACCTGTTTCGGAATTCCAATCGCAAGTATTTGACTGGTCTTCGTTCTCTTCAAGTGTGCATCCTGCACCTTTGAAGAAACCATATAAGTACCAAGCGTTTGAAACTTCGCAACCAACCTCTTTACCAAGTTCCTCTGCCTTAGCAGTAAGAGCTTCCCAAGAAGCTACATCCTCTTCTGAAAGAATGGATGAATCATAGTAAAGGAAGTATCCGTTAGAAGCTGTGAACGGATAAGCATACTGTTTTCCGTTGTACTGTCCTGCTTCAACAGTAGCTGCTGTATCTGTTTCATTCATGTCATATGTGTACTGAGCTGCTACTTCGTTAAGAGCACCTGCTTTTACCAAAGCTTCCAACTGATCATCCGGGAACACGAATACATCAGCTGCTGCTTCAACGTCCTCTAAAACTCTGTCCTTCATGTCTGCTTCGGAAACAGCACCGATTGTAATATTGAAGTCAACATCCGGATACTGAGCTTCGAAATTATCGCAAAGCTCCTTCATTACCTTCTGGTATTCTTCTGTTTCGGAACACCAAAGAGTAAGATCCACGGTACCTTCTGTAGAAGCAATCAAATTAGCGATTGCATCATCAGATGACGCTTCTTTTGTTTCTTCGGAAGTTTCTGTAGTTGTGCTACTCTCTTCCTTGCTACCGCATCCTGCAAATGCTGTAATAGCCATTGCAGATGCAAGTAATACTGCCAAAACTTTTTTCTTCATTTGTTTTGATCTCCCTTCTTTTCCCCCGATTCTTTCGGGTTTTGTAACAAATACGATTTTCTTGGTAACGTTTCCAACTGTTTCCAAAAAAATTTCGCAACCTTTCGTTGCTATGAGTTCAATATACACCCCTTTATTTCGAAAATCAACCGAATATTTTCGTATTTTTTGATTTTTGTGTATATTCGACAATACAAATGGCGATTTTTTGTGCTAATCATAGAATTTATTTTCGTAAACTTTCGCAATTTTATAGTTTGTATTATTATAGTGGAGGAAGAAAGGGGACGGATCTTCCGTCCCCACCAAAAAAAATATAATAAGGGAAATACAAAAATGGCTACAATAAAAGATATCGCGGAGCGATTAGGTGTGTCCGTCAGTACCGTGTCCAAGGGACTAAACGGGGCGAAGGATATTTCGGAAAGTCTGCGGCAGCAGGTTTTGGATACGGCGGTGGAAATGGGCTACACCACCAAACGAAAAGGAAGTACCGGTCATAAAATTGCTTTCTTTATAGAAAACATGTCCTGTGAAGAGGAATCGGATTTCGGATACGATCTTTTGCTGGGATTTCGACAGGGAGCGTACCGCACAAAATGCGATGTAGATGTCCTTCATATCTCACCGGAGTTTATGCAGGAATATCGCTACAATAATTATATGTTGGAAAACGACTACTCTGCCGCTTTCTTTGCGGGAGTCGCGCTAAACGACCCTTGGATGCAGCAATTTGAGGAAACCACGGTTCCTACCGTACTTTTGGATAACTTCATTCCGAAGAATCCCCACCTTTGCTACTTGGGCACGGATTCCGAAGAAGGTATCGAAATGGCCATTTCTCACCTGGTTTCTTTGGGTCACGAAAAGATTGCATTCTTAAACGGTTCTAAAGACTCCATGATTTCCGACCAGAGAATGCGCGCATATCTACGGTCCATGAGCGCCCATAAGCTTCCCATCGATCCAAACTTTGCAATCTACGGGTACTTTGTGGCCGCTGCCGCAAAATACCATGTGCCCTCTTTCATCGATGCAGGGGTTACCGCAGTTTTATGCGGAAATGACGACATCGCCGAAGGTGTGATAGAATGTGTAAAGGAACTTGGATTTTCCGTGCCGGACGATATCAGTGTCATCGGTTTCGACGACATGCCCTTCTCGGCCACGTTATATCCGCCGCTAACTACGGTGCGACAGAATCGAGTGGAAATTGGAAAAAGTGCGTACCATGTATTGGAAGGTATGATGAGTGGAATATCCCCCAGTAAACTGTTACTTCGACCCAGTCTTACCATGCGGGCTTCCACAGGAATCGCCAAACCGCGACTTGCCGTACGACGAAACGATTCCCACGATTCGGTACTCCACATTAATCCGAGACTTTACGAAGAAACCTTAAAGCAATTCTAAAAACATATATAAAGGATAATACAATGAAAGCAAAACGACTTCTGGCAGTTACACTTTGCACTGCAATCGCTCTTACCGGATGCTCTTCCACCGGGATGAGCACACCAAAAAGTATTCTTTCAAAAGGAAACACACAAAGTGCCATAGACGATTACTATCGCACCAACTATGAAATCTTTGTTTATTCCTTTTATGATTCCGACGGTGACGGCATCGGCGATTTAAACGGAATCCGTGAGAAATTAGACTATCTAAACGACGGAAATCCAAAGACGGATTCCGACCTTGGCGTAAACGGCATCTGGCTTACCCCGGTTTGCCCTTCCACCACCTATCATAAATACGATGTAACCGACTACTGCGACATCGACCCGGAATTCGGCACAATGGAAGATTATGAAACGCTCGTGGAAGAATGCCATAAACGAGGAATCTCTGTGACCTTTGATTTTGTCATGAACCACACCTCTTCCAAACATCCTTGGTTTACCCAGGCTGTGGATTATTTAAAAACCCTTCCGGAGGAAGCCACGGAAGCGGACATCGACACGACTGCCTGCCCCTATGCCGGATATTATAACTTTTCAAAAGAAGCAAAGGACGGCTACGTAAACCTTCCGGGCACATCCTGGTACTACGAAGCGCGGTTCTGGTCCGAAATGCCGGATACAAATCTTGATAATCCTGCCCTTCAAAAAGAGTTTATCGAGATAGCAAAGTTTTGGTTGGACAAAGGGGTCGACGGCTTCCGTTTGGATGCGGTTACTTCTTATTACACCGGAAATCCGGAAAAGAATATCGAAGCCTTAACATGGCTCAACGACGGTATCAAAGACTACGACGGAAATGCTTATATTGTAGGAGAAGCGTGGACATCCCAAAGCGAATACGCTTCCTATTATGCAAGCGGTGTGGACAGTTTCTTTGATTTTGCCTTTGCGGATAAGGACGGCATCGTAGCAAAATGTGCAAAAGGACAGATCTCGGCAGCATCCTTTGCACAGGCCTTGGAAAAAGAAGAAGCCCTCTACGCTTCTTATAATAAAGGCTATATCAAATTAACCGAAGCGCAGGTTACTACCCCGGCGACTATGCTTCCGATATGGTAAAAATGGCCGGCGGATTAAACCTATTAATGTCCGGAAACGCTTTTATTTACTACGGTGATGAAATCGGTATGAAAGGATCCGGAAAAGACGAAAACAAGCGTGCTCCCATGCAATGGACCGCCGATCCTAATGAAAACGGCACCTGCAAAGGTCCTGCCGATATGGAAGAAATCGAAATGATTTACGGAAATTTAAAAGATCAACAAAACGATCCTTCTTCCATTTATTCCTATTATAAAAATGCCATTGCAATGCGAAACGCTTATCCTTCCATTGCCAGAGGAACCACCTCATTGGTAAAGGAAAGTGATACCACGAATTCCTGCATTTTAAAGAAATCAAGTGAACAGTATGGAGATGTCTATATCGCCATTAATCCTACCGATGAAACGGATGCTGTTATCATCTCAGATGTAGATGACGGAAAATTAAAAATAGACTACGAACTTCTTGCAAATAACATCACTAACAACGCAAAAATAAAGCAGAAGATTTTAACTCTTCCGCCTTACAGTATCGTGGTATTAAAATAAAATAAGCTCTTTGAGGCGCTTCCTCAAAGAGCTTTCTTTTATCGTTTCATATAGTCCACTTCGGCATAAAACTCCGGTGGAACGTTTTGTTCCTCATGCTCGCGTTTCTTCACGAGATTTTCCAAAGGTTTAGCTGCCTGTGCACCTTTATTTTTTCTACGGTTAATCAGTTCCATGTACTGAGAGTTTGACATCAATTTCTCGCTGACCTCAAAGGTAAATGGGCAATAGCGATATAAAATATCACGGCTTACTTTGGAAAGTCGAAGGGAACCGTTTGCCTCGTACATGATATAGAGCACATAGTCCGCCACAAATACCTTTCGGTAATTGTTTCCGGCCTTCTGCAGTGCCTTTTTCACCTTTTCCTTTTGCTCCGCGTTCAATGCAGAATTCTTTCTGTAATACTGAAGGAAATCCGCATATTCCGCCGTAAGGGAAGGATCGGAAATATCGTTCCAATGAACGCCCTGCTCCGTCTTGCACATTTCCCATCGGAACTCGCCGCACATACGGGTTACCGCCAAAGAGAAATCCTCCAAAGAGAAAATCGGCATCAGCATTCGTGCGGACGTGGAACGTTTCTTTCCTTCGATTTCCTGCCAGAGAACGCTTCGGCTGCCGATGTTCGGCATCAAAATTACATAAGGCATGCACTCGGTATGGAAGGTAAGTTTCGGAAGAGTATCGTCCTCATCGTTGGAATACTGGTATTCACGGAAGAAGCACTGGAAGTCCACTTCACGAATCTTATTTAATTCTTCGTTTACTCTCATCTGTGATGCATAGCACTTATCAAGCGGCATCATCTGATTTACAGAGTCAAAAATCGGAATAAATACGGAGATTCGACCGAAGGTCATACGATTTCCCAAAGTAAAGAGGTTTTTTATCTCAAAGGAAACACGTTCGATTTCATCATCCAACATCTCCGCTTCTTTTTCTTCGGAGATATCACCGTTTTGCTTCATCTCACGAAGAGCTGCCGGATAATCCAAGTCAAACTCATTCTTTGATGGCATAAGTTCCATATCATAAATGAGACGTAACCACTCCGGAATCGTCACTACCTTTCCGTGAGGATCCTTTACATAGGTCACATGTAACTTATAAAGCATGGCGATATCATCACGATCCACCACTCGCTCATCAAAAAAACCGAATTTTAAGAACAACTCCACTTCAATGGGGGCATTTGCGCCGTCCTCTTTAAAGTAGCGAAGAATGGCTTTTCGATAAATCTTATAGAACTGATCCGCGATTCCTCGACGAAGTTTACGCACGTTTTCATCGGTGGAACCTCGATCCGGAAGGCGAACGTAATTATCCATAAGCTGAGTCATCTTCTCTGCAGTAGTGGAATCCACCTGAGCATAAGAAAGAATGGTCTGTGCCGCATCTTCCATATCCGGAACCGCACCGTCTGCAAGCACTGCTTCTCCGGCTTTATCAAGTCCCGTCTTTTCCATGTTAAGAGCGGTAAATGCACTTCTAAATTCCTTGGAATCTTCTTTTAAGTTCTTAATGTAAGACTTATATCCCACCACCTTTTCCGTGATTTCATGAATCAAATCGGAAATGTTATAGATGGTGCCCACACACATCTCTACGCCCAAAGAATAGACGGTCTTTTGCATCTTATCGTCATAGGTATAAACAGACTGCAAAAAGCGAATCTGCCAATCCGCCAAATGATAGCGATCGGATGGCGGAGCCATTTCTTCAATATCCGAAAAGTCCTCCGGCTTCTTTCCCACCGCATTACATAAGGACGGATAGTTTCGCACATCATCCTGTAAATCCGTATATGCCTGATTAGCTTCCTTTTCCACGATCAAGAGGAATTTAAAAATCAAATACGCATTATTAACGGATGCTGACGCCACTACCGGAGCGATTTTTTTATTTACGGAAACAACTTTATCGATATCCTCCATGTTTTCAAAAGGATAAGAATAAAAGGTACATTCCTCATTCGCTTCGTAGTTATAGATGTACTTTTTCCCGGGCTTTTCGGAAATTCCGATGATACTTCCGGTCTTTAACACGATCGGTTCCTTATTTCCCGGATAGGTCATACGAACAGAGCCCTTAAGAATAATTTCCAAGGACTCTACTTTATCCCCCGCCGTATGAATTTGTGAATTTGCCCCACAACTTTGCATAGCCATATGCTTTTCTTCTCCTATATCACCCTTTATTTAAGCCTCGTTGAAAAGAGGTTTCACTTCACTTCTGTAGACACGAATCATAAAGATCGTCGCCATGGTAACCGCTGCCAGTTCCGCAATCGGGAACGCCCACCAAACGGCAGATAAGCCACCAATCTTTGATAAAATATATGCAGCCGGCAAAAGAACCAAAAGCTGACGGATAATGGAATTTATCATAGAAATAAATCCATGTCCCATCGCCTGAAAAAATGACGAGCTTACAATAGAAAACGCAGCCAATAAAAAGTGCAAGCTGATAATACGAAGTGCAGGCACTCCGATTGCAAGCATATCCTCGGATGCCGAAAACAGTAACAGCATCTTATCCGGTACTGCCACAAACAGTACAAAACCTATTAGTATCATAACATAAGCAGCCAAATATGAATACTTTAAGGTTTGTTTGATTCTCTCCGGCTTTCTCGCACCGAAGTTATACGCAATAATCGGCATCATTCCGTTGTTTAATCCGATAATCGGAAGTAACACAAAGGACTGTAACTTAAAGTATACGCCGAATACCGCCGTGGCGGTTGCGGAAAAGTCGATCAAAATCTTATTAAATCCAAAGGTCATAACGGAACCGATGGACTGCATGATAATGGAGGGCAATCCGATACCGTAAATCTTTTTCACATTTTTCATGCGAAGCGGATACTTCTTAAAGGAAATAATAAGTTCTTTATTTTTTGTCTTATTAAAATACAATGCCAAAATTCCGCCTACAGTCTGTCCGAAAATTGTAGCGATGGCAGCTCCGGCGATTCCGAGTTTCGGAAATCCCACCAAGCCGAAGATCAAAACCGGGTCCATTACCATGTTGATACATGCACCAACAATCTGAGTAATCATGGAAAGAGATGTCTTTCCTGTGGACTGCAACAGTTTCTCCATCATCACCTGGAAAAACATACCGATACTTAAAATACCCACGATCTGCATGTAGGTAATACCGGCATCTACAATCTCGGGATTTGAAGTCTGAATTCGAAAGAAAGGACGACAAATCAAGGTTATAAAGATGGCAAATACAACATAGGTAAAGAAAGTTAAGTATACACTGGTTGTAGCGATGGCATTTGCCTTTTCAAACTTCTTAGCACCTAAATATCTGGACACCAAGGCATTGACACCCACGCCGGTTCCGATACCGAAGGCCACCATCAGCGTCTGAAGCGGGAATGCCAAAGATACTGCCGTTAGCGCTTCCTCGGAAATCATGGCTACAAAGATAGAATCCACGATATTATACAGTGCCTGCATTAACATGGATAAAATCATGGGAGTGGACATATTCAAAAGAAGTTTGCCCACGGGCATGACGCCCATTTTGTTTTCTGTCTGAATATCTGACATGAATACTCCTTTAACGTTACGAAATTTGAGAAGTCAAAACTTCTTTCGCAGTGGTGAGGGCCTCTGCAATGCCTGCGGGGTTCTTTCCGCCGGCTTGCGCCATGTTCGGGCGTCCGCCGCCGCCTCCGCCAACCTTCGGAGCCACTTCTTTAATTAAGTTTCCGGCATGAGCACCCTTTGCGATAGCGCCGTCGGTTGCCATAACCATGAGGGAAACTTTTCCGTCTGCTTCGGATGCGAGTACGATGACACCGTTTTCTCCAACAGATGCCTTTAACTCATCACCCAAATCCCGAAGACCGTTCATATCTACGCCGGATAAAGCCTTTGCGATTAGGTTTACGCCCTTAACATCTTCCATGTCACCGGATGCATCACCTAAAGCTTCCTTTGCGGCCTTTGCCTTCATGGATTCTAACTCTGAGGAAACCTCTTTTAATTCCTTCTGTAATGAAGCGATCTTTGCAACAAGGTTTGCAGGGTCAGCCTTTGCCTGAGCAGCTGCCTCGTTTAAAGTCTCTTCTACTTTCTTGTAGTATTTAATTACGTTTGCACCGGTAATGGCTTCGATACGACGAACTCCACCGGCTACACCGGATTCGGAAACAATCTTAAAGGTTCCGATATCTGCAGTATTTTTCACATGTGTACCACCGCAAAGTTCCTTGGAGTATTCACCCATGGAAACCACACGAACGCTGTCTCCGTATTTTTCTCCGAAGAGCGCCATAGCACCTGAATTTCTTGCTTCGTCCATGCTCATAACATTTGTAACAACATCTACACCTGCAGCGATGCGCTCATTAACGAGTGCCTCTACCTTTGCAAGTTCTTCGGATGACATTGCCTTGTCATGAGAGAAGTCGAATCTGGTACGATACGGATCCTGGAAAGAACCGGCCTGCTCAACGTGATTTCCAAGGACCTCACGAAGTGCCTTCTGAAGAAGGTGAGTAGCGGAATGGTTCTGGCAGGTTGCCTGACGAAGAGCTACATCAACCTTAAAGGTAGCTTCCTTTCCTGCGGAAATCATACCGGTTTCCACATGTCCCACATGGGCAATCTTATTTCCTACCACCTTAATGGTATCTTCTACCACAAAGCGTCCGGATTCCGTTACGATGACACCCTTATCACCCTGCTGACCACCCATGGTCGCATAGAACGGTGTCTTTTCAACAATGATGGCACCCTTATCACCTTCAAGCAGTTCACTTGAAATCTCGCCGCCCTCTTCTGTAATGAGGCAGATATTCTTAATAACTTCCTTGCTTTCTGTCTTATCATATCCGTCAAATTCGGAAATGTAATCTGTCGGAAGTTCATTATATACAGTAGCATCCGCGCCCATGTAGTTGGTCTCTTTACGTGCACCACGAGCAGTTTCTTTCTGCTTTTTCATGCAAGCGTCAAATCCTGCTTCATCATAGGTAAAGCCTTTTTCCTCTAATATTTCCTGAGTCAAATCTACAGGGAATCCAAAGGTATCGTAAAGCATGAATGCGTTTTCACCGGAAAGAACCTTTTCACCTTTCTTGGTCATTTCCTCTTCCATCTCGGAAAGCTTCAAAAGTCCGTTATCAAGTGTGCGGTTAAAACGCTCTTCTTCTGTATTTAAAGTCTTAAAGATAAACTCTTTCTTTTCTTCCAATTCCGGATAGCCGTCCTTGGAGTTGTTGATTACAACTTCTGCAAGACGAGCCATAAAAAGTCCATCGATGCCAAGGATTCTTCCGTGACGAGCCGCACGACGAATGATACGACGAAGGACATATTCACGATTTCCGGTTCCCGGACGAATACCGTCGGAAATCATAAATGTAGCGGAACGAATGTGATCCGTAATCAAACGGATGGAAACATCGTCCATAGCATCCTGCCGGTAAGTTTTATGAGAAAGTTCGCAAACCTTATCGCGAATCTCTTTCATGGTATCGATATCAAAAACGGAATCCACGTCCTGCATTACAACTGCCAAACGCTCCAAGCCCATTCCGGTATCGATGTTTTTCTGAGAAAGTTCGGTATATCCGCCG
>CAJOGB010000042.1:16111-17244 GCA_905233835.1 uncultured Lachnospiraceae bacterium
CTTCCATGAAACGATCGCACTCGCAGCCTACTTTACAGTCCGGGCGTCCGCATCCGTATTTTTCTCCACGGTCATAGTAAATCTCGGAGCAAGGTCCGCAAGGTCCCGCGCCGTGCTCCCAGAAGTTATCGCATTCTCCGGTTTCCGGATCACGATAGAAACGGGTAATGCGATCTGCATCGATTCCGATTTCCTCGTTCCAAATCTTAAATGCTTCATCATCTTCTCCGTAGATAGACGGATACAAACGGTTCGGATCCAATCCCAAAACTTCGGTTAAGAATTCCCAAGACCAATGAATGGCTTCGGTTTTAAAGTAATCTCCGAAAGAAAAGTTACCAAGCATTTCAAAGAAAGTAAGGTGACGTGCGGTCTTTCCTACGTTATCGATATCACCGGTACGAATACATTTCTGGCAGGTGGTTACTCTTCTTCTCGGAGGAACTTCCTGTCCGGTAAAGTATGGCTTAAGTGGTGCCATACCCGCATTTATAAGTAAAAGAGAGTTATCGTTTTGAGGCACCAAAGAGAAGCTGTTCATCTTCAAATGGCCCTTACTCTCAAAGAATTCAAGATAAGATCTTCTAAGTTCGTTTACACCGTGTTTCATTGTTTTAACTCCTTAAAATTTTTCATAAGGTACGTAAATTTACTTTTCGTAAATTTACGTGCTTCCGGGGCATTTGCCCCTTCCGCAAAAAAATCTCGCATGAAGGAAACGCCCCCATGCGAGATAAATATTCTTTTACAAAAGATTATTTCGCATCCTTTGTCTCAGCAACGATTGCTTCCTGTTTTTTATCCTTTGACTTGCGAAGCTCTTTTCCGATGACAATTCCGCAAACAAAAATCACGAGTAAAATCACCATGAGCAGTAAGTAGGACAAAAAGCTATTTACAAATGCCACCATAATAAAACCTCCCAAAAGCATTTCTGCTTAATACATGCAGACATTATACTACAAATAAAGGATTTGTGCAAAATATATATGGCTACATTCCAATCATGTCAAACTGTTCAAAAGACAGTTCCACTTCATAGTCCTCGTTTCCCAAAGAACTGAAGCAATCTGTTTTCGGGCATAAGGCGTACTGATAAAATCACTTTGTGTGCTTACATGGTTTACGATTTC
>CAJOGB010000043.1 GCA_905233835.1 uncultured Lachnospiraceae bacterium
AACAGATGCGGATACCTCTTCGGTCGCTGCACCGGCAGACATCATTGCGTCATTTACCTTACCCATGTTGTCATGGATATGACCAAACTTCATGGAAAGCTCGGTTGCAACCTGATTCATCTTCAAAGAAGAATCATTTACATTTGTAGAGCCGGTAGTAATTCGGCTGATTACATCACGGTTGTTTTCATACATTTCATTCAACGAACCGCTCATCATACCGATTTCGTCTTTGCCTTTGGCATCGATTTTATCTACGGTAAAGTCACCCTTTGCCAAGTTCATAGCGAATGCCTTTACTTTATTCATAGTTTTTGAAAGGCCATTTGCGATTAAAGCAATTACGATAGAGCAAAGTCCTGTTGCAACGACACCCATTATGATAAGAAGCGCTGTTAAATTCTTAACCGGAGCATTGATTTCTGACTGTGGCATCTTAATCATAAGGTGCCAGTTCACTCCAGGAATTGTTGCATAATACAAATTATAAGATTCTGAACTTTCATCATATGTTACAAGTCCGGATTCGTTGGAAAGAATGGTATTTCCTGCTTTTACAAGGGAAGCATTCTCATCTTCCGAAATATTTGCTCCATCCTGGACCTTTTGATTATCCTGTGTATAAATATATGTACCATCGGATGCTAACAACATTGCTGTACCGTTTTCTCCAACCTGAATGGAAGAAACAATATCAACCATAGTATCCAAAACGATATCACAGGTAACGCATCCTAAATATGTACTTCCGGAATAAATCGGAGCTGAGCAAGATGCCATGACCACGCCTGATGACGGATCATAATAAGGATCGGTAATTGTAGCCGAGCCAGCCGGCATGGACTTTGTATCTGTATAGTATTCCTGTGAGAAATAATCATATTCGGCATTACTGTACTCATATGTCTCTACAACAGAACCACCATCTTTATACCAATACGGTCCCATATACATCTGTTCCGGATCATATACATACGGCTCAAACCAAATACCTGCACCGTTAATAATATCGCTTTCTGTCACCGCTTCGGAAAAACTATCCCGAAACATATCCATAGAAGTCTGGGTATAATACATACCAACTTCTCTGGCAAGCGACACACACTGTATTCGAACAATATCCAAATCAGCATTGATTTTCGCACTATTGGCGGACAGTTCAGCATTCATTGTTTTCTGAACTTCCGTATTAATCGTCTTCTTACTGTTTACCGCACTTACGCTGGTCAAAATAACAAGAGCAATAATAACCGTCGGCAACAGTTTTAACATCATTTGTTCGCGGATGCCGATTCCTCCGCTCTTCTGCTTTGGCTGGGTCGGCTTTTTCGCCTTCACCTGCTTCTTGTCTTTACTCATATCTGCCCTCCCAAACTTATGCTAAAAAACAAGGTTCGTACCCAATATTTTAATGGATTTTTTTAAAAAAAACACCCGAATTATACAATATTGCAGACAAAACGCATGATTTCGCTTTTTTGAACAACTTCTTTATAGATTTCTTGTGCAAAACTTACAAATAAAAACAGCCCGACTGAATCATCAGCCGAGCTGTCTAAATTGCTTTTTTATAATGAATGCCTCTCCGTAGAATATTAGATTTCAGCTTGTACCATACGGCCAAAATTTAATTCGTCTTTGTACAAGTCATAGATGTAAGCTGAGCTTTCACGATAAAGTCCTGTCTCCACATCCTGCAATTTATCAAACACTTCGGACTCATAAAACAGATTCATTGCATCGTCATATTCTATATGCTGGTCTTTTGATAACATTTCAACTATGTCTTGAATCACATACTCTATTAATTGTTTTTTTTCATTCATAGCTAACCTTCCTCAATAAAGAAACAGCGGCTGGTGTATGAAAAGAAAACTGAGACGACGTCTTCTTATAAATCATGCCCTTAAGTAATGTATCAAAGTCAATTATTTCCTCTTCATACTGTCTAAACAATATTGCCATATTATCATCAGCAACTGGACCAATAACAATATCATACTTAGAGTCGTGATTGCTCAGTGGATTAGAATAATCATCAAAATCCCTATTTCGGTTATTCATAACAAATCGAGCCCACTCTTCTGATGTCTCTTCACCGAAGTTCATAATATTCAAATTGGTATAATCCCTAAATGAATCATCTATTTCGAATATGTTTAAAACAGGATCTCCACCGTAGATCTTTGCTACTCTTTCAGCCATTCGTTCCGCCTGCTCCGGAATATCGGTTAAATAAAAACCCCTTCCAAAGTCCTTATATGGTCTACAGGCTGACAGACTTATATTTTTAATGTCAATATTACTACCATGATAAAGAATCATATGGTGCCTCCGTTTCTCCGGCAAAGAACCTGTAAATCTTCTATAACATTATCAAACGATAATACATGTTCTTCCTCATAGAAATCCTTAAGAAACTCTATTCCTTTGAAATCTCTCAAGTATCTATATGATTCCTTAACACTCATGTTAAATCTATCTGCGAAGACATTTACACATGCAATTGTATAATTAATCAGTTTTCTCTGATAACTCATAACTAATATCCTCTTGAAGTCGACATTTCTAAGTCTATAATAGCATTATATAAGGTTTTTATCTACAAACTTTGCATAAATACAATCGGGAGTCTCTATCATTTTCTTTTTAATATACAAGAAATGAACCTGCGGTCTCGTGGGGCCCCGGAGCCCCACTCGGTCGGTGCTCCTCGCTGCGCGAGGGTCGTCCACCGGACGACCGCACCCTCTGCGCCCGAACGAGCATTCGTACCTTGTGAGCGTCACAGGTTCATATTATGGTTCATATATAATGAAAAAGAGTAACCCATTTGGGTTACTCTTTTCATTATCGATGCGACAGGATTTGAACCTGCGACCTCTGCGTCCCGAACGCAGCGCTCTACCAAACTGAGCCACGCATCGTAAATATTTTCGGCTGGCAAAAACGCCAGCCGAAATAATATACCACACTATTCGTGAATAATCAACCCCACACCACCAAAAATTCCTGCGTCATTTCCGAGGGTCGCAAGAGTGATTTTTGTATTGGCGCAAGCATGGAAAATTCCAACATCAAAACCTTCTTTGATTTCATCGATAATAATCTGTCCGGCTTTGGAAACACCGCCCCCGATTAATACGATTTCCGGATTGATGACGTTACATACGGTAGCGATCATCTTTCCTAATAAATAGCAAACCTGATGAACTACTTCTTTTGCAAGTTCATCGCCGGCCTTCGCCTGATCGAATACATCCTTTGCACTAAAGTCGCCCATGTCGCGAAGTGCGGATGGCTTCCCACTTCGATCCAAATGACGATGTGCCATCATAACGATTCCGGTAGCGGAAGCGTACTGTTCGATACATCCGTGATTTCCGCAGTTACACTGTAAGATTTCATCTTCGTTTACAACGATGTGTCCGATTTCTCCGGCAGCTCCGTTAAATCCGGTTAAGATGCGGTTATTTAAAATTACGCCACCGCCGATTCCGGTACCAAGAGTTACCATAACCACACTGTGGCATCCTTTTCCGGCACCCATCCAAGCTTCACCTAAGGCTGCGATGTTTGCATCGTTTGCGGCGCGAACCTTAAGTCCGGATAATTCTTCCATCTGGGCAACGATTGGAACTACGCCCCAGCCAAGATTTACACATTTATTTACAACACCGTCTTCGGTAACGGCGCCCGGCAAACCGATTCCGATGCCTTCCACATCGTCCTTGGTCAACCCTTTTTCCACCATCTTATTGTGAACGGCTGCCACGATATCATGGGGAATGCTTTCTCCGTTATTATCCGTATTGGTCGGGATTTCCCACTTATCGATAAGTGTTCCGTTTGTCTCGAACAATCCAAGCTTACAGGTTGTTCCTCCGACATCCACGCCGAATCCGTACTTTTTCATTTTAAAAACCTCGATTTTATTAGTTTATTATGCTGTTAGACTAAAACAGCAACATATATTTTATCACGTCAGTTTCCAAGAAACAACGAAATTCCGTTACGAAAATAATTTTCGAAAAAATAGTTTCCTACTGCCAAGCATCTTCGTCTTCTTCCAAGAGCTGAGTTTGGCCTTCCTCTTCTTCCGTATTTTCCTCCGGTTTCTCCTCAGCTGTCTGCTCCTGAGGCAAATCTTCCACCACCAATTCTTCCATCTGTGCGGCATCCACAAAGTCCGCTCTCGGTAAATCTTTATGAAGTTTTGACATAAAAGATTTCCAAATATTTCCCGGGTACGAAGATCCGGTTAAGCCCGGAAGTTTTTTGGGTTGATCGTATCCTACCCAAACGCTGGTGGTGTAATAAGGGGTATATCCCACGAACCATCCGTCTTTATTATCGTTGGTGGTTCCGGTTTTTCCGGCGCATGCCATATCGGAAAGTGCCAATCCTTTTCCGGTACCGCTTACCAAAACACCTTCCAAAATATCCGTCATGGCCCGGGCCGCATTTGTTTTGTAAATCTGCACTTCAGACTGATCCGCCTGATAAATCACATTTCCGGATGAGTCCTCGATTTTTAAAATACAACTTGGGTTTCGATATTTTCCGTCGTTTTCCAAGGTGGCATAAGCCTTTGCCATTTCAAGGGGAGACACACCGTTTGTAAGTCCGCCCAAGGCAGAAGGTAAACGAATATCGTTTTTATCCAATCGAGCAAAATTCATAGCCTGCAAATAGCTAAATCCCACCTCCGGTTTCAGCTCATCAAACAGTTTCCAGGCAATGGTATTTCTGGAAAGCTCCACGGCACGACGAAAGGTAATATTTCCAAGATAGGTACCGTCGGAATTGGCGGGACCGTCTTCTACTTTTCCGTCATAAACGATACTGTCTGCGGTATAGCCCCGTTCCAACATAGGCGTATAAACCAAAATGGGTTTGATGGAACTTCCCGGCTGACGATAACTTTGAAATCCGCGATTTAGGGTATAGCCGTTAAAGTCCTGACTTCTTCCTCCCACGATGGCACGCACCATACCGGTGGTGTTATCGATACAAACCGCCGCACTTTGAAGAGTGTAAATTCCCTCCTCGTTTTTCTCCGTAAACTTGGAAAGATTTTTATCCACCGCATCCTGCAGCATTCCCTGCATGGTAAGGTCCATGGTGGTATAGATTCGATATCCGCCGGTAAACAAAGAAGTATTCCATTCGTTATAGGCTTCTTCGTAGGCCTCGTTATATGCTTCCTGTTCCGCATCGGAAGAAAAAACCGTTTGGAACTTAAAGCCGTTTGTCTCCATTAAGGCACGGGTTGCACAGTAATAGGCAAAGGTTTCCACGTAGTCGTTTTTTGACTGCTCCGACATGTTTAATACGATTTGTTCGTTAATCGCGGTCTCATAAGAGTTTTTGGAAATCACCTTTTCCTTTAACATGTCATCTAAGATTTTATCCCTTCGGGTAAGGGTATGATCCATGTGTTCCAAAGGATTGTAATATTTTGGGTTATTGGGAATGGCACAAAGGAAAGCAATCTGTGACAAAGACAAATCCCTTGCGCTCTTTGAAAAGTATCCCTGAGCCGCAGCCTCCAAACCGTAGTATCCGTTTTTAAAATAGATGTTATTGATGTAATATTCCAAGATTTCATCTTTGGAATATTTTTTCTCCAACTCCACGGCGATATAGATTTCTTCAATCTTTCGCTCCCAAGTTTTATCCTGAGTCAAAAATACGTCTCGGGCCAACTGCTGGGTAATGGTGGATGCACCCTGGGTAACTTTACCGTTTCGATACATCGCCCATACCGCACGGACAATGGCCTTGTAATCCACGCCGTGATGGGTGTAAAACTTTTTATCTTCCACACTGACAAGTGCCTGTTTTGCGTAAACGGGAATTTCCCCGGATGTGAGATAATAGACGTCCTTTTCTCCCTTTAAATAAGAAATGACATCTCCGTTACAATCGTAGACCATACTGGTTTCCGAAGAACGGAAGGTGTTTGCATCGGAAGAAGCGACAAAGTCAACGGCCTCCTGATGCAGTGCCGCTACCTTTGTGGCGTAGCCACCGATGTAATAGTAGGCGATGGCCAAAAGCACCAAGGAGATTAATACCATCTGTATTTTTAAGAAGCGCCATGCGCGTTTTTGTGATTTCTTTTTCTTTTTTGCCATAGTCTCATTATATCTGTTTTTTACCATAAAAAAACAAAAACAATTATTTCTAGTGATTTTTCTTTTCCGTTATTCTATAATGAAATCACTTGAATAAAACGATGGGGGAAATCATATGGGAACTACATCAATCGGAAAAACAAAAGACGGAAAAGAACTCCTTAGCGTTGAGATTCGAAACAAGAACGGCATGGTTGCCAAGACCATGAATTTCGGTGCAAACCTTATGGAACTTCACGTACCGAATCATGCGGGCAAAACCACCGACGTTGTACTCGGATTTAAAAACGTAAATGACTACGAAGGAAACGAGTGCTTCTACGGATGTACCGTTGCACGAAATGCCAACCGTATCGGCGGAGCGGCCTTTGATTTAAACGGAAAGCATTACACTCTTGAAAACAATGATAACGGAAATAATCTTCACTCCGGTTCACAGACCTTGGCAAAGAAGATTTGGGATATCAAAAAAACTACAGTCAATTCCGTTACCTACGCATACAGCAGTCCGGATGCGGATATGGGATTTCCGGGTGCCATGGAAATCGAAGTAACTTATGAGCTTACAGATACCGATGCACTTGTCATTCGTTATAAAGGAATTTCCAACCAGGATACCATCTTTAATCCCACCAACCATTCTTACTTTAACTTAGACGGTCAAACCGGACTTACGGTTTTGGATCATTTGGTTACCATCGATGCTGACTGCTTTACTTGGGCAAACGGGTCTTCCATTCCGGACGGAACCATTAAGTCCGTAAAGGAAACTCCCATGGACTTTACAAAGCCTTATGCCTTAGGCGCTCGTATCGAGAAAAAATACGATCAGTTACAATTTGCCGGCGGATACGATCATAACTACTGCTTGAATCAGTCACAGGTGGTCAGCGAGTTTTCTACTCCGACGCATCCCATTTATTTTGCGGCAAAGTTGGAAAACAAAGATCAGACCAGAGCCATGTATGTTTACACCGATTTGCCGGGCATTCAGCTTTACGCAGGAAACTACATGAAGCCGGAGGAAATCATGAAAAACGGCGACCACTTTGTAAAGCGCGGCGGTGTATGTTTGGAAACCCAGTATTATCCGAACGCCATTAACGTGGAAAGCTTCAAATCTCCGGTATTAAAAGCCGGTGAAAACGGAGAAACCGTTACCGTATATCAGTTCGATTTTACCGAATAAAAAAATATGCCATCCGATGTAAAAATCGGATGGCTCTTTTTTATTTTTATTTATCAAAAGTCGCCGCCACTTTGGCTGTGGACACACCTTTTCGCACTTTCCGCACTTGATGCAGTCCGAAGCTTTTCCATGTCCATCCCCGATTAAAACATTACTGTAATAATACTCTGTATTCCAGTTATGGAAGGCCTCATGCGCATTCAACGAAGAAAACATATCCGGAATACGAATTCCCTTAGGACACTCATTTTCTTCAATACAATAGCGACAAGAAGTACAAGGTATCAGATTTAACCCTTTAAAAATTTCGCATACTTCCTGTATTGCTTTTATCTCCTGTTCATCCAGCGGCTTAAAATCCTTCATTGCGGAAATATTGTCTTCCATCTGCTCCATATCGCTCATGCCGGAAAGTACCACCGCCATATTTTTAAAGCTGGCTGCAAAACGAATGGCATAACTTGCATTGCTGCCACCCTTTAAGTCGCGCAGAATCTGATCCGCCTTTT
>CAJOGB010000044.1 GCA_905233835.1 uncultured Lachnospiraceae bacterium
TCAGAAAAAGATAAAAGAAGAAAAAATCTATGTGGAAGATGTACAGGACAGTGTGGAGCATGTCTTAGAACAGACCGGTTATACCGATGTGGCTAAGGCATACATTCTGTATCGTAAGCAGAGAGAAAAAATGCGTAACATGAAGTCCACTATCTTGGATTATAAGGACGTTGTAAACAGTTACGTAAAGGTAGAAGACTGGCGAGTAAAGGAAAATTCCACTGTTACATATTCTGTCGGTGGTTTGATTCTTTCCAACTCCGGTGCGATTACAGCAAATTATTGGCTTTCAGAAATTTATGATGAGGAAATCGCAAATGCACACCGGAACGCGGACATTCATATTCACGATTTGTCTATGCTCACGGGTTATTGTGCAGGCTGGTCCTTAAAGCAGTTGATTACCGAGGGTTTGGGAGGAATTCCGGGCAAAATTACATCTGCTCCGGCAGCGCATTTGTCCGTACTTTGCAACCAGATGGTAAACTTCCTTGGAATCATGCAAAATGAATGGGCAGGTGCTCAGGCATTTTCTTCATTCGATACTTATTTGGCACCATTTGTAAAGGTAGATAATCTTACTTATCGTGAGGTAAAGAAATGTATTGAATCCTTTATCTACGGTGTAAATACTCCGAGCCGTTGGGGTTCACAGGCACCATTTACCAATATTACTTTGGATTGGACCGTGCCAAACGATTTGGCAGAACTTCCGGCGATTGTTGGCGGTAAGGAAATGGATTTCAAATATAAGGATTGTAAGCAGGAAATGGATATGGTTAACCGTGCTTTCCTTGAGGTTATGATCGAAGGTGATGCAAACGGACGCGGCTTCCAGTATCCGATTCCTACTTACTCCATCACTCGTGACTTCGACTGGTCCGAGACCGAGAACAATAAGCTTTTGTTTGAGATGACCGCGAAGTACGGTACACCGTATTTCTCTAACTATATTAATTCAGATATGGAGCCTTCCGATGTTCGATCCATGTGCTGTCGTTTACGCCTTGATCTTCGTGAACTTCGTAAGAAATCCGGCGGATTCTTCGGAAGCGGTGAGAGCACCGGTTCTGTGGGTGTGGTTACCATTAACATGCCGCGTATCGCATATCTTGCAAAGGATGAAGCAGACTTTTATTCAAGACTTGACCATATGATGGATATCGCTGCGCGTTCCTTAAAGATTAAGCGTGACGTTATTTCCAAACTTTTGGATGAAGGATTATATCCATACACCAGAAGATATTTGGGAACCTTTAACAACCATTTCTCAACCATCGGTTTGATTGGTATGAACGAAGTGGGATTAAATGCAAATTGGTTAAAGATGGATTTGACCCATGAAGAAACCCAGAAGTTTACTCAGGATGTGTTAAACCACATGAGAGAGCGCCTTTCCGATTATCAGGAAAAATACGGAGATCTTTATAACTTAGAGGCGACTCCTGCAGAGTCAACCACTTATCGTTTAGCGAAGCATGATAAGAAACATTATCCGGATATCATAACCGCAGGAAATGAAGGAGATACACCGTACTATACAAACTCTTCTCATTTGCCGGTGGATTATACCGCAGATATTTTTGACGCTTTGGATATTCAGGATGAGTTACAGACACTGTATACATCAGGAACCGTATTCCATGCTTTCTTAGGTGAGAAATTACCGAGTTGGCAGTCAGCGGCAAAATTGGTTCGCACCATTGCCGAGAACTATAAATTACCGTACTATACCATGTCCCCAACGTACTCTGTATGTAAAGAGCATGGTTATATATCGGGAGAAGTTGCCGAGTGTCCGACTTGCGGAGCAAAGACTGAGATTTATTCACGTATCACAGGTTACTATCGTCCGGTTCAGAACTGGAACGAAGGAAAACTTCAGGAGTATAAGAATCGAAAACTTTACGATGTTGAGCATGCCAAAATCGACGTGACTGCACATGAGCCTGTTGCCGAATGCGAGCCGCAGCAAAAAATGCAAAAACGTCAAGAGATGACAGAGCTTACATACGAAGAACCGGTAAACGAAGAGACCGAAGTTGTTTTGCATGAAGGAAACTTGGCACTTGATAACGACAAAGTAGTTCGTTATCTGTTTACCACTAAGACTTGCCCGAACTGTGCAAAGGCAAAGGAAATGCTTTCCGATGAGGAATATGTGGTAATCGATGCGGAAGAACAGCCGGAGCTTACCGAGAAATTCGGTATTATGCAGGCGCCGACTTTGGTGGTTGTTGACGGCGATCATTCCGAGAAATTTGTAAATGCTTCCAACATTGCAAAATATGTGGCAGAACATAAATAAAATATTGTAGGTGACTCGATTCATCTTTATTCGGCCCGGTGGAAGTTTTTCTGCCGGGTCATTTATTTTTCATAGGGAAAATGGTATGATAAATATTAAGTTTACTGGGATTTTAAAGACTTTTTGAGGGAGAAAAATATGGAACCAATCATTTCAGGAGCCACCGGCCTTTTTTGTTTGCTTGGCCATCCGGCAAAACATTCCATATCACCGAAGATGCATACAAGTGCCTTTCAGATGCTGGGGTTGGATTATGTCTACCTGGCATTTGATGTAACGATAGAGGACTTTCCGGAAGTGGTATCGGGACTTAAAAAAATGGGTGTAAAAGGATTTAATCTTACCATGCCCTTTAAGTCTTTGGTGATTCCCTATTTGGATGAAGTATCGGAAATCAGTAAGCTTACGGATTCTGTAAATACGGTGATGCTTCGTGACGGAAAATATGTGGGTACCACCACCGACGGTGCGGGATATATCGAGTCGTTAAAGGAAAAGAATTTTTCCGCGGTATCCAAAAAGATTACGATATTAGGAGCCGGAGGAGCGGCAAAATCCATTATTGCCCAGGCGGCATATGATAAAGCAAAAGAGATTTCTGTTTTCAAACGAAAAAACGAAACCTTTGATGCGACGGTTGCATTTGCAAAGCAGGTAAGCAAGACCACCGGATGCAAAGTATCCGTTTTTGATATGGATGATAAAGATGCGATGAAAAAAGAAATCGCATCATCGGATCTTCTTATAAATGCTACAAATGTTGGGATGGAAGAGGATACAACCTCTTTGGTTCCGAAGGAGTTTTTAAGAAGGGATTTATTTGTTTCGGATATTATTTATCATCCGGAAATGACAACGCTTTTAAAGGATGCAAAGTCTGTGGGAGCCCCGTATCTAAACGGGAAATACATGCTTTTATATCAGGGTGCAAAAGCCTTTGAACTTTGGACGGGCAAACAGATGCCTGTGGATGAAATAAAAAAGAAGTTGTTTTAAGGAGAAGAAGAAATGAGTTTTACTTACATTGCAAAGATGCCGACACCCGAGGAGATAAAGGAGCGTTTCCCGGTATCGGATGAATTGGCAAAAATAAAAGCGAAAAGAGATGCGGATATCAATGATATTATTGCCGGACGGGATAATCGTTTTTTAATGATTGTGGGACCTTGTTCCGCTGATAACGAAGACAGTGTTTGTGAATATGTAAATCGATTGGCGCATGTGGCGGATAAAGTAAAAGATCGGGTATATATTGTACCCCGTATCTATACCAATAAGCCTCGTACCACGGGAAGCGGATACAAAGGAATCGCATCACAGCCGGATCCTACCGCCAGCCCGGATATGGTAGAGGGATTAATTACCGTTCGAAAGATGCATCTTCGTGCCATGGAAGAAACTCATCTTACGGCTGCGGATGAAATGCTTTATCCGGAAAACTGGCCCTATGTGGATGATTTGCTAAGCTATGTTCCCATCGGTGCCCGAAGCGTGGAAAACCAGCAGCATCGATTGGTGGTATCCGGATTTGATGTGGCAAGCGGTATGAAAAATCCAACCTCCGGAGATTATTCGGTTATGTTAAATTCCGTTTATGCGGCTCAGCACGGACATCATTTTTCTTTTGCGGGAAGCGAAGTGCGAACCTCCGGAAACCCTTACGCCCATACCATTCTTCGAGGTGCGGTATCCAAACGCGGAGTAAATACTCAAAATTATCACTACGAAGATTTGATTCGATTGCACCGTATGTATGACAAAATGGATCTTGTAAATCCTGCCTGCATCGTGGATGTGAATCATTCCAATTCCAACAAACAGTTTAAGGAACAGATTCGTATCGTTCGTGAAGTTATGCATAATCGACGTTATTCCGATGAGATTAAGTCTTTGGTAAAAGGCGTGATGGTGGAAAGTTATTTGGTGGAAGGAAATCAGCCCATTTCCGATCATCAGGTATACGGTCAGTCCATTACGGATGCCTGCTTAGGTTGGGAAGATACGGAGCGATTGATTTTGGAAGTGGCAGAGATGGCGGATTAGGTTTAAGGAGTTTTTACCATGCCGATTATTGTTAAGGGAAAGTACATAAACGGCGCACCTCCCATTGTATGTGTGCCGGTGACGGAAGTATCTTTTGCGGGAATCATAAAAGAGATTTCAAGTCTTGTGGATAAGAAGGTTTCCATGATTGAATGGAGAGCCGATTATTTTGAAGAATTGTCAGATGAAGAAAGAGTAAAATCTCTTTTAGAAAATCTTTGTGATATCACGAAAGATACCCCATTTTTGGTAACGATTCGTTCCAAAAAGGAGGGTGGACTTTGCGAGTTTTCAAAGGAGAAAATCGCATCTTTATTGGAGACGGTTTCCAAAGCCCATGTGGCGGATTTTATTGATGTGGAATATTTTTATTTGGATCATGTGAGAGAGCTTATTTCTCGTTTGCAGCAAAACGGTGCACTAGTCATTGCCTCCCATCATGATTTTGATGAAACAAAGCGGGCAGACTATTTGGAAGAACAACTTCAGGTAATGAAGGATGCGGATGTGGATATGGTAAAATTGGCCGTTTATCCAAATAGTTTTTCCGATGTGTTAACGCTTTTGGAGGTAAGTAAGACGTTTTCCGAAGCCAATCCTTCGGTTCCTCTTATTTCCATCTCCATGGGAGATTTGGGATTTTTAAGTCGTATCGCGGGAGAAGCCTTCGGTTCTGTGATTACCTTCGGTACGGAGGATGCAGTGTCTGCTCCGGGACAAATTCCCAGGGATGATTTGGAAGAGATGCTTTCCTTGTTCCATAAATATTCGTAAATAATGATAAGGATTTATTATGAATAATATTTATCTGATTGGGTTTATGGGTGCCGGAAAGACTGCGGTGGCCAGAACCTTATCCGAGATGACAAAAAAAGAAAAAGTGGATACCGATGATATCATTACAAAACGAGTTGGAAAATCCATTTCCGATATTTTTTCGGAAGACGGAGAGGAGTACTTCCGGAAGGTGGAGCGGGAAGTGGTTTCTTCCCTAACTGCTGAAAATGATTTGAGTTGCCTGCGGCGGCGGTGTGATTAAATCCGAAGAGAATCTGGCGGAAATAAAACGTGGCGGAACCGTGGTGTTTTTATATGCGTCTCCGGAAACTGTATTGGAGCGTGTGTCACGAAACAACCGCAGGCCGCTTTTGGAAGGAAAGAAAAACCTTTCCGATATCAAAGCAATGATGGATGAGCGAATGCCCTTCTATGAAAAGGCCTACGACATTCGCATCGACGTGGATGGAAAGTCATTGGAAGAAATTGCAGAAGAAATTATAAAAGGGGCCTGAAGCCATTACAAAATTGTTACAAATAAGGAGGATGAAAATATGAGTGAAAACAAAAGAAGCGATATCGATGATATTATCGATACAATTAAAGAGGCAGTGGAAGAAGGAAATGCCAATAAGGTAATCATTACAAACAAAGAGGGTAATGAAGTGGCATCTTTCCCTGTAAACGCCGGAATCGTAGGCGGAGTCATCGGACTTGCGGCAGCACCTTGGGCGGTAATCGCAGCTGCCATCGGAGGACTCACCTTCGGATTTAAAATCGCCATCGAGAAAAAAGACGGGGATATCGTAGATGTTTATGAGGATGAAAAATGGGAATAATCCATAGGTTTTTCGGCCTGTCGATTCATTGACAAAAAGTACGTAAAATGCTATATTTACATGGTTTGTAGGCGTAGCGTAGCTGGATAACGCATCAGACTCCGACTCTGAAGATCGCTGGTTCGAATCCAGTCGTCTACATTTGTGTGAAGATAGCATTTTTTATTCTTCCGCTGAACTTTGTGGTAAAATATTAATTGCGTTTTACCAAAACGAAAGGACATTACTTGACTATGATAAAAAATATATTCTTTAATTGTTTGGATTTTGTAATAGATAAAAAAAGATACTTCTTGGCAGGCGTTGTATGCGTCGTTATGATTCTTTTGCTTGCATTCGGAACGGATAATTCCGCTGCAAGTTCCAATCCTTTGTCCGGTGCCTATCAGGCATATAATACGGAAGATGCGGATTCCGAGATTACAAATTTGATTAAGACTTATTACGCAGCATGTGCATCAAACGATAAAGATACGTTGATGACGGTTGCCAATCCGATTTCCGATTCCCAGTTAAGCTATATTGAATTCATGTCTCAGTACATTGATTCCTATGATGTAGTAAATGTTTATACAAAGCGCGGAGCGGACAGTGATTCTTATCTTGTTTCCGTGGAAGAAAACATTCATTTCACAGGTATCACATCAGCTGCTCCGGGACTTGATTTCTTCTACGTTGTAAAGAATTCTGAGACCGGAAAACTTTATATCAATAATGTCTACAGTGACTATAACGAAAAGAATAATGAGTATGATATGGATCCTACCATTTCATCTTTAATCGCAGCGTTTGAACAGCAGGAGGATTTCATTACATTGGGTGAAACCATCAATGCCAAGTACAATGAAATCTTAGAAAGTGATGCTGATTTTAAAACCTTTATTACAGAGACCTTCCACCTTGCACGTCAGAAATGGTCTGCCGATTATCAGGCTGCCGTAGCTGCCGCAGAGGAACAGGCTGCGAAGGAAGCTGCCGAAGCGGAAGAAGCTGCAAAGAAGGCAGAAGAGGAAGCAGCAGCCGCTGCAGCCGCAGAAGAAGCTGCCGCACAGAAGGAAGCAAATGCTTATACCGTAAAGGTAAATGCGAAAGTAAATGTTCGTTCTTCCGCATCTACCAATGCAAGTTCTCTCGGAAAGGTCGCCAGTGGAACAGAACTTAAAGCATACTCCGAAGAAGGCGATTGGACTCTTGTTTCCTATAACGATCAGGACGCTTACATTAAAACGGAGTATGTAGATAAGGTAGACGTAGCAACTGCCGAGACTACAGAAACCACTGAGAACAATAATACAACTACAACGAAAACAACCACTACGGGTACAACCTATAGCCCGGGTGACAGCGTTTTATTATATACGACAGTAAATGTTCGTGAGAGCATGAGCGAATCCGCAAAGAAAGTAGCGGTTGCTTATGCAGGTGAAAAAGTAGAAGTGGTCATGCAATATGAAGATGGCTGGACGAAAGTTAAATACAAGAGTAAGGAAGGCTATGTTAAGTCTCAGTATTTAGGACCTCAATAAGATTTTTGAAAGAGAGTTTTCCGACGGAGAACTCTCTTTTTTTAGAGAAATTACTATGGAAGAAAACGGAATTCGAATTAACAAATTTTTATCGGAAGCGGGAGTATGTTCCCGAAGAAGTGCGGATAAGTACATCGAAGCAGGCAGAGTAAAAATCAATGATGCCTTGGCTGAGGTGGGTTCTCGCGTGATGCCGGGACAGCACGTTTTTGTGGACGGAAAAGAAGTTTATTTGGAAGAAAAAGAAGTGGTTCTTATTTTTAACAAACCCATCGGCATAGTCTGTACCGCAGAGAAACGGGAAAAGGATAACGTCATCGATTATTTAAACTATCCTACTCGTATTTATCCTGTGGGACGTTTGGATAAAGAATCTCACGGACTTTTACTTTTAACCAATCAAGGTGATTTAACCAACGAGATTTTAAAGGCAAGTAATTATCACGAAAAGGAGTATGTGGTAAAGGTTAATAAACCTATTTCCGGAAAGTTTTTAATGGATATGCAACGAGGGGTTTATCTTCCTGATTTGGAAAAAAACACAGCACCTTGTAAGGTAACAAAGATAGACGATAGAACCTTTTCCATTATTTTAACTCAAGGTCTAAATCGTCAGATTCGTCGCATGTGCAGAGCTTTGGATTATCATGTCCGGGACTTGAAGCGCGTACGAATTATGGACTTTACCTTAGAAGGAATCAAAGAGGGAGAGTATCGCGAACTTTCCGTAAAAGAAATCGCGGAATTAAAAAAGAAACTTTTGTAACTATTGGTGGGAAATATGACATTTGAAGAATACAAAGTATTGATTGATGAAATCGATTATCATATGAATCGTTATTATAACGATAACGAACCGGAGATTTCCGATTTTGAATACGATCAGCTGATGCTAAAACTAAAAGGTGCAGAAAAAGAACATCCGGATTGGATTACACCGGATTCTCCGTCCCAGAAAATCGGCGGAGTGGCACAACGTGAGGCAGGGGTAAAGGTTACCCATGATGTGCCCATGCTTTCCATTGAGGATGTGTTTGATAAGGCAGACGTAACAGCCTGGATTGAAAAAGTACATGCACTTCATCCGGATGCCGAGTTTTCTGTGGAGGCAAAAATCGATGGCCTTTCCATGACCCTTCGTTATGAAAAAGATTCCAGAGGTCAGTTGAAACTTTCGTTGGCAGAAACCAGAGGAGACGGACTTATCGGAGAAGATGTAACAGCCAATGCCCTTGTAATTCCGGATGTAAAGCAGTACTTAGATTTTGACTATGATTCATTACAGCTCCGCGGAGAAGTATATATGTCCCATGCAGACTTTGAACGTTATAACGAAGTACAGGAACAAAAGGGCGGAAAACTTGCAGCTAATCCTCGTAACTTAGCAGCGGGAACACTTCGACAGTTAGATGCGAATATTACCAAAGAACGCGGACTTAAAATGTTTGTATTTAACGTGCAGATGGGGCCGGAGGAACTAACCGAAAGCCACTGTGCAGGCATGGATCTTTTAAGCGAGCATGGTGTAGCAACCGTCTTTCATAAAAAGTGTAAGACAGCTAAAGAAGTGCTTTCTGTGATCGATGAAATCGGAGAAAAGCGAGGAGAATTCCCATTTGATATTGACGGAGCCGTGGTAAAAATCGACCAGGTGGCATATCGAAGTGATTTTTCCTCCAGTACCAAGTATTCCAGCGGACATATTGCATATAAGTATCCACCGGAGGAAAAAGAAACCAAACTTTTGGATATTGAACTTTCTGTGGGACGAACCGGTCGTGTAAATCCCACAGCGATTTTTGAACCCATTCGCCTTTGCGGTACGCAAGTATCTCGTGCGACATTACATAATCAGGATTTTATCAATGAACTGAATATCGGAATTGGTGATACCTTAGTGGTGTATAAATCCGGAGAGATTATTCCGAAGGTAAAAGAAGTGGTTCATGCAAAACGACCTGCGGGTGTAGTGACATATCAGATTCCAAATGTTTGTCCGGTATGTGGCGGTGAAGTAAAACGGGATCAAGATACGGCAGATATGAAGTGTTTAAACCCTTCTTGTCCGGCACAGTTGGAACAGCACATCATTAATTTTGTAAGCCGTGATGCCATGGATATTCGAGGCTTCGGTGAAGTATATATCGTGGAACTTCTGCGACGCGGATATATCAAAGACATAGCGGATATTTATTCCTTAAAAGACCATAGAGATATACTAATAGAAGAAGGCATCATCGGAAAAGAAAAAAATACCGATAAGCTTTTAAGTGCAATTGAGAATTCAAAGAAGAACGATGCCTATCGTTTGTTTACCGGTTTTGGAATTCCAAACGTTGGTAAGGCTGCTGCAAAATCCTTGTTAAATCACTTTGGCGATATCGAAAAGATTTTGACCCTTTCGGAAGAGGAATTAAAGGAAGTGGATGACATCGGTGACATCAGTGCAAAATCCATTTATGATTATTTGCATGATGAAAAGAATCTCTCCATTATCCGTCGAATGAAGGATGCCGGTGTGAACATGAAACGGGAAGAAAAGGAAGGTGCCAGTGAAAAACTATCCGGTCTTACTTTTGTAATTACAGGAACCCTCCCGAGCCTCGGAAGAAAAGAAGCCCAGGAGTTAATTGAATTAAACGGCGGTAAGTGTGCCGGAAGCGTTTCAAAAAAGACGAATTTTCTGGTAGCCGGAGAAGCGGCAGGAAGTAAGCTTACAAAAGCCCAGGAATTAAATATTCCGATTTTATCCGAAGAGGATTTAAAAAACATGATAGAAGAGTAAGGAGAATAAGAATATGCCTATTTGTACGAAAAAAGAATTGCCTGCATATTCCATATTAGAAAAAGAAAATATCTTTGTTATGGGGGAAGACCGTGCGATGCATCAGGACATCCGTCCCTTGGAGATTTTGATTTTAAATCTGATGCCCTTAAAGGAGGATACGGAACTTCATATTCTTCGTATGCTTTCCAATACGCCGTTACAGTGTAAAGTGACACTTATTTGTACGGAGTCACACGAGGCCATGCATACACCTAAGGAGCATTTGATCAACTTTTATCAGACCTTTTCCGACGTAAAGAACAATAAGTACGACGGTATGATTATTACCGGTGCTCCTGTGGAATTAATGGAGTTTGAAGAAGTGGATTATTGGCCGGAAGTTTGCGAGATTTTTGACTGGGCAAAGACAAATGTGACATCTACGCTCTACCTTTGCTGGGGTGCTCAGGCTGCGTTGTATCATTACTATGGGGTAAAAAAGCATAAACTCGATAAAAAGGTATTTGGTGTCTTTTCTCATAAAGTACAGCACAGAAAAGTGCCGCTTGTTCGAGGCTTTGACGATTATTTTATGGTGCCTCATTCCAGAAATACGGAAAGCGATATCAATGATGTAAAAAACATTGATGATATGATTATCTTGGCGGAATCCGAGGAAGCGGGACTGCTTTTATGTATGACGGAAGACGGAAGCGAAATCTACTGTATGGGACATCCTGAATACGATCGTTATACCTTGGATAAAGAGTATCAAAGGGATATGGCAAAGGGTCTTTCCTATGTGGATTTACCGGTGAATTATTATCCCGACGATAATCCGGAAAATAAGCCGAATCTTTCTTGGCGAAGTCATGCGAATACACTATATACGAACTTCTTAAATTACTACGTATATCAGAATACACCTTATGAATGGAATAAGATTTCACAGTAGTTTACAAAATAAAAGAGGACTTCGAATTTCATCGAAGTCCTCTTATTTTTGTCTTTATTTTTCCAATGAGATTTCACCGGCCAAAAGGTAAATGACAGGAGAGTTCCAGTAGATGGTTACCTCATTGGTGGAGTAACTTTGGGAGTTATCCGCATAACATTTTGCGGTGGGATTTTTTGCACATACGCTTTGCACGTAGGGGTCGTTTAATCCGTTGTTCGGTCCGCCCACAATCATTCCCGGCACGCATTTACCGGTGACCTGAGAAGGTCTGTGATGGGGATTTTTCGGTGATAGGGTTCCAAATCCTGTTAGGAAACAATAGCCTGTGGCATTGGTTCCGAAGAGGTAGTTTAATTGTTTATCTACCGTATCTTTATCAAAGGAATCTGTGATGCCGTTTAACATCAAAAGTAGTTCGCCGTTATTTGCAATGGTTAGGTTACTTCCCCATGGATAGTCGCCGATGATGGAAGATCCGTAACCGTAGGTAGATGCTTTTGAAGAAATGTTTTCTACGGTATCTTTTGCTTTGTTTTTAAAATCTTCGGTAAAACTTGCCTTATCTGCGGTCATGTAAGCATAGGCTCCATAGCCCGTAACCCCTTGCCAACCTAAGGTATAACTGCTGTTGGGACGCTCGATTAAAACGGAAGCATCAAAGGATTTTTCTCCTGTGGTTTTTAGAAGTTCCGCATAGGCCCAGAATCGTTCGTCGTAATCGTTTGTATCTTCGTATTCACCTGTGGATACATCGGATGGGTTTTTATATCCTTTGGTATCGTGAGGTGTGTTATCCAAATAAGAAGCAGCTTTTTTTGCGGCAGCCAAACACTTATCAGCATAGGCTTTATCATATTTTTTATACACTCGAGAAGCGATGGCCATGACTGCGGCAAAATCTCCGGTGGCGGTGGTAGTAACGGGCATGATGTAAAGTTCGTCCGTTTCGTCCTGCGGCATTACTTCGCCGGGAAAGTTTTTGCTGAATGTCTGAGTGCTTTAACGACCGGTAATTCCTCGCCTGTTAAGAATCTGATTAAAGCTCCTCCGCCTGTGCAGATGTAACCTAATTTGTCGGTAACGTTGTATTTTTTCGCCGCTGTAACGCTGTCTCCGCCTCCAACAACAGTATAACCTTCAGTATCGGCCATTGACTCGAATAAAATTTTTGTTCCAAGTTCGCTGGGCTGATTTTCAAAAACTCCGACGGGACCATTCGCAAAAACTGTTTTAGCGTTGAGAATAATATCCCTGTAAATTTTCGATGTTTCAGTTCCGATGTCAACGGCGTTAAAGTCTGCGGGGATTGAACCTGTTTTTGCTTCGACTCGATTGCCGTCTTTAACTTCTGCCAAGTCTGAAGGTAAAACGATTTTGTCGGAATATTTTTCGTAAATTCCTTTAGCCTTTTCGATAAAATCTCCGTAGCCTGATTTAAGAATAAAATCGAGAGTTCCCTTGCCGATTTCAAGACCTTTAGCCGACAAAATAATTTCACCGACAAG
>CAJOGB010000045.1 GCA_905233835.1 uncultured Lachnospiraceae bacterium
GGCCCATTTCCGTTGGAGCCTTCCGAAAATCTCCGGTGAAGAATAGACATAAAGAATAGACATAAAGGAAATCTTTTCGTGACGAAAGGTTAAATTTATGTTAATATATATGGGCTATTTTTGTAGGGGGCTTACAAAAATAGCCCATTCGTGTGTTCGTAACCATCCACACGTAAAACAAAACTAAGGAGAATTTAAAAATGAAGAAGAACATGAAACCGGCGCTTTTTATAGCGCAGGCTGCGATTATCGCGGCTTTGTACGTGGTAATCACTTATTTTGTTGCAGCATTTAACCTTGCAAGCGGTGCCATTCAGGTACGTCTTTCTGAGGCACTTACCATCCTTCCGGTATTTACTCCGGCAGCGATTCCCGGCCTTTTTATCGGATGTCTTTTGGCAAACACCTTAACGGGTGCGGTTATCTGGGACATCATTTTCGGAAGCCTTGCTACATTAATCGCCACCATCGGAACTTATCTTTTACGTAAGACCAAGTTTTTATACACACTTCCGCCGGTACTTTCCAATGCCATTATCGTACCTCTTGTGTTACAGAAAGCATACGGCTTGGAAGATGCTTATTGGTTTTTATTCTTAACTGTAGGCTTAGGAGAAGTTATCTCCGTATGTGTCCTTGGATTTTTACTTAAAAATGCGCTTTCCCGTTATCAGAACGTGATTTTTGCGCAGGATGCGGATTCCGTTAAAAAGGAAGACCGTAAAGAAGACTAATTTTACTGGTTTAACATCAGAAAGGTGTAAAATTGCAATGAAGGAAGTATTAGATTTAATCAAACAGGAATTGGAAGCGTCTTTTGAAGCAAACGGATATGATAAAAAATATGCCTTTGTTTCTCTTTCCAATCGTCCGGATTTATGTGAGTATCAGTGTAACGGGGCACTTCCCGCCGCAAAGGAATACCATAAAGCACCGATGGAAATCGCTGAGGCGATTGCCGCATCGTTACAGTCAAAGGATGCCTTTGAATCCGTAGAAGCCTGCAAACCGGGATTTTTAAATATAAAATTATTCCCCTCCTTCGTTGCTGCCTATCTGAATGATATGGCCCGCGATACCGGTCGATACGGTGTGGAAGAAAACAAAGCACCGAAGACCGTGATTATTGACTACGGCGGAGCAAACGTTGCGAAACCTCTTCATGTGGGACATCTTCGTTCTGCGGTTATCGGAGAGAGCATTAAGCGTTTAAAACGTTTTGCCGGAGATAAGGTGATCGGTGATGTGCATCTCGGAGACTGGGGTCTTCAGATGGGACTTATCATTACCGAGTTATCGGAAAGAAAACCGGACCTTTGCTATTTTGATGAGGCTTATGACGGAGAGTATCCGACAGAGCCGCCATTTACCATTTCTGATTTGGAGGAGATTTATCCTACCGCTTCCGGAAAGAGTAAAGAAGATGAAGAATTTAAAGCACGCGCTATGAAAGCTACGGCTGAGTTACAGCAGGGCAGACGCGGATATCGTGCATTATTACAGCATATTTTAAATGTGTCTGTAACCGACTTAAAGAAAAACTACGACAGCTTAAATGTGGAATTCGATCTTTGGAAGGGTGAGTCTGACGCACAGCCTTACATTCCGGATATGGTTCAGAAAATGAAGGACGACGGATTTGCATACATTTCCGAAGGCGCATTGGTTGTCGATGTAAAAGAAGATACGGATAAAAAAGAAATTCCGCCATGTATGATTTTAAAATCCGACGGAGCTTCTTTATACAATACCACCGACCTTGCCACTATGGTTTGGCGTGAAAAGGATTATCAGCCGGACGAATATGTTTACGTGGTAGACAAGCGCCAGGAACTTTACTTTACCCAGGTGTTTAGATGTGCGAAAAAGACCGGCATTGTTCCGAAGGATACCGCCCTTACCTTTGTGGGATTCGGTACAATGAACGGAAAAGACGGAAAGCCCTTTAAGACCAGAGAAGGCGGCGTTATGCGTCTTTCCAATTTGATTTCCGAAATCAATGAAAAGATGTATGCAAAGATTATGGAAAACGGAACCATGTCCGAGGATGAGGCAAAGCGTACCGCACAGATTGTTGGACTTTCTGCCGTAAAATACGGTGACCTTTCCAACCAGGCATCCAAGGATTATATCTTTGATATCGATCGCTTTATTTCCTTTGAGGGAAATACGGGACCGTATATTTTATATACCATCGTACGAATCAAATCCATTATCGCAAAGTATGGAAAAGACTTTGGTGGATTTGAGATTCCGGTTCCCACCACGGAAAGCGAAAAGAACTTGGAACTTGAACTTGCGAAATTTAATTCTGCTATTCGCGGAGCTTATGAAGAAACCGCGCCTCACAGAATTTGTGCTTATATATACGATTTGGCAAATGCGTTTAACCATTTCTATCATGAGACACGTATTCTTGCCATGGAAGACGAAAAGAAAAAGGGTGAGTACATTCGCCTCTTGGCACTTACAAAGGATGTACTTGAAACCTGTACCGATATTTTGGGATTTGATGTGCCGGAGCGCATGTAAGAGTTTTTGAAAGAAAGAAGGATGAAGTCATGACAAAAATTGATATTATTTCCGGTTTTTTGGGAGCAGGTAAAACCACATTCATCAAGAAATTAATCGATGAAGCCTATAAGGGTGAAAAACTTGTTTTGATTGAAAACGAGTTTGGTGAAGTAGGTATCGACGGCGGATTTTTAAAGGATGCCGGCATTGAGATTACCGAGATGAATTCCGGATGTATCTGCTGTACTTTGGTGGGAGATTTTGCAAAATCCTTACAGGAAGTAATGGATAAGTTTTCCCCGGATCGAATTTTAATCGAGCCCTCCGGTGTAGGTAAACTTTCCGATGTTATGACAAGCGTTATCGATATGGAAAAGACCCATGACGTGAAGTTAAACGCTCTTGTTACGGTTGTAAATGCTCTTAAGGCTTCCAAGCAGATGAAAGCTTTCGGTGAGTTTTTTAACAACCAGATTGAGCATGCCACCACCGTGGTTCTTTCCCGTTCACAAAAAGCTACCCCGGAACAGATTGAATTCTGTACCACTCAGATTCAAACTTTAAATCCAAAGGCTGCGGTAATTACCACTCCTTGGGATGAGATTTCCGGAGAAAAGATTAAGAGTGTTATCGAAGGTCAGGATAACTTGGAGATGAAGACCCTTGCTGAGATGCATCATCATGAAGATGAAGAAGAGCATGAGCACGAGCATCATCATCACGACCATGATCACGAAGAACACGAACATCATCACCATGATCACGATCACGAGGAGCATGAACATCATCATCACGATCATGATCACGAAGAAGGTCATGAACACTGTGACCATGAACACGGACATTGCTGCCATCACGATCATGACCACGAGCATCATCACCATCATCATGCAGATGAGGTGTTTGATACCTGGGGCAAAGAAACCCCACACGTATTTGAACGTGCAACCATTGAAAATGCGCTAAAGGCATTCGCAGAAACCGAAGATTACGGTGTGATTATCCGTTCAAAGGGTATGGTTCCTTCCACAGACGGAACATGGATTTACTTTGATTTGGTAGATGGCGAGTATGAGCTTCGTAGCGGCGAACCGGATTATACGGGACGTTTGGTTGTCATCGGTGCAAACGTGGATGAACATAAAGTCGAGGAACTTTTCGGCTTACACTAATATAACTTTTGAGGTGAAAAAATGAGTCAGAGAGAAGTACCGGTATATATCTTCTTTGGTTTTATGGACAGCGGGAAAACCACGTTGATTCATGAGACTCTGTATCAGAATCATTTTGCGGATGATTTGAATTCCATATTGGTAATCTCCTGTGAAGACGGAGACGAGGAGTACGACGAGGTAAAATTAAAAACCATCGGCGGGCACTTGGTTCGTTTTGAAGAGGAAGAAGAGTTTACCGCAAAAGCGTTAATAGAATTGGATGAGAAGTATCATCCGGATGCCGTATTCTTGGAGTACAACGGTACTTGGGAAGTGGCACCGATTTATGAGATGGAAGGCCCGAAGGATTGGACCATTGTTCAGGCACTTACCACGGTGGATGCCACCACCTTTGAAATGTATATGTTAAATATGCGTTCCATGATGACGGAGCAGCTTTTTAAAGCGGATGTGGTAATCTTTAACCGTTGTCCGGAGGGAGTAAACAAATCCAAATTCCGTGCAAACGTTAAATCCGTAAATCGTCCGGCACAGATTGTGTATGAGCGGGAGGACGGAAGCATCGATGATTCGGAAGAGGAACTTCCTTTTGATTTGGATGCGGATGTGATTGAAATTTCCGATATGGATTATGCTCTTTGGTTTATGGACTGTATGGATAATCCCAAGAAGTATGACGGAAAGACAGTTCATTTTTTAGCGCTTGTATATAATCCGACCGATGGCAAAGGTAAGTTAAAACCGGGCGTGATTGTTCCGGGAAGATTTGCAATGACCTGCTGCGTGGAGGATATTCAGTTTTTGGGAATGAAGTGTAAGACGGATGTAAACGTGGAGCATAAAAGCTGGATTGACTTGACCGCAAAGGTAAAAAACGAATTTGCCAAGGAATATAAAGGAAAGGGTCCGGTGCTTTACCCGGTTGAGATGAAATCGGCAAGCAAGCCCGAGGATGAATTGGTATATTTTAATTAAGATGAAAAGAGTGCAGCCAAAGCATGGATGCACTTTTTTTTATTGTTGCCAAAAAGTAATAAAAAAACAGAAAAAAATGTTTAAATCTTTCTAATTTATTATATAATTATAAGGGTATAAAGATATTGTTTGTCACTTCGACAACGGGGACGACAAGGATAGCGAGGGAGTACTTATGAAAAAAAAGAAAAAACTTACTTTTAGGGGAACACTTCTTATGTATGCGCTGATTCCTTTGGTTTCAGCAGTGTTGATTCTGGGTGTGGCAACGGCGAGGTTAATGATTAAAAACTTGGAAGAAAACACCTTTGATGAATTGAAACTGGCTTCCGAAGGACTTCGTGCTTATTATGAGTATGATTTATTGAATGATAATGATTTGGAAGACGGATTTTTGGCGTATGCGCCGGAGGATTATATCGATGTGATTAATCAACAAACCGGCATACATCTTACGATTTTTAGGGATAATATCCGTTTTATGACATCGTTACGTAATGCGGACGGCTCCAGAAATGAAGGAACGGAAGCATCTGAGGCGGTATATGCCACAGTAAAAGCCGGAAACGATTATAAATCCGGCGATGTTATGATTAACGGAACGAGATATTACGTATACTACACACCGATGAAAAACGGTAGCGGTGAAGTTGTTGGTATGGCTTTTGCAGGTAAAGAGGCAACAAAGATAACCAAGGCAGAAAACGCACTTCGTATGATTGTTATTGCTGTTGGCGCAGTATTGCTTGTATTCTTCTTTTTCTTGGCAATCTTCTTTGCCGGAAAGATTTCAAGACCGGTTATTAAGACGGCGGAAAACATGAAACGCTTGTCCGAAGGTCGTATTATGGATGTGGAAACAGGCGTGAAGTCCAATATTGATGAACTTTCGAATCTTGTGGAGAGCACAGAGATTTTCTCCGATACTTTAAAGGGCATTGTTCGTAAGATTTACGAGGCGATGGATTCTTTATACGGTTTAATCGGTTCCACGACGACACGCTCCTCCGAGGCGGCGGATTCCGCGGAGCAGATTTCCAGAGCATTAGGTGGACTTGCCGACAGTACCGTGGAATTGGCGGAATTGGTTCAGGACGTTAACGGTAATGTGAATGACATGGGCATGATTGTTGAAAATGCGCAGGATATGGTTCATGGACTGACAGAAAGTTCTAAGAATATGGAATCCGCAAATAATGATGCCTTAAAATGTATCAACGATATTTCTGACGGATCCCAGCAGTCGGTGGAGGCTGTGGATAATATAGCAGAGAGTATTCGAAATACAAATGACGCCGTAAATAAGATTACCGAAATGGTTGATTTGATTGCAAGTATTGCTTCTCAGACAAACCTTCTTGCATTGAATGCATCCATCGAAGCGGCACGCGCCGGAGAAGCGGGAAAGGGATTTGCGGTAGTTGCCGATAATATTAAGGATTTGGCATCCCAGTCCGATGCTTCCGCAAATGAGATTAAGATTATCACAGAGGAAATCAGTGCTTTGTCCAATACTTGTGTGGCGCAGGCAGATACCGTGAAGGAACTTATTCAAAATGAGCAGACACTTTTGCAGCAGGCAAGGAGTCAGTTTAATATTTTGGATAACGAGATTGCTTCTTCCGTTAATAATATCGAAACCGTGGATGAGATTACAACGAAGCTTGGCAACATTAAGAACACCATCGTTAATGCAGTTTCCGATTTGTCAGCAATTTCCGAAGAGACATCTGCTACGAATCAGGAAGTATCCGCTACGACAGAGACCGTGGCTACGAACGTCAGCTCTACATCCACCAGTATGCAGGATATTAATTCTTTGGCAGACAACTTAAGAGATGCCATCAGCTTCTTTAAGGAAACCGAAAGTGATGCACCGGTTTTGGAAGAAGACGAATAAAAATCATTTTTTCATAAGTTTACAGTTTGCTCCCGGAGATACTGTCTCCGGGAGTTTTTTGTGCTTTTTTTACAAAATAGTTAAAGCTGTTTTATGATTATTAATGATTTTGCATAGTAATCGGTACAGAGCAAAAAATCTGTTGTTTACATTTGTTTTGGAAAAAATTACAATGCAAATTAAGGTGCAAAGAGGAGAAGAGTTTTCTTTGCAAAGGAAGAAAAAGTCGTATCCCAAAACGACTTGAATGGAGGATGTATGTATAAGATTGTACGAAAAGAAGAGCTTGCAGCAAACATCATTCTTATGGATGTGGAAGCTCCGCGTGTGGCAAAAACTTGTCTTCCGGGACAGTTTATCATTGCCCGCATTGATGAAGAAGGGGAACGTATTCCTCTGACGATTTGTGATTACGATCGAAAGAAAGCTACGATTACGATTGTGGTGCAGACAATCGGTGCTTCGACTTTACGTATGAACGAATTGCAGGAAGGAGATGCTTTTTTGGATTTTGTCGGACCGCTGGGAAAACCGTCCGAGTTCTGTCTGGAAGAGAACCTTGAAGAAACAAAGAAAAAGAATCTGGTATTTATCGCCGGTGGTCTTGGAACCGCACCTGTTTATCCGCAGGTAAAGTGGTTGCATGAGCATGGTGTGGATGCCACGGTAATCATGGGAAGCCGTACCAAGGATTTGCTTTTCTATATTGATGAAAGAAGTGTATGTGACCACAGATGATGGATCTTATGGCTTCCACGGAATGGGAACCAACCAGCTTCAGGCGTTGGTGGATGAAGGAAAGTCTTTCGATCACTGCATTGCCATCGGACCTATGATTATGATGAAATTCGTATGCTTACTTACGAAGGAATTGGGAATTGCCACCACGGTTTCCATGAATCCGATTATGGTGGACGGAACCGGAATGTGTGGTGCCTGCCGACTGATTGTCGGAGATGAGGTGAAGTTTGCCTGTGTGGATGGACCGGAATTTGACGGACATTTGGTAAACTTTGATTTGGCTATGGCTCGAATGAAGCAGTATGCCACCGAAGAGGGAAGAAAGAAATTAGAATATGAAGAAGGCGATACACATCACGGTGGTTGCGGACATTGCGGAGGTGACAAATAATGGATGGATTAGTTAGAGTACCGATTTCCGAACAGGAGCCGAAAGTTCGTGCAAAGAATTTTGATGAGGTTTGCCTTGGATATACAGAGGAAGAAGCAGTTAAGGAAGCAGAGCGTTGCTTAAACTGTAAGAATCCGAAATGCGTGGGCGGATGTCCGGTATCCATTAATATTCCTGCGTTTATCGAACAGGTAAAGAACAGAAACTTTGAAAAAGCTTATGAGATTATTTCCGAATCCTCAGCTCTTCCGGCAGTTTGCGGACGAGTTTGCCCGCAGGAAAGCCAGTGCGAAGGTCAGTGTATCCGCGGTATCAAAGGGGATCCGGTAGCCATCGGAAAGTTGGAGCGTTTTGTGGCGGATTGGGCGAGACAAAACGGAATTCGCCCTCACAGTGATGC
>CAJOGB010000046.1:0-1961 GCA_905233835.1 uncultured Lachnospiraceae bacterium
CACTTACAATTACAGTATAACATAGGTTGTGTATTAATTCAATTATCAACGTGCCATTACACTAGTGGGGTAATGAAATGCTAAATCGGTTAAAAAAAGTAACAGGAAACGACTGCGTCTATGCTGTGATAGCGGTTCTTTTAACGCTAATTTCTGTTTTGTTTATAAATCCAAGTATTTACGATGATTATTATAATTTCCCGACGGGAATCTTCGGACAGAATCTACAGCTGGCTTTATCGGTGGTAGGCTTTGTTCTTCTTCTCATTTTCTTTTTAATTTATCGCATTATTTCAAAAATCATATATGAAGATGTAAAAAAACAAAATGTCTTCTGCGCTGTGGTTATTATATTCTATGGCGTTATGGCATTGGGTGAGGTTCCACTATATGTGGCGGTGTTTCAAAACATTTGGAATCTAAAAACATTTTTGTTTTCCTGCATTATTCCTGTGGGAGCTATCTTAGGGATTATCGGAGTGAGATTGTATGGAGTCATCGAGAACGGTGATTACGGTCGTTTCACAAAGCCGGGGTTTTTCGTGGGCGTAGCGGCCCTTTGCTTTGCGTTACTTATGTCTCCCTTTTCTTTTTCACCGGAGCCTCTTTCTTTTCCGAAGGATTTGGAGAAACTTCCCGCAGAGGCTTCTGAAATCGCAGAAGTCATCGGAGACGATACGGCGCTTCTGCCTACTCGATATGTGAATGTAGTGAAGGATTATTCTTCCGGAGCAAATATTATCTCCATGGTAGAGACGGAAACCAATGAAGCGGATAAGGCTGCCATGGCGGACCGAGGAAGTGCGGATGGATATAAGTATGTGGTGGTGGATAAACGGAGATTGCCTTCTGATGAACTTTTGACCTTAGAGGGAACTTTTTCGGATAAAAACTATACCTTAGTAAAAGAAGATAACGACTATGCTTTGTTCCACAGAGAGGAAACCTGGCTGTTGTCCCAGCATGCGGATGCTACCGGAAATCAGGCACTCAGCATTAAAGCAACATACGATTCAACAAACGAGTGGGGGTCTGTTCCTGAACCCTTTCAAAATATTTTTTTCCCATTTCTCCGAATATGGCGGACATGTAACGGCTTGGATTTTAACCCATTTCCATTTGGATCATGCGGGAGCATTTTGCGAAATCTATGAAAATCCGGGAGATATCGTAATCGATGATGTCTATGTGTCAAACTACGATAGTGCCTATGATTTATTCTTAAGAACCTATCGAGAGCATGATAATCCGGAGACCTTTGCGAAGTATATGAACATCACCAACGGTGGAAAGGCAGAAAACATCCATCACCCGCAGCGTGGCGAGGAATTGGAAATCGCAGGATTAAAGTTAAAATTCTTTAATACCTATGATGAGAAGCTTCTGGAATTAAATGAATATGTGGATCTCCCAAATAATTGCAGTTTGGTATTTAGTATTCGTGGAAGAAGAGATTCCATTTTGTTTACCGGAGATGTGTATACCGCGGCGATTGGGGATTATATGATAGATACCTTCGGGGATGAACTACACACGGAATACGTCCAGTGTTGTCACCACGGAAACTCTTATATGCCAAATCGATTCTATGAGGCGGTAAATCCTGAGGTGATGTTTATGGATGCACCCCAGTGGCTGATGGAAAGCGAAGAGCATATGGCAAAGGATTTGGCTGCCTGGGCAGACGAGCGTGGCATTGCTCACTATGACCTAAGAAGTGGACCTCATGTATTCCAGTTTTGGTAAGTTGAGGAAAATGAAAACACGTGATATAATATAGATAATATATTATCCATAACAAACCGTACACATAGGTTTGGGATAATATATTATCTATTTTTGTTGTTTCTGTTTGGGAGAAAAAGATGGCACGAAGTTTTATATGGGAAACGCCGGAAGAAATCAATTTGGCCCTGGCGCAGCGGCTGCGCGGCATCCGCAAGCGGAAAAATCTGACCCAG
>CAJOGB010000046.1:1985-13364 GCA_905233835.1 uncultured Lachnospiraceae bacterium
CTCAATTAAGAGATTTGAGAATAGCGGGAATATTTCTCTTATTTCACTCACTAAACTTTCGATTGCGTTGGGAATGGAAAATGAAATAAAGTCTCTTTTTACAGCGGTGCCATATCTTAATATAGAGGAGGTTATCCGTGGGAATAAATAAATTAGAAGTATTTTATCATGATCGACATGTAGGGACATTGGCTGATGATAAAAACAAACTTGTTGCTTTTTCCTATTCAGATGAATGGTTAGACAGCGGTTTTCCTATTAGCCCTTTTTCATTGCCCTTAGAGGAAGGAGTGTTTCTTCCTAAGAATTATAGCTTTGAAGGATTGTTTGGTGTATTTGCGGACAGTCTCCCGGATGCATGGGGAAGGCTTTTAATAGATCGAATGTTAAAGCGTGCGGGAGCTTCGGATATTTCTGTGTTGGAAAGATTGGCGATTGTAGGGGAAGGTGGGAATGGTGCATTATGCTATCGCCCTAATTTCAAGTTGCAAACTGATATAAAGAATAAGACAAACATGACGGTGGATGAGTTGGCAGAATCCTGTCGATTAATATTAGATGAAAAAGATGAAAGCAATTTGGATGAAATATACCGTAGAGCCGGATCCAGTGGTGGAACAAGACCGAAGGTGAATTTCGAAAAAGATGGAAAAACCTGGCTTTTAAAATTTCCGTCCCATGATGATTCAAAAGAAATCGGCACAATGGAATATGAGTATATGAAATGCGCAAAGGAATGTGGTATAAGGACGCCGGAATTTACGCTTTTTGCTTCAAAAAAATGCAAAGGATATTTTGCAAGTCAACGATTTGATACAGATAAAACCGGAAGAAGACATATTCTTACTGCATCAGCTCTTCTGGAAACGGATTATCGTGAACCTGCGTTGTCTTATGAGAATTTAATGAAATTGGTAAGTATTCTTTCTGTAAATAATAAAGCTGAAATAGAAAACATGTATCGGCTGATGTGTTTTAATGTTTTTGCTCATAATCAAGATGACCACGGTAAGAATTTTTCTTTTGTATATGATGAGAAAAAAGATCTTTGGAGTATGACTCCTGCGTATGACTTAACGTACAGTAGTACCTATTATGGAGAGCAGACAACGACGGTAAACGGAAAAGGTAAAGATATCACGAAAGAAGATCTTTTGGTGGTCGGAAAGAAAGCCGGCATAAATGAGAAAGCGGCTAGGGACGTAATTGAGGAAGTATATAAAACGGTTCAAAATTATTTGAAAGATTATTTATAAGGATCGGACCTCATGTATTCCAATTTTGGTAAGTCTTGCGTTTTTACTCAGTATGGAATACAATATGTAGTTGTTGAATTGTAAGAAAAAAGATTTACTTATTGAGGAGATTAACTTAAGGAGCGTAAGGATGAAATTGTTTAAGGTAAGAAAAGGCATTCATTTGGCAGGAAAGCTAAAGAGCTTAAAATCCACAGTGGTCGTTTGGTCTTTCCAGCAAAAAGTTGTTGCAGGCGTTACCGCTGCAGCACTTGTTACAGGTTCAACCACAGCAGGTATTATTGTTCACAGAGCAAATGCCGCTGAAGAACCGGAAATTGAAGTAGTAGAGGAAGAAATCCCTGAGGAAGTGGAAGTAGTCGGAAATAAAGTTGAGATTCCGAGTTTTACAAACGTAAGTTTATCTTCCGACTCCATGGTACAGGATTTAAAACTTTATTTTAAGGATGATTCGGGAAAGAAGATTACCGGCGTACCTTTTGCGGTAGTGATTACCACAGAGAAAAAGGCGGCCGCAGTTGCCCCATCCGTAAAGACCATTGATCTTGATAATAAACTTCTTAATATGTTGGAATCCACCGGACTTGGTGCTATCGAGTACAACAAAGCCCTTGGTGAGAAAATTGACGGTATTATAGAAGCACATGCAGAAAAGGTGGATGGTGCGGAAGAAGATTTAAAGAACCTTTTTGTTTCTGCCGGTGAGCAAGCTGCGAAAGAAGAAGACGGCGCTGCCGGCACATCAACTGACGAAGAGATTTTAATCAATGCCGCTACAGATAAACCGATTACCGTGACAGAGTTTTATCTGATTAAGAAGCAAAACGATATCGCATCTTATGCAACAGCGCTTTCAGATGTAGACGGAAAGAAATATTCCGATGACGACGGCGATGGAATCATCAAAATCGATAAGATTGACGGCGGAAAATACATTACCCTTTGTGTACCGCAGAACGGCTACGATGCAAAGGCATATGAGAACAAGGTTACCGTTAAAGCGGAACTGGAATACAAAAAAGTTGAAAACATTAAAGATGAAGTCGTAAAAGATGCCGGTGATACAAAGCCGGCTGACGCGGCTCAGGTAGAAGCAAAGTTACAGGATACCGTAGAATATGTAAAATCTTCTAAGGAATCTAATTACGCATATACCGCCGCAAGCGCTCCGGGTTATAAAGCATCCGGAAATGGCGCAACCGAAAAAGCGACAGCTGACGGCGGAAAGATGACGGTTTCTGCAAACGGCGGAACTCTTTATGCAGTAAACGGTGCAAATTCCTTGGGAGTTTCTGTTGGTACAGCGGCCGGAAACGGAACAGGAACCTTCTCTAATATGAAGGCAACCGCTAAAGGAGTTAAGGTTTCCGGTGAAAACGGAAATTATACGATTTCTGTTGATCCCGGTACGAAATCAACTACCGGTACAGTTACATTTTCTGTTGACTATACTTATAAGGCTGCAAAGTCAGCAAAGGCAACCGTAGGAAACAAGCGTACAGCAGCTGCAAAGAAGATCAAGGGTGGATTTATCACAGCTGCAGCTACTACGAATTCGAATGCGGGCTCTAGTGAGAGCGAATCAGGCTCCGAGGAGAGCGGATCGAGCTCCGGTGAAAGTGGATCGGGCTCCGGTGAGAGCGGATCAGGCGCTGGAGAAGGCGGAACACAGTCAGGCTCCGGCTCAACTACTACTCCGGCCACTCCTGAAAAGTTTACTGTTACCTTTGATTCGGCAGGTGGATCTGCAGTTACAGCACAGGAAGTAGAAAAAGACGCGAAAGCAACAAAGCCGACAGACCCGACCAAAGAAAATGCTACATTTGACGGTTGGTACAATGGAAATGCGGCGTATGACTTTAATACTCCGGTAACGGGAAACGTTACACTTACCGCACACTGGAAAACCGTAACTTACGAAGATAAGAAAGAAACCATTACCATTACCGTAAATGTAAAGGTAGTTGGTGCAGATACAAAGGTAACCGCGACAGACGGACAGAAGCTTTACAGCGCACAGGATACTTCTAAGGTAGCGACTTTAGCAGATGTGGTTGCAGGAAAGACTCTTTATACTGCAACAAAGACCAATGTATATACCGGATGGCAGGCTATCGACGGAAAGAGCTATTACTTTACAAAAGATCATCAGAAAGTAACCGGTGATCAGGTTATCCAGGGTGTAAAATACAGCTTTAACGCAGACGGTGTTTTGGTACCGGCAGGAACCGGTGTTGACGTTTCTAAGTGGCAGGGTAACATTAACTGGGATCAGCTTTCCGGAAACGTATCCTTTGCTATTATTCGATGCGGATATCGTGGATCCTCAGGCGGACTTTCTATTGACCCACAGTATGCAAAGAACATGAAAGCCGCAAAGGCACATGGTGTCAAAGTCGGAATCTATATTTACTCTAAGGCCACCAATGAAGCTATGGCAGTAGAGGAAGCTTCCCTTGCCATTCAGTTGGCGCAGGAACAGGGCGGCGTAAACCTTCCAATCTATATGGATATGGAGGATAGCTCTCAGAAGGGACTTTCCAAGGATCAGGCTACCAGCATTGCAAACGCATTCTGCGCAACCGTAGCATCCGCAGGATATCGTCCGGGTGTATATGCATCCTATAACTGGTGGAACGGCCGATTAAACGCAGGCGGTGTAAACGGATCCAAGTGGGTAGCTCGTTACAACACCCAGTGCGGAATGCCATGTGATATCTGGCAGTATTCATCCAAAGGTACCCTTCCGGGCATCAGCGGGAACGTTGATATGAATCAGAGTTATTTCTAAAACGGAGATTATATGAGACAAAACGTTATGGGCAAGTTGAAAAACTTGCCCAAATTTATCAAAGAAAATATTGTCGCTATTATCGTAGCTGTCGTTATCGGACGTTTCGGCTACTGCATCATCGACGATCATTTCGACGTCACCAATAAGATGGCAAAGTTAATGGGATACTTTTTTGTATTCTTATTTATCGTCATGATGTCTTATGTGTACTTACACAGAGAAAGAATCAAAGACCGCTTACATAAGCTTTATTTATTCGTAGGCCTCATTGTAGGATGTATGTATCTTATTATGATTCCTATCTTTTGCGTGCCGGATGAACTTTTTCATTTTAAGGATGCCTATCACGTATCCAATGAAATGATGGGGATTCATGATCCGGATGAGGATACTCTTACCATGCGCGTGTGTGACACCAAGATGAAGATGAATCGTACGGAGTATGATAATCCCATCCAGTACGCGAGATACATTCGAAGCATTTTCTCAGGAATTATCTCCCATGAAACGGATTTGGTGGTGACGGATACCGGTAAAAACTACGGACAGGATTATTTATATGTAATTCCTGCCTTGGGACTTTCTTTAGCGAGACTACTTCATTTGGGAAGCACCCAGATGTTTTTATTGGCGCGATTTTTAAACCTGATATTCTTTGTGCTTTGTATGTCCTATGCCATTAAAAAGACTCCCGTGGGAAAACTGGGATTTTTCGGAATCGGACTTCTTCCCATCGTATTACAGCAGGCGGCATCCATTTCCTATGATGTGATGATTAATGCCTTAGGCATCGTAACTATCGCTTTATCTTTGGCGCTTTTGGATGAAGAATCAAAGGATGAACTTAAGGTTAGCGATTTTGTCATCTATGCACTTGCCATCGGATTTTTGCTTCCTACCAAGGGCCATGCATATATGCTTTTTGCCATCCTTCCGGTTTGGATATTACTTAAGAACTGGTGGAAGGTGCGTAAGGAAGGCTTAAAGAAGGTGTTTGCAAAAGGAACCCTTTGCAGAAAGTTACTCTTTGTACTTGTTGGCGTTATCGCCATTAACGTGTTAGTGGTTTTGGTACAAAAGATGATCGGTTCAAGCGGACCTGCGGCTACCATCTTTGCACCTCATATCATCGAGTGGTGCGATGAGGATGGCTACTACGTAGATGTACTTCGTGAGAATCCGGATTTAAGATTCCAGATTATTTATAAGACCATCGCCATTTATTTTGACGATTATTGGGCAGAAACCTTCGGTAATGCCTTAGGTTGGATGAACATTGAAGTTCCACCGGTATTTATTTATACATGGTTCTTGCTGATGGCGGTGCTTTTTATGAAGAGAAAGCAGGAGAACATGGTAACTACCGGTGCGGATAAGGCAGTGCTTTCCGGTATTTTTGTATTTACCGTAGTATTTGTCCTTGCAGGAATGCTTTTTGGTTGGACGCCTATGGTATATAACTATGTACTTGGTGTTCAGGGACGCTACTTTATCCCGGTACTTGCTTTGCCGCTTCTTTTAATGCGTACGAAAAAAATCGAGATTGACGAAGAATATGACGGGGATTTGTGTTTCTGGACCCTGGTTCTTACGGCGCTTATCGTAATCTTTGTTTATGTGTCACATGATGTGAAATTATAAGGAGAACTCTATGATAGGAATACTTCTTTACGTTGTCGGTACTGCTTGGCTTTTAATGAATGCCTGGCAGTTGAAGAAAAGTGAAAAAAAGATGGCGCCGGTTGTAACGCTGTATCTTTTGATCTTTTTCTTAATGGGTGAGCAGGCGCTATTTGCTCTGTTATACCATTTTGTACATATTCCAATCGGACTGATCTCCCTTGGAATTTCAAATGCTTTACTTGGTGGTCTTGTTTACTACTTTAAAGGAAAGCTTGGTCGCCAGGAATATGAGAAAGTTTTAATCGGCGATATTTTTTCTGTGATCTTTTTTACGGTGATAGCGGTTTGGTTTTGCACCTATATGTGGGGCTGGGATTTGATTATGTCTTTCTATTCCTTGGACGGAAAAGAAGTGCACTGTATGTTATCCGAGACCATTGCAAAGACAGGAAACTATGAAAACCCACAGTATTTTGAGGCATTAAACTCTGCTCTTTGGATGCAGATTTTTAGAGTATTTATCCCGGGAGATGAAGGCTATTATAAAGCTCATATGCTTTCTCAGGTGGTCATCCAGTGGTTATCCTCCTTTGGTATGTATGCGGTGGCGAAAACCTATACCGAGAATCGAAAGAACGATTACTTGGCAGGGCTTACCACATTCTTTTATGCGGCAGGATATCCGCTGTTTATTGCTTACTTTGGATTTGCATACTTTGGAACCATCATTAACATGATCTGTGCCATCTTTGTGATTTATCGCTTGATGCATCAGGATGCGGTGGAAAAATGGTTCTCCTTTGGATATTTAAACTTGATGCTTTACTCCATGTTTGCATGCTACAGTTTCTTTATACCCTTCGTATTTCCGCCGCTTTTTATCGCTCTTTGGTTTGATGAGGTGGCAAAGGAAGGAAAGATCTTTTCTCTTAAGATGGTGCGAAAGGAGTTTCAGGTATTTTTGCTTCCGATTATTGTCGGTATGATTAACTCTTTTTCCAACCTTTCTCAGCTTGGAGAAGAAGGCGGTATTACCAATAACGGTGGATGCTACATCGACTTATATTCTAACTTCCTTCGTATTTTGCCCTTGGCTGCGGTTGGAATGATTGTGCTTTGGAAGAAAAATAAGCATGATATCTTAGGATTGGAATTGGTTTGGTCTTTGGCATGTCTTCTTGGTATGATTTATTTAAATCACCATGGAAAGATCAGCCTTTACTATGTAAGTAAGATTTATAACATCCTTTGGTTGTTATTCTTTGTTTATATCTTTGTATGCCTTTGTGAATTCCATGAGAAGGTGCCTGCGGCTTTGGGAGGTTTGGCAATACTTATTATTGCAAGTTTCTTGCTTTCCAAGACCCAGATTCCTATGATGGTAACGAAAGACAATCCGGAGATATACGCTCCGGTACACGCAGACTATCACGGGGTATATCCGGATGTATACTGGTATAACCAAAACGTGGCCACCGTGATTCATAATTCTACGGAAGAAGAACGAAAAGTTCGCTTGAAAGAAAAAGAACAGTAAAGGTGGCAAGCACATTCTTTTTATTTTACGAAGAAACCTTCGATTTTTCTCCCAAGAGCGGTATTAAAGAATGTCTTTATAAGAAGAGATAAGGCTTTTGCATAGAAGTAAATCGGTATTAGGATTAGTAGCACAAATGCCAACTCTGTTTTTGCATTTACGTGGTAGGTATTGTTTTTAAAAATGATGTTCATGGCGTCGTAAAGTAGCGTATGATGTACCAAAAAGATTTCATAGCTTAGGGCTCCGGTAAGAAGGATAAACTTCTTAAATACCTTTACTTTAAAGATGTATCCGGAAATTACATCCATAAAGGGATAGGCAAATAGGGATGCGAGTACCATACAAGTGGCCGGATCCATTCCGTGAGGGAAAAACAGTAAGGCTAAAAGGGGAGTGATACAAAGGACTTCCATCCACCAATAGCGGTGGAAGAACTCTCGATTTTCCATCCAAATCATGCCAAACCAAAAAGTAAAGAGGCAGGTGATAGGGTTCCAAGCCTTATTCATCAAAAAGGGATTAAATACCATCAGCCAGAAGAATGCTACGGTAATCACTCCTGTAGTGATATAGCGAACCAGTGGCTTTTCAAATAACTTAAGTACGATGGGGTACAGTAAATATAAAATGATGATGGCGCCTAAAAACCATTCTCCTGCAAAATAGTAATTATCATGCAGGTAGTGGAAGTAGCCGTCCATACCGATTAGGGATAATAAAAGATACTTTGGCTCTGCGCCATAAAAGAAATCTTTATTTACCACCACATTTAAAAAGTAGTTGTAAAACCATACCAGTAAAAAAGCTGGAAATAGGCTTTTCCAACGCTTAAAATAAAAGGCCTTTAAGTCTTTTAAGTCCAGTTTCGGATAATTATAGTAAAGGCTGGCTCCGGATAACATAAAAAATACGGAAACCACGGTAACGCTCCAATCTCCGTTTGGAAGGATGGCCTTTAAGGGAAAACAATTTAAAACGGCGTTGGACTGGAAAATAAATAAGGTGTGGTAGAGCACGATTAAAAGTGCGGAAACACCACGAATAAAGTCCAAACTTTCGATACGTTCTTTTTTCATAAGTGACTCCTTAATTTCGTAATTACGTGATGATTATAACGGTTTTATATGATAAAATAAAGGTTGTGCTTTAAATAGGCACATATAAAGAAAATTATTCTCGGGAGGAATAAAATGAATAAGGGAACTGTTGCAGGAAAGTTGCATTATACCTATATGGATATTTTGCGTATTTTTGCATGTTTATGTGTAATCTACAATCATACCAATGAACGCGGATTCATGCGTTTGTCCGCAGACGATTTGGGAAGCGGAGCATTTTTTTTGGATGTGACCATGTCATCTGTCTGTAAGGTGGGTGTGCCGCTGTTCTTTATGATGTCAGGTGCACTTTTAATAAAAAAAGAAGAGACGGTGAAAAAGACCTTATCCCGTATGATTCGAATCTTAGTAGATTTGTTACAGATGCCAAGATTATGGGTCAGCCATTTTCTGTTACATCTACCCTTCGTACCATGATCGGAACCAACTATTGGCATCTTTGGTATTTGTATGCCTATATCGTATTTGTCATCTCTCTTCCGGTGCTTCGTAAATTGGCACAGGGATTGGATGAGGCATCTTCCAAATATTTATTCTGGTTGGCGTTTTTCTTTATGGGAGTATATCCGATGTTAGAGACCGCATCTCCCGTTGGAATCAATAACGAGTTAAAACTTACGTGGGTAAGCGCCAACGTCTTTATTTATCCTTTACTCGGATATGCCCTTGAGCAGAAAATTTCAAAAGAGTTTTTCACAAAGCAGCGTTTGATTTACATGTGGATTTTAAATGTGGTTTGCTTAGTTGTAAGTGAAATCGCAGAGTACTTACTGGTAAAATCCCAGGCAGGAAAAGATATGGGCGGCTACTTTGATGAGCGTTTCTTAATCAGCTTCTGCGTGCTTAATGCAGTTACTCTTTACGCTACCGTTCGTTACTTTACAGAAAATGTTGTATTTTCCGATGGGGTCAATGCAGTTTTTATGGAAATCGGAAAAGATACCTACGGAATCTACTTACTTCATATTTGGTTCTTATGGAAGATTCCGGCACTTTATTTTATCTACAATAAAGTAGAGCACGCAGGTGTCTTCGGATATCACTTCGGTATTTTGGTATCCTGTGCCATCGCCTTTATCTGTGCGGGAGTTGTAACTTCTGTGCTTCGTCGTATCCCGGTGGTAAAGAAATTATTCTAGAAAGAGGTACGAGATGAGATATCGAACCCCGGCGTTGGGCCTGGCAATCTGTGTGGTTGTAGGCACCCTATTTACCGGATGCGAATCTTATAAAAAAATTGAACCGCTAAATACGGAATCTCGCGTGCCGGCTGAAGGGTTAGAGCAGACTGATGTGACTTGGGATGCCCATTGGATCTGGGGAGACTTTAACGAACCGGATAGCTGGCTTATGGCCAGAAAGAGTTTTACTTTGGATGAAGTTCCCGATGGACCTATCTGGGCGGGGATTTCCTGTGATTCTAAGTATTGGCTTTATGTAAACGGACAGGTCGTTGTACGAGACGGAAATCTAAAGCGTGGTCGTACACCGCAGTCTATCTATTACGATGTGGTGGATGTTTCCTCTTACTTAACGGAAGGGGAAAATGTGATTGCCCTTCGGGTGTGGTACTTTGGAAAGGATACGGCGTTATCCTACCTTACCAGCGGACAGGGAGCATTACTGTTTCAGATGGATGTGGGAGAAGAGCGAATCATTTCCGATGAGACTTGGAGTGTGCGTCGGGATAGTGCTTTTGATAATACCCATAACCGGGCAAACCCTCGCTTGGCGGAATATGATATTTATTATATCGCGGAAAAGGAGCCGGAGGGCTGGACGAAAGCGTCCTATGATGAGTCCTCTGCTGACTGGGAAAGTGCTGTCGTCTTAGGAGATGACGGAGCAGAACCCTGGGGTGAGCTTGTTTCCCGAGATATCCCCATGTTTTATGATTCCGACGAGTTGGAATACGAAAACGTTTCGGAGATGCCATGGGAAAAGGAAGAAGGCTATACCACCAAGAAGGCGGAATCCTTTGAACTTAAACTTCCCTATAACGCTCAAGTGTATCCCATGTTATCCGTAGAATCTGAGGCAGGAAAAGAAATCTTGATAAAATCCGATGCCTATGAGGATACCTTCGGAAACTCTGTCATGACCACCTATGTAACAAAAGACGGTAAGCAGTCTTTTGAAACTCCGGGATGGATGAACGGAGAAAAGATTATCTACGAGATTCCGGCAGGTGTGACCATTAAACGTCTTACCTATCGGGAAACCGGCTATGCCGCAGATATTTCCGGAAGTTTTTCTTCCGATGATGAGTTTTATAACGAACTTTGGCAGAAATCCGCACGAAGCGTTTATGTAAACATGCGGGATTTTTATATGGACTGTCCCAATCGGGAACGCTCCTGCTGGATCGCGGATTTGGGTGTGGAGTCATTGGTGTCACAGTACTCCATGAGCCCAAATGCTATGGATTTATATGCCGGCAGTTTGCGAACTGTATTTGGAAATCAATTCGGCACCATTATTTTTTCTACCAATGCCAGCAGTCAGCAGACCCTCTTTTTACTGCAGGGACTGATGCTGATTCCATCGGTAAACGAATATTATTTGTATACCGGGGATGCGTCGGTGGTGGAAGATGCTTATGAGCCTTTGTGCGCTTTTTTAACCAACTGGACAGAAAACGAAACAGGACTTTACGACTGTACGTTAAACTATCCGTATTTTCAGTGGGGAGATTCCACGGAAAACGTGGATTATGCTGCCGTGGAAAACGCTTGGCTATGCATGGCCTTTTCTTCCTTGGAAGATATGGCAGGGGTCCTTGGAAATGAAGAGGACGTGGCAGAGTTTTGTAAGAAAAAAGAATCTTTGCAGGAAGCATTTCGCAACGCCTATTGGACAAAAGACGGGTATCAATCCGATTGGGTAAAGACCCCGGATGACAGAGCCAATGCCATGGCGGTACTTTCCGGAATCGCTACAAAAGATCAGTATGATATAATCGCCAAGGCGTTACAGAAAAAATCCAATGCAACACCCTTTATGGAATACTATATCGAACGGGCTTTATGTGAAATGGGCCGTATGGAT
>CAJOGB010000047.1:0-11652 GCA_905233835.1 uncultured Lachnospiraceae bacterium
CAAAAGAGACAGAGAATTCTCTGTCTCTCATAAACCTTATTCTTCCGGCATATGAATCGCCAAGTGTAACTCATCCAGTTGGTGCTGTGATACCGGCGACGGTGCATCCATCATCACATCCTGTGCATTCTTGTTCATCGGGAAGGTAATAACCTCACGGATGGACTCTTCTCCGGTAAGAAGCATAATCATACGATCCACTCCCGGAGCTGCTCCGGCATGTGGCGGTGCTCCGTAAGTAAATGCGTTGTACATAGCAGGGAACTTCGCTTTTACTTCTGCTTCTCCCAAGCGTACAAGCTCAAATGCCTTTACCATGATTTCCGGATCATGGTTTCGAACCGCACCGGATGCAGACTCATAACCGTTGATTACAAGGTCATACTGGTTTGCCATGATATCCAGCGGATCCATTTCTCCTCGCTCCGCCTTTAATAAAGTTTCAAGTCCGCCCACCGGCATGGAGAACGGGTTATGGCAGAATTCAAGTTCTCCGGATTCTTCTCCGATTTCATACATGGGGAAGTCTACAATCCAGCAGAACTGATACTGTTCTTTATCCATATGATCCGGACAAAGCGCTCCCAGTTTTGTACGAAGAACACCCGCGGTCTTTAACGCCACTGCCTTCGGTCCTGCCGCAAGACCGACGAAGCATCCGTTTTCAAGCCCCAATTTGGAAATTACTTCATCTTTAATCGGCTGTAAAAACTTAGCGATTCCGCCGACGATTTCACCGTTTTCATCTACTCTAAACCAGCAGGTCCTACGAGCGGTCTGAACTTCAACATCCGCTACAAGCTGATCGATTTGTTTTCTTGATGCATTAAAGTTTGTAACAACAACCGCTTCAATGCTTGCATCCTTAAATGGCTCAAAGTCGATTCCTCCAAGAACATCGGTTACGTCAAAAAGTTCTAAGTCGATACGAAGATCCGGCTTATCGGAACCGTATTTTTCCATTGCCTCACGGAAAGGAATTCTCTTAAATGGAGCCGGAGTAATACGATCATAGATTCCGTACTTTTCAAATACCGGAACAAGTACTTTCTCAAGTACGTTTAAAACATCATCCTGAGTGGCAAATGCCATCTCCATATCCATCTGATAAAACTCACCCGGAGTACGGTCTCCTCTGGCATCCTCATCTCTAAAGCATGGAGCAATCTGGAAATAACGATCAAATCCTGAGGTCATCAAAAGCTGTTTAAACTGCTGTGGAGCCTGTGGAAGAGCATAAAACTTACCCGGATGCTTACGTGCCGGGACAAGATAATCTCTTGCACCTTCCGGAGAAGAAGCGGTAAGAATCGGAGTGGTAATCTCCAAAAATCCTTCTTCTGTCATAGCCTTACGAAGTTCCGCAACCACGTTACAACGAAGTACTATGTTTTTCTTTACTTCCGGATTTCTTAAGTCAAGATATCTGTATTTCAAACGAGTCATTTCGTCTGCTTCTCTGGAACGATTAATTTCAAAAGGAAGCTCTGCATTTCTGTTCTTACCTAAAACGGAAACGCTTGCAGGAACCACTTCCACTTCACCGGTAGCCTGCTTATCGTTTTTTGCACTTCTTTCACGAACTTTTCCGGATACGGAAATGGTGGATTCCTTAGTAATACCTTTAAAAATCTTAACGGTTTCTTCATCTTCCGCTACCACCTGTGTGGTTCCATAAAAATCGCGAAGTACGGCAAATCCTAAGTTTGCACCGACCTCACGGAAGTTTTCCATCCATCCGACTAAGGTTACTTCTTTTCCTGCATCGGAAAGTCGAAGTTCTCCGCATGTATGTGTTCTGGACTGTGTCATTTTTTTATCCTCTTTTCTAATTAATCCGCAAAGAACTCTTTAAACTCATGATAGCCCTGAGTCTCTAACTGTTCTTTCTGGAATTTCTTATTCTTATTCATCTTAACAACAAGAATCTGCTTTCCTGCCGCACGCTCTTTTCCGGCCTCCTGCATAATCCCTGCAAGACGTTTAGCAGGCATCTTCTTATCTACCAAAAAGGCGATTCTTTCATCACTTCCCGGAACTTTAAAATCCTGTTCCAAAAGAAGTAAAATGATGCGCTCGAATCCGATGGAGAATCCGCAGGCCGGAACGTTTTGTCCCGTAAACTTTCCGATCATCTCATCATATCTTCCGCCACCGCCGCAGCTTCCTCCGAATTCCGGAATGGCGATTTCAAAAATCGTTCCGGTATAGTAGCTCATACCGCGAACCAAGGTAGGATCGAATACAAGTTCAAAGTCCGCCGCTTTATTTGCATTTACTGCTACTGCGATTTCCTTTAAAGAAGTAGCTGCATCTTTACTTACTTCATCATCCAACTTTGAAAGTAAAACTTCCAAGGCATCGGCCACGTCTTTCTGTCCGTCCAATAAAGAGAAAAGATTCAAATACGTATCTACCACATCGGCTGCATATCCGTGAGAAACCAAATCCTCTTTTACACCGTCCAAGCCGATTTTATCCATCTTATCCAAGGAAATGAATACGTCATCAAATTCCTCTTCTTTAAATCCTGCATAGGAAGCCATAGCCTTTAAGATACGACGCTCATTGATTCGGATTTCAAAGTTTTTAAATCCCAATTTTCCAAGGCAAGTGGTGGTAGCGGTAATAAGTTCGATTTCCGCGATGTTTCCTGCCTCACCTAAGATATCGATATCACACTGGGTAAACTGACGATAACGTCCGCGCTGAGGACGATCCGCACGCCAAACAGAACCAATCTGAAGTGCCTTAAAAGGAGAAGGCAAATCGTTCTGATGATTTGCATAGAATCTGGAAAGGGGAAGGGTTAAATCATAACGCATACCGTAATCCACTACGTCCGCTTCTTCTTTTGCTTCCTCTAATTTTAATTTCTCGCCTCTTTTTAATACTTTAAAAATCAGCTTTTCGTTTTCTCCGCCCTGCTTGGAAGAAAGGTTTTCAATATCTTCCATACACGGTGTCTCTATAGGGGTAAATCCGAAACTTCTGTAGGTTTCTTTAATTACACCCGTCACATAATCCCGAATTTCCATTTCTCGGGGCATAATATCTTTCATTCCGTTGACCGGTTTCTTCTTTAAGGCCATGAAATCCTCCTAATATTCACGTATTTACAACAAAGGATATTATAATATGTGTTGATTTCCAGTGCAAGAAAGAAACCGATTCTTTCCCAAAAAACTTTCGTCACATTTCACAAATTGTTCACATCTTTTCTATAGATTGTTCACAAATGCCTGTTATATTAATACCATCAAATCGAACAAACCCTCCCGTTTCGTTTGATTGATAATTTTTTTCATATTACTCTCCCCTTTTTAAGACGACTCCGCAAGTCGTCTTATTTTTTTGCAAAAAAAGCTCCGAGGTATTTAAACCCCGGGGCTTATCGTTTATTTTATAAAAGGTATTACAATTTATACGATTTCAAACTTATCTGCGGAAGAATTCAACTGTTCCGTAACATCATTGTTCTTGCCCATCGCAATATCAATCTCTGAAATCTCCTCCACGATTTCGGTAGAATTTGTGGCGCTCATGGAGATAGCCTGTGTAGACTGTTCTACCGACTGAGTAATGGCATTTACATTTTCTACCATCTCATCCATGATTTCACGCAAATGATCCGCACGTTCAGAGAACTTCTCAATCATCTGATCGATTACCGCAGAAGTATTTTCATATTTATCACCGGTTTCCACAAAGGCATCGTAGTCTGCCAAAACAGTGGTATTGATAAATTCCAACACTTCCTGGGCATTTTTCGATAAGGTATTTACTGCTGTCGTTACTTCTTTTGAAATCTCCTGAATGGTATTTGCAGTCTCTCTTGAGTTTGCAGCCAATGAAGAAATCTCATCTGCAACTACCGCAAATCCCTTACCTGCTTCACCGGCACGAGCGGCTTCGATGGAAGCATTCAATGCCAAGAGGTTTGTCTGGCTTGCAATATCCAAAATATCATTGGTAAGATCGTTGATTTGTTTTACCTTTTCACTGTCACGAACAGACTGTTCCAATACGGAAGAAAGTTCCTCCATCTTAGCACCGGTGTTCGCCTTCTTCTCTTCTGCCTCGTATTTAATCTCGGCAGCTTCTGTCTTGATGGAGCGAGCGGTTTCATTTCCCTCTTCCGCTGCATCATTAATGGTATCAACTGCCTCTTTTACATCTACCAGGCGATCGTTGATTCCTGCTGCGGTAGTTGCCACATTATCCATGGATGCGGACAACTCCTCTAAGGCTGCGGATGAATTGGTTACGTTGTCGGAGGCCTTTCTGATTTGTGCCGTCATCTCTTCGGAAGAAGTCTTTAATACGACGGTTCCTTCCTTAACATCACGGATGATATTCTGTAAGGTTTCAATAAAGTCATTGAGTCCGTCCTTAATTGCCTTTACTTCTGTTTCTGTCTTTGTATTAATACGGGCTGTCAAATCACCCTTACCGGCATTAATATTGGAAATAATGGAATCCAATTCTTTTCGAATGGAATCGATTACTCTTGTATTTCGAAAATGACTTAACAGCAAGCCAAGCGCAACCAGTGCAAGCACAATGAAAAATCCAACCATTGCTTTACGAACAACACCGGCCTTTGCCTGATTTAAATATGCTTCCAAACCATTTGAAAGACCAACCGTAGACTCGTTACAAGCTGCAATACAGTCATATACCGCTTGCAAAGAAGAGGAATATTCTCCTCCTTCCAACAGTGCATATACGGTTTCAATATCTCCGGATCTTAAGGTCTGCTCCAATGTAGCTACCGCACCATTAAAACTATCCAGCGCTGTAGCCAACGCTTCATACTGCGCCTGACCATCAGCCGTCTGTGTTACAAGGATACTCTGTGCAATATATTCCTCGCATCCTACAATTGCCGTCTGCTGAGTCACGATTTCGTCCGCATATCGCTTCGCGATCTCATCGTTTCCACCGAATGCACCCACCTCTGCGTGAACATCACCGTCGATTGTGGATACGGCCATCTTCAGTTCCTCGATTTGATAAACCAAATCCACCTCATTGGTGCTGGCCACAACCGCGGTGGACACCATGGATGACATTCCTGTGGTAACCAGCGTAATCAAAATCAGCATCGCTGCTATGATTCCGCCATTCACCGCAATGTTTTGAAACATGAGTGTCTTAAAAAAATTGTTTTTGCCCTTCTTTTTCATATCAGTCACCTCACTCGTAAAAACATAAGTCCCTGTACCTTATTTTATCACAACAATAAAAAAGTTTCTTCAATTCCAGTTACAGTTGTATAATTCTTTCTTTCTCTGAATCATCTCATCAATGCGGGCAATGTATTCGTCCACATCCTTTACATTCTCGCAACGTGCCACTTTTGTATCGATATTTAAAGCTCCCTCCGTGGTTCTTCCCACCTTTTTGCATGCACTTCCGGCACCTAAAGCTACGATATCTGTTAACTCTTCCATAATTTCAATATTGTAAAGACATTCTTTTCCTTTTGGTGCAAAGCCGATATTTTCCAAATTTCCGGAAATCTGCTTCTGGCGATACATATAGTAGGGCTGCATCTCCATTTCATCCGCACATTTCTCCACCATCCACATAATCTCACCGGAGTTTTCAAAGAGTTCATCCTCATAGGAATCCCACTCAATGTTTAATCTGGAAGAACGCTTAATGGCCAAAGAATGCACCGTCAAATTGTCCGGTTGCAAATCCTTTACAATGGCTAAGGTTTCTTTTACATCTTCTTTGGATTCTCCCGGAAGTCCCACGATTAAATCCATGTTAATAAGGAAACCTTTACCGCCCTTTGCCTTTGACTCCTCTGAGATTTCCCGAGCCAGTTTGTAACAGTCATAGAACTGCTCCACACTGTGATAGCGTCCAATCAAATCCAAGGTCTTTTGGTGCATGGTCTGAGGGTTGATGGAAATGCGCTCCACCCCGTGGCGCTCCAAAACTTCCAATTTTTCTCTTGTAATGGAATCCGGTCGTCCCGCCTCTACGGTAAACTCCCGAAGGTGGGATAAATCCAAATGTCCTTCCACAGCGTTTAACAATCGATCCAGTTGTGTATCGGAAAGGGAACTGGGCGTTCCGCCTCCCACGTAAACAGTATCCAACATCTTATCCTTAAAGGATGTTCCCACAAAAGCAATTTCCTTAATCAGCGCATCCAAATACGTATCTACTTTGTCTTTGTACAACCCAATGGGATAAGAAGAAAAAGAACAGTACAAACAAATACTGGGGCAAAAGGGAATCCCGATATAAAGGGCATACTTATCCTTTACATCCCCGATGACCGACAACTCCCGCTTTGCAATCTTTGTCGCCAAAGAAATCTTTTCATCGGAACAAAGGTAGGTCTCCTTCATGTAGTTAGATACCGCCTCATCAGACTGCCCGTTTAAATACATCTTAAGAGGAATCTTTGTGGGGCGAATACCGGTTAAAGTTCCCCAAGGTAGACTTTGATTGGTCTTTTTACTTAACACCTCATAGATCAATCGTTTCAAACGATTCTTCGTATCGCTTCGATTATCAGCATCGATATCCATAGTGCCGCACTGCTGCCCGTCAATGGTCAACGTGATGGCATTATCACCGACTACTATCTCTATTGTATTTTCATCGTTATCAATTTCTTTATTAAAAAAAACATTGGGCTTCGTGCCGGGATAAAATGCCTGCACCAAGCCATAGGCATCATATAAAAAGCTTTCGTTATTAATCTTTAAATTCATTATATAGTCCTCTACCCTGCTCGCGTCGGGAATGGAGATTATTACAAGTATGGATTGTATTTTTTCTCGTCACCTATGGTAGTTGGTGACTCGTGACCCGGATATACAAGGGTGTCATCCGGCAGAACCAGCAGGCGGTCCCGGACTGCGTGTACCAAGTCTGACATAGATCCGCCCGGGAAGTCGGTGCGTCCCACAGAGCCGCAGAAAAGCGTATCCCCCGGGAAAATCACTCCTTCGTTTTTAAAATAAAAGCAGCATCCACCCGGAGTATGTCCCGGTGTAAAGAGTACCTTAATTTCAAATCCTGCCAAATGAAGGACATCATTGTCTTGAACGTAAACCGTGGCCTTGTAACGCTCGGAAGCTCCACCCATCATGCCCGACAAATTATACATGGGATTCTCTAATGTTTCCTGTTCTTTATCCAATGCATAGATTTCCGCATCATACAATAGGCCTCTGGCAGCCCCTGCGTGATCAAAGTGACCGTGGGTAAGTAAAATTCCCTTGGGTACTAAGCCTTCCTCTTTTATTTTTTCATACAACGCTTTTGCGGAAGCACCGGGATCGATGACCAAGACCTCTTTGGTATCTTCATTAATCATGAAATAACAATTGGTTCCCACAGGTCCCACTACATAGTTTTCAATTTTGTATGCCATGTGTTTGCCCTTTCTTAAAAAAGAACAAGTGCTGATATTTCACAAAGAAAACATCAACACTAGCCTGTTGTTCTTTCAATATCGATGACACTCTCGATGGATTTCAAACGGTTTACAAGTTCCGCAAGTTCCGCCTTTGATGATACCCCAAAGGAAACATCAATGGTAGCCACTCCCTGCTTACTGGTTCTTGAATGAATGGCGTTGATATCGATATTTCGCTCCGTAAAGACCTTTGAAATATCTACAAGAAGTCCGGTACGGTTATTTCCGTAAATATGAATATCCGCCATATATCTGCCACCTTTGGAATCTTCCAAAAACTCCGGCTGCCATTCCGCTTCAATAAGGCGAGGCTTTTCCAATGACGGAAGGTTAATTACGTTAATACAATCCGTTCTGTGAATAGACACACCGCGTCCGCGGGTAACAAATCCCACGATTTCATCTCCCGGTACCGGCGAACAGCACTTGGAAAAACGAACGGATACATCGTACAAGCCCTTCACGATAATACCGTTTTTGGACTTGGTCACAGCCTTTGGATGTTCCACATTTACCGGCTGATCCTGATGGTAGGAAAGCACATCCTCATCGGTACGAATGATAGGATGGTCTGCCAAGTAACCGTCATACATACGGTTAACCACAGCACCTTCTTTGATGGATCCCTGACCGATGGCGGAAAGCACACTCTCCCAATCATGGAAACCGTAGCGACGCATTACACGTTCCTGATACTTTGGAACATTAATATCCGAAAGCACAATACCCTTGGACTTTGCGGACTCAATAAAGAGTTCCTTTCCTTTTGCCACGTTTTCCTCTTTGGAAACGCTTCTGAACCACTGATTGATTTTATTTTTTGCCTGGCCGGATTTTACAAGTTTTAACCAGTCACGGCTTGGTCCTCTGGAATTTTGAGATGTTAAAATCTCGATTCGGTCACCGTTTTGGATCACATAATCAATGGGTACCAATCGACCGTTTACCTTTGCTCCGATCATCTTATTTCCCACTGCGGAATGGATGGCATATGCAAAGTCGATGGGTGTAGAACCGTTTGGTAAATTCTTTACATCACCGGATGGAGTAAAACAAAATACATCTTCGGAGAAAAGGTTTAAGTCACTCTTCAAAAGCGTCATAAACTCTCTGTTATCCGACATGTCCTGCTGCCATTCCAAAATCTGGCGAAGCCAAGATAACTTCTCCTCTTCGGAATTTACCGTGGAACCTTCTCCGGATTCCTTATATTTCCAATGTGCAGCGATACCGTATTCACTGGTTCGATGCATCTCGTAGGTTCTGATTTGGATTTCAAAGGGTGTACCGTTCGGTCCGATAAGTGTGGTATGCAAAGACTGATACATGTTGGGCTTTGGCATAGCAATATAATCTTTAAATCTGCCGGAAATCGGTGTATACATCTCATGAATAACACCAAGTGCCGCATAACAGTCTTTTACGTCTTTTACAATGATACGAATAGCAAATAAGTCATAGATCTGATCTAGGGTCTTATTCTGATTTACCATCTTTTTATAGATACTAAAGAAGTGTTTGCTTCGACCGTAGATCTCGGCATCGATACCGGCAGCTTTGATATGCTCCGTTACCTCTTCTACCAAGCCTTCCACGTAGTCGTCGCGCTGCTTTTTTCGAAGAGCGATTTTTTCCACCAAATCATAGTAGGCTTCCGGCTCCAAATACTTTAGCGCCAAATCATCCAACTCGATTTTGATTCGGGAAATACCAAGACGCTGTGCCAAAGGAGCATAAATCTCCATGGTCTCGCGAGCAATTTCTCTTTGTTTTACTTCCGTCATGTACTTTAAGGTACGCATATTATGAAGACGATCCGCAAGCTTAATAATAATGACACGAATATCCTTTGCCATGGCAAGAAACATCTTTCGAAGATTCTCTGCCTGAACTTCTACCTTATCCGCATCGTAGGATAACCGGCCTAACTTTGTAACGCCGTCTACTAAAAGCGCCACTTCCGGAGAAAACTCTCGTTCAATCTCTTCGCATTCACAAACCGTATCTTCCACCACATCGTGCAAAATACCGGCCACGATGGTTTCCTTATCCATTTCCAAATCCGCCAAAATAAGGGCAACGCTTAATGGATGGATAATGTAAGGTTCGCCGGACTTTCGCTTCTGCTCTCTATGTGCCTCGTCTGCTAGACGATAAGCTTTTTCTACCATGGAAATATCCGTATTCGGATGATACTTTCGAATACGGTTAATCAAGTCCTGATATAAATCCTCCGGATCGGAGAAATCGGATGTAGCTACAACTTTGCGATTTGGGCGCGACATATCCGCTTCTATCTTTTCAAATTCTTTCGATCTGATGTCAGCCATGTCGCACCTCCTTTCGCAATTAGAATATTATTTCTTATAGTAAACGAAACCATTTAAGATTTCAATTTGAAATTTCAAATAATTCCGCTCCTTTATCAAGAAATCCCAACTTTTTTAACAATTTTCGAGAAATAAGGTTTCCTTCGTCCACTTGTGCATAAACTCTTTTCTTTGCTAATTCGTTAAATGCATAGTCCACGATGGCCTTGCAAACCTCGGTGGCATAACCCTTATTCTGATAATCCTCCCGAATCAAATACCCCAGTTCCACGGTATTCTCATCGTTTCTGTCATCTAAAAACGTTTCCCGGTTGATGCCCGAAAGCCCACCTCTGGATTCAACGCCTGCCCGGCCAATGATTTCCTTTGTGTCTTTATCGATAATAAGCCACATGCCGTAGTCATAGAGGCCGTATACATTCTTAATATATTTTTCCTCGTAGGCCTTTTCATCTTCATACTCGTATAAAGGTTCCATGTAGTCTGTAATATGCTCTCCCTCATATAAACGAAACAGTGCATCCAAATCCTCCATACAAAACTCACGGATAATGGTTCGCTTTGTTTCCATAATAGTAAGGGGCAGTCCAAAAAACCTATGATGGACCTTAGTCAGATAGTCCCCATCCACCCCTTCGAAACTAAGAATGATATAGGGGTTATTCAGTCGCACACTTATCTCTCGTTCATAGGCCACCACAGGAATGTTTTGCGCCGCAAAAAAGTCAATATCCTCCTGGGTATCGCATACAGCCACACAAAAAAGACCGTGTCGCTTCTCCTCTTCGACATCGGTCTTTTTCGCTATAAAAAACCCCTCTTGTAAACACGTTGATACAAATGCTTGAAAAAAACCTGCCTCAGAAGAATTCATATGGGATTCATCGATCGTTACATACAGTATTTTTTCCATAAGAAGTCTTATTTTTTCTTTTTATCCTTTGAATAAATTTTAACGTCGTGTTCGTTTTCAAAATCCTTCGGTGGGAACACTTCACCGGAAAATACGGTGGTGGCCGGTCCCGTCATATATACGGTATTTGCACCCTTATCATAGGTAATGGTAAGAGTTCCGCCTAAAAGTTCCAGTTCCACGGTATCCTCGCAAAGTCCGTTTACAATAGCCGCTACCGCCGTAGCACATGCACCGGTTCCGCAGGCTAGTGTCTCACCGCTTCCTCTTTCCCACACACGCATACGAATGTGCTTTCTATCAATAACATTGGCAAACTCCGTGTTCACCCGCTTCGGGAATGTCTCGTGATATTCAAACTCCGGACCGATTTTTTCCAAGTCCAACTGTCTGATATCCTGCTCCAAAAAGGTAACGCAATGAGGGTTTCCCATGGAAAGACAGGTAACATGATAAATGGTATCATCCACTTCCATAGGCTGATTGATCATCTCCCCCTCAGGAAATGTCACCGGTACTTTTCTGGCATCAAAAATCGGTGCACCCATATCCACACGAACCTGATCCACTTTCCCGTCCTTTAAGGATAACTTTAATGTTTTAATGCCTGCCAAGGTCTCTACGGTTATTTCTTCTTTTTTTACCAGACCGAAATCATAGGCATATTTACCTACGCAACGGACACCGTTTCCGCACATTTCACCGCGACTTCCGTCTGCATTAAACATCACCATTTCCACGTCTGCCACCTTTGACGGGCAAATTAAAATAAGGCCGTCGCTTCCGATGCCGAAGTGTCTGTCGCTGACGAATTTCGCCACTTCCTCCGGATTGTTTACGGTTTCGTGGAAGCAGTCCACATATACATAATCGTTTCCGCAGCCGTGCATTTTTGTAAATTTCATATATTCTCTCCCTATATCTGACACATTTGTTTGACGGTCTCGTAGTTTAATTCT
>CAJOGB010000047.1:11730-17551 GCA_905233835.1 uncultured Lachnospiraceae bacterium
CCGGGATGCCTTCGTATTCGGATAAGATCTCGATTAATTCTTCATCCACACCTTCGGATTTTCCTTCCACATCCGCCGCATGAATCAAAAACTCATCGCAGTATGCGGACAGTTGCTCCAAAAGGCCTTTGTTTACCTGTTCTTTGGTGAAAGTCTGCCAACGGTTGGTTACGACGTAGTAGTTTTTATGATGCTTTTTACAGCTTAAATCCAAAACGATGTGTTCTTTGCCCACCGCATCATTTAACTTCTTTAAATTCTCGTAGTTAATTTCCCCATCGGAAAATACGTAAGAGGTCACGATAACATGAGAAGCACCGGCATCAATGTATTCCTTGGCATTTTCCGCCGTGATACCGCCGCCGATTTGAAGTCCTCCCGGATAGGCCTTTAATGCTTTTAAAGCCTGTGCCTTTGTGGCTTCATAAGAATCACTGCCGGCTTTATTCAACATAACAACATGTCCGCCGAACAGTCCCTCTTCTTTGTAAAACTCAGCAAAAAAATCTGCATCCTTTTCGGATACAAAGTTTTCCGAGACGGATGCATCGTCGTCATTTAAAGAACTTCCGACGATTTGCTTTACCTTCCCGTCATGAATATCAATGCAGGGTCTAAACTCCATCTAAATAAGTAATCCTTTCTTCCCTTTAACGAATCGTGGTGGCTCGAACCCCGGACCATCGTCCGTATACCACACGCCCGTGTGGATTTGTTTTATAAGCTCTGACCTGGACCCGAACCTTTTGGCCTTCATGAAAGCCTGCGCAAATATATCCGTTGGTGGCGGTTCGATAGGTCTTTCCCAACCAAACCACCGGTGTTCCTGCAATACGGAACTGATAGCCTTCTACGTCACCCAAATAATCACAGGTACAAACAACTTTGCCCTTTTGATCATTGTTTAATGTTAAGGTGGTAGGTGTTTGAACTCCGATTTCCGGTGCCCAATAAACTCCGCGACTGTCCACCTTCAAGTTATAGTCACGACTGTAAAGAGCAAGAAGCAACAGCGCCGAAACCGCTACGATAATTCCAAATACCGTAAATGTTTGACCGAAATTCCGAAGTCTCGAACTTTTCTTTTTGCTCATATTTCCCTCACCTCACGTTATGCGTGCAAAGCGATGCACGCAAATTATTCTCTGGTTAATTTTATTATACACTTTTTCCTTTTTATGTGAATCAAAAAGGTACAAAAAAATCGCTGCCGCTACGCGACAGCGATTGACTTTTACTCTTCTACAGAATAATTCGGTGCTTCTTTTGTAATGTGAATATCATGTGGATGAGACTCTTTTAAGGAAGCAGCGGAAATCTTAACGAATTTCGCTCTTTCATGAAGGTCCTCAATGGTAGGACATCCGCAATATCCCATACCGGAGCGGATACCGCCAACCAACTGGAATACAACATCCTCTAAGGAACCTTTGTAAGCCACGCGGCCTTCCACTCTTTGCACCTTCCTGGAAGTAACGATCCTTAGAACCGTTTTCCATAGCTGCGATGGAACCCATACCACGGTATACCTTAAACTTACGTCCCTGATATAATTCGAACTCACCCGGAGCTTCATCACATCCTGCAAACATGGATCCCATCATACATACGGAACCACCGGCTGCAAGAGCCTTTGTCATATCTCCTGAGAACTTAATACCGCCGTCTGCGATAATCGGTATATCGTATTTCTTTGCAACTTCATAGGAGTCCATAATAGCGGAAACCTGAGGAACACCGATACCTGCAACCACGCGGGTTGTACAAATAGATCCCGGTCCGATACCAATCTTAACCGCATCTGCACCGGCTTCAATCAAAGCCTTGGTTGCTTCACCTGTTGCAACATTTCCTGCGATTACCTGAAGGTCCGGATATTTTGCTTTGATTTCTTTTACAGCATTAATAATATTCTTAGAATGTCCGTGAGCAGAGTCAACAACAATAACGTCAACATTTGCCTTTACCAAAGCATCTACTCGGTCCATCATATTTCCTGTAATTCCAACACCTGCGCCGCAAAGAAGTCTTCCCTGGGAATCCTTTGCAGAAAGAGGATACTGAATCTGCTTTTCGATATCCTTAATGGTAATCAAACCTCTTAAGCAGAAGTTTTCATCCACGATCGGTAACTTCTCTTTACGAGCCTTACCTAAAATCTTCTTTGCTTCGTCCAAAGTGATGCCCACCGGAGCGGTAATCAGATTCTCGGAAGTCATGCACTCGGAAATCTTCTTTGAATAATCCTCTTCGAACTTTAAGTCACGGTTTGTAATAATACCGATTAATTTTCCGCCGGCTCTGCCGCCTTCGGTAATGGGCACACCGGAAATTCTGAATTTTCCCATGAGCTCATCGGCATCACGTAAGGTATGATCCGGAGATAAAAAGAAAGGATCTGTAATAACACCATTCTCGGAACGTTTTACCTTATCAACTTCCTCAGCCTGTGCTTCAATGGACATATTCTTATGAATAATACCGATACCACCCTGACGAGCCATAGCGATTGCCATTCTGTGCTCTGTAACGGTATCCATAGCAGCTGACATCATTGGAATGTTCAAACGAATCTTTTTTGTAAGATTTGTTCGTAAATCAATCAAGTTGGGGGTAACCTCAGAGTACTGAGGCACCAATAATACGTCGTCAAAAGTAATTCCATCACCGATAATGGTTGCCATGTTAAAATCCTCTCTTTCTTATATGCTTAAAAATATTTTTAAATTGTCAAAATTCTAGCAAAAAAACGCATAAAGTGTCAACGATTATATTGACAAAAAATCAAATTGTAAATGAATATAAATCCAGTTAAAGATGAATTGATTTTCACTTTTAAAAATACGGAGAATTTCTTATTTGAAATTCTCCGCCTTTATTATAAGACAAGTGTTTTTTTCTTTTCGTCCGCCAATTCTTTTAGTTCTCTGGCATTTTCCAATGTGGCATTGGTGATCTCCGCACCGCCTACCATACGTGCAAGTTCATTGGTTACCTGTGCGGCATAGAGTTCCTGAATGGTGGAAATGGTAGAAATACCCTGTGAGCCGATACTTTCTCCGCTTACCACATCCTTTTCGATTAAGAAATGATGATCCGCCATCGCGGCAATCTGGGGCAGATGGGTAATCAAAATCACCTGATGTGCACGGGAAACAAGATATATTTTCTCAGAGACCGCCTGCGCCGTTCGTCCGGAAATTCCCGCATCAATCTCATCAAAAATCAATGTATCAATGGAATCCGACTGAGCCAGAATCGTCTTTATGGCAAGCATCACACGGGAAAGCTCACCGCCGGATGCGATATCCTTTAGCGGACGCATGGGTTCTCCCGGGTTGGTGGAAATCATAAACTCCGCTTCATCATAACCGGAGACACTGTAATCGGGCGTCTTTGTAAACTCCATAGAAAACTTTACATCCAGGAAATTCAAATCCAAAAGTGCGTCTTTTACCAAAGCACAAAGTGTCACAGCCTTTGACTGGCGAAGCACGGATAGCTGAGAAGACAAATTCTCCAACTTCGACTTTGCCTCGTTATATTCCTTTTCCAGATTTAAAAGGTAGGAATCATAGTCCTCCAATTTTGCAATATGGGCAACCTTTTCATCGTAAGCGCTAAGCACATCTTCCACCGTACGACCGTATTTTCCTTTTAAATCGTTTATCACGTTTAAACGATTTTCCACTTCCGAAAAGCGTTCTCCCGCAAAATCCAAATCCTTAATGTAATCGGAAATGCCCCTGTTAAAATCGGATAATAAGGACTCCACGTCGGATAAGGTGGAAATCAAATCGGAAAGTCCCTCATCATAGGCTTCCACACTGTGAAGTTCACGGACTGCGCGACCGATCTTTTCGGAACTTCCTCCTGCAGAATCTCCGCACTCTTTATAGGCTTCGTTTAACGCGTCGGAAATTTTTGCGGCATTTAAGAGCTTTTTATACTCGCTCTCCAATTCCTCATCTTCTCCATCTTTTAGTTTTGCGTTTGCGATCTCTTCCGTCTCATGTTGCAAAAAAGAAAGTTCTCGAGCACGTTCCGCCTCGTCCGTATTGGCAGAGTCGTATTCCTTTTTCTTTGAAGTATAAACACGATATGCCTCGGCAACATCCTTTTTTAAGGACGCTATACTTTCTCCTCCGAAGTCATCCAAAAGTTCCAAATGCTTTTTCTTATGCAAAAGGGACTGATTCTCGTGTTGTCCATAGATATCCAAAAGAAGGGCTCCCACTTCCTTTAACTTTGAAGCAGGATAGGTTTCTCCGTTAATCTTTGCAGATGAGCGCTCTCCCGTCATCTTTCGGGATAAGATCACTTCATTTTCTTCCACGGAAATATCCATGGCACGCAATGTCTTTGCCTCTGCGTCGCTGATACGAAATACCGCTTCCACCAGCGCTTCTTTTTCCGGATCCCGAAGAGCATCAAAAGAAACCTTCTCTCCCAAGGCGAGAGAAAGTGCACCTAAGATTATGGATTTACCTGCTCCGGTTTCACCGGTAAGGATGTTTAGACCGTCTCCGAAGGAGATGTCCTCTTCATGAATTAAAGCCAGATTTTTAACATGTAGGTTTAAAAGCATAATTCCTCCACTATGCTCTTCTTGCAAAGTTAACTATATCAAATGGGAAATACTCTTACAACAGATTTGAAAATTCTTAATAAAAATTTAAAAATTTAATATATCTTCCAGTTTTCTCATCACAACTACGGTATCTTCCACGCTTCGTACCGCACACATGACCGTATCGTCTCCCGCGATGGAACCAACGATTTCCGGAAATTCCATATCATCAAGGGCTGCCGCCACCGCCATAGCCATACCGCTTACGGTTCGGATTACAAGCATATTCATGGCATTGTCCATGGAAAGAAAGGCATCCTTAAAAATGCGATTATACTTCTCGGACAAGTCTTCTTCCGTTTTTCGATAAGCCACATAACGAAGCTTTCCGTCGGAGAGCGCCACCTTGGTTAAATTCATCTCACGGATGTCTCGGGAAACCGTGGCCTGGGTTACATGGTATCCGGCCTTGTTTAACTCATCTAAGAGTTCTTCCTGAGTTCCGATTTCTTTTTTTACGATTAAATCTAAAATCTTGTTCTGACGTTCCGTCTTCATATCGTAAATTCCCCTTTAGTAGTTTTCCTGCATCTTATTTCTCATACGTTCCAGGAAATTCATTTGGCTCATAAAAATCATCTTGGTTTTACGAGCGGATTTTTTCACCACCAGTCTCTCACCGGCTTTAATTAAAACAGGATAACTACCGTCAAATAAAATGGTGGCTTCTTCCGTTACGCTGTGACGTCGGGGAGTAATCTCAATCGCGATTTCATCGTTAGGGTCCAAAACGATACTTCTGGACGTTAACGTATGGGGATTTAAAGGCGTCATTAAAATCGCTTCCGTCTTCGGATCCACAATCGGTCCGTTTGCGGAAAGGTTATACGCCGTAGAGCCGGTAGGGGTAGCGATAATCATACCGTCACCGGAAAGGGAATATAAATATTCACCGTTAATATATACCGTAAGTCGAATAACGGACTTACTGTTATTAATGGTAATAACCACGTCGTTTAGGGCATGCTCGATTTTACTCTTTTTCCCGTTGGCATGCTCCACATAACCGTCCACCATCATGCGCTCTTCGATTTCAAAATCATCTTCAAACATGCGGTCTACGGCGTTCCAAATATTTTCCTCATTCAAATCGCAGAGGTAACCCAAGTGTCCGTGGTTTACACCGATTAGGGGCAAATTGGAAGATACGGTGGTCTGAGCGATTCGAACCAGTGTACCGTCACCGCCGAT
>CAJOGB010000047.1:17589-19120 GCA_905233835.1 uncultured Lachnospiraceae bacterium
CGGGCACAGGCCGTCACGGTTCCGCCTTTTTTCTCAATATACTCTTTCAGTTCCTGTGTAAAGGGACTCTCCAGTTCCCGCGCATTTTTTGTAACAATCAAATAGTTTTTCATCTTTTCCCCTATTTATCTAATATATTGTGAGATTCATAAACAACCTCTTCTGCTTTTTTTAACCACTCTTCCACCAAAACGCCCGCATCCGCTTTTTTAAGGTGAATTAAGTATTCAATATTTCCCTCCGGTCCTTTCACCGGTGAAAAAGATAATCCCAGGACTTGAAATCCGTTAGAAGTCGCATAGGCAATCACATTTTGAATGACTTCGATGTGCACGCTTTTTTCACGAACCACACCCTTCTTTCCAACCTTTTCCTTTCCTGCCTCAAACTGGGGTTTAATTAAACAAACCATTTCGCCCCCGTCTTTTAAAAGTTCTTTGGCTGCGGGAAGTACTTTGGATAAGGAAATAAAGGATACGTCCACGGACGCAAAATCCAAATGTTCACCGATATCCTCCGGGGTCACATAGCGGATGTTTGTTTTTTCCATACAAACCACACGCTCATCCTGGCGGAGTTTCCATGCAAACTGTCCGTAGCCCACGTCCACGGCAAAGACCTTTGCGGCACCGTTTTGCAACATACAGTCCGTAAAACCGCCGGTGGATGCACCGATATCCATACAGACCTTTCCCTCTAAGGTAATGGGAAATTCCGCCATGGCCTTTTCTAACTTTAATCCTCCGCGGCTTACATACTTTAACTGCTCACCGTGTACTTCAATATTTACATTTACGGGAAATGTGCTTCCGGCTTTATCCTCCCGCTGGTTTTCCACGAACACATCCCCTGCCATAATCATGGCCTTGGCTTTTTCTCGTGAAGGTGCCAACCCACGGTTTACCAAAAGCACGTCTAAACGCTCTTTTTCTTTCATCTGTATATCCTGTTTATAATGGCTTCTGTTTTCTTTGCCACACCGGCTTCATCGATGCCCAAGTTCGCTTTTAACTCTTCCACACTTCCGTGCTGAATAAAGGAATCCGGCAAACCGATGCATTCCGTAATGCCTTTATACTCACAGTTATTTAATACCCGAAGCACCGCTTCTCCAAATCCGCCACAAAGTGCATTTTCTTCCAATGTCACGATGGCTTTGTATCTGCTCGCCGCTTTCTCCAAGTACTCTTCATCCAAAGGCTTTGCGAATCTGGCATTGCAAACCGCCACATGAATTCCCTTGGTTAAAAACTCGTCATGTACTTTCATGGCGGTGTCCACCATGCTTCCGATGGAAAAGAGTAAAACATCTCCCTCTTCTTCCATGGGTTCCGCTTTTCCAAGTACAATCTTCTTTCGATAATTCTTATAGGCTACGATGGCTTCTCCTCGGGGATAGCGAAGGGCGATAGGTCCGTCGTATCCCACCGCAAACTTCATCATATCGGAAAGCTCGTACTTATTCTTTGGTGCCATCACCGTCATATTCGGCATGGATGAAAGGAAGGAAATATCAAAGGCTCCCTGATGG
>CAJOGB010000048.1 GCA_905233835.1 uncultured Lachnospiraceae bacterium
CATCATTTTTGTCGTCAATGGCTTCTTCCGAAATCCATTTAATGTCCTCCTCTGTTACTCCTTTTGACTTAAGAAGTCTAAGAATTTACGCAGTGGAATGAAGTCCCCCTGGATTCCTTCCACTGTTTTTCTGTTTTCTTCGCTAAATCCCACCAGAATATCGTGGTTTGCTTCGGATAAGTAGTCAATGATACCGTCGATATCGGTCTTTGTGTTTTTTGGGCATTTGATGTACTGTCGTTTTCCTGCCGTGATATAAAGGGTGTAGGAAATGGAGAAGTGATGCCATAGAAACTTATGTAAGGTGGAGTATTTGTAAATCCAAATAATCTTTTGAATGGGAACCACTGCGGTACCATAGCTGGAGGTTTCGATAAAGTAGTGCTCCGTAATAAACATATCCTCCGTGGCAAGCTGTGGCAAAGTTAAAAGTTCTTCTTCCGCCTCTTCCAAAATTTTTTTTGGATTTCCATATGGAGAAAGCTTTCGAATGGCCGGGCAAAAGTCGGGTCGCATATAGTAAAGCAAATATAAAAGAATAATGATTACGGAATAAAGCGCGGTTAAAATCACAAAGTAGCGAAGCAGGCTTGCTCGTATGCCCACACCGTCCGGTTCGGATAACATAATGGGAGAAACACTTGATTTAATACCTGCGGAAGTCCAAGATAAATCCTCGGCTAAATGATCCAAAAGCAAATCTTCGGACGTGGCATTCGGTAGGATTTGTGCCGTGATGTGAAGCTCGTCGATCACCGGCTCTCCAAGAATGGAAGTGGATGGTGATAACAAAACGATGACACAGTCGTCTTCGTACATGGTGTAATAGAAATAGCCGATGTCAAAACCCAACCAGGATTTTTTATAACCGGTAAAGTATAAATCGTGAAGGGTGACATCCACGAAGGGCTTTTTCTCATGATAGAGTTTGGAAAGGGATTCCCCTTCCTTTATGGTTTTTGGAAAAGCCATGTTTACGACAGGGAAAAATAAGCACAGTAAAAAAAGAACCGCCAAGTATAACACAGGTGATAAAAGGCGACGCAAATAAAAGGCTTTGATGTTTTTTGAAATATAATGCTTATACTTTTCCATATCACTACAAAGTATACGTATTTAAGGGGAAATAATCAAGGTCACCTTCTTTATTACCGGGGGATTTTGTGTTAATATTATAACGATGTTGTTTTGGGAATTTTGAAATGATGGATGCTATGGATTCTTACTATAATTTTTCTTATGTTTACGATCTTTTTATGGACGAAACCCCCTATGATACCTGGACAAAAAACGTAATAAATCTGTTGGCGGATTACGGGTTAAAAGAGGGGATGCTTGTGGAGTTGGGCTGCGGAACCGGACAGATGACAAAGCGTCTCTATGATAAGGGCTTTTCCATGATCGGTGTGGACTTATCCGAAGATATGCTTACGGTGGCAAATGGGAAAAACCAGCCCGGAGATATTCTATATATCTGCAAGGATATGAGAGAATTGGAACTCCATAAAACGGTAAACGGCTTTGTAAGCTTTTGTGATTCCTTAAACTATATTCAAACCTTGGATGATTTAAAGCAGGTCTTTTCAAATGTAAGCAAGTACTTGGGGCCGGGCGGAATGTTTGTTTTTGATATGAACACCCCTTATAAGTACGAGACTCTTTTGGCGGATCATATCTTTTCAGATACCAGAGAAGAGGGCAGTTTTATTTGGGAAAACGAATACGATCCAAACACCCGGGAGAACATTTACGATTTAACCCTTTATATCAAAGGGGATGTGCTTTATGGGGACGGAAACGAAAGTTTTTTTCGTTTCTTTGAAACCCACATTCAGCATTGCTATACGGAGGAAGAAGTAAAAGAAGCTCTTTCTTTTGCGGGACTTTCCTTTATCGAGAGTATCGATGCGGATACCATGGAACGATTAAACGAGACATCCGAGCGGATGTATTTCGTTGCGAAAAAGAATTAGGAGATATTTAATTTATGAAAGACTATTTGATTCGTGCCACGGCGGCAAACGATGAGATTCGAGCTTTTGCCATCACCAGCCGTGAAATGACGGAGTATGCACGAAGCGTACATAATACTTCTCCGGTGGTAACGGCTGCTTTGGGACGAAGCATGGCGGCGGCTTCCATGATGGGAACCATGTTAAAGAATGATTCGGATGTAATGACCTTACAGTTTATGGGAAGCGGTCCTATGAAGGGACTGACCGTTACCGGCGATATCACCGGAAACGTAAAGGGATTTGCCAATAATCCCCAGGTGGTTCTTCCCGCAAAAAACGGAAAATTAGACGTGGGTGGTGCCATCGGTGTAGGCGTGCTTCGAGTGATTAAGGACTTAGGATTAAAGGAACCCTATGTGGGAACAGTAGAGTTAAAGACCGGAGAAATCGCAGAGGATTTAACCTATTACTTTGCCACCTCCGAACAGACCCCGTCCTCTGTGGGCTTGGGAGTCTTAATGACACCGGACAATACGGTGGATGTGGCAGGCGGATTTATCGTACAGTTAATGCCGAATACTTCCGAGGAAACCATCGATCGTTTGGAAGAAAACATAAAGAATTTGGAACCGGTAACCTCTATGTTAAAAACCGGAATGACACCGGAGGATATGCTTTTAAAAGTGTTGGATGGATTTGATGTTTCCGTTACAGACAAACGGGAAGTTGGATTTGTCTGCGATTGCTCGGTTGAACGTGTGGAGCGTTCTTTGGCGGCCATCAGTTCCGAAGACTTGGATGAAATCATCGCGGATAATAAGCCGGTGGAGGTCAGATGCCAGTTTTGCAATCATAAATATGAGTTTTCCATTGAAGAAATGAAGAAAATTCGGGCAAGACGAGGGGACGTATAAAAAACCTTTGAAAGTTTAATTTGGAAATGGAATTTTGAAGTAGAAGTGCTATAATGAAATTTGATATTTTTTTGACTAAAAGGAATACTTGGAGATAAACATGGAAAAAAGAAAAAAGATCGGCGTGTTCGTAGCTAACGCACATATGGATCATCCGAAAAAGATTATTCGTTCAATCTATCGCTATTTTATGGATAAAAAGGTGGATGTGCACTTCCTTTTAGGAACGGAAAGCGGGAGCTTTTACCACGGATTAAACGACGACAGTAATGACTTCGATTATCAGTACCTGTCCATGTTTGATTATTCGTTCTTTGAGGATTTCGACCTTTTGATTATTGCATACGGTTCCTTGAATACTTTCCAGGAATTGGGCGATAAAAAGACGTTTTTGGATAAGTTTAAAAATATTCCGTGTATTATTTTGGAGGATAACTGCCCTCCGGAAATCGGCATTAATCTGATTGCGGATAACTACCACGGAATGAAGGAATGCGTAGAGCATTTGATCAAGGAACACGGTTATAAAAACATCGTGTACTTAAGCGGCCCCGCCAATAACGACGATGCGGCGGAACGTTTGCAGGCTTACCTTGATGCCATGATAGAAAACGGGCTTCCTGTGGACGATTCCATGATTGAATACGGTGATTTCTCCGAGAATGTGGACAAGCAGATTTATGCGTTATTTGAAAATAACGAAAACATTGACGCCATTGTCAGTGCCAATGATGAAATGTCCACCACCGTATACCAGATTTGCGAGCGTAAGGGTTTAAAAGTCGGAAAAGATATCGCGGTTACCGGTTTTGATAACATGCGTTTCGCTTGGTGCGCAAAGCCGGGGCTTACCACCGTGGAGCAGAAGTCTTCCAACATGGGAAAACGTGCCGGTGAATTGGCTATGGACTTCTTAAACGGTAAGGAGATTCATTCCGAGCGAATTCCAACGGAGTTTTTTGTTCGCGGATCCTGCGGATGCAACGGTACAAAGCGTACCACATCCGATCGAGAAGAAAATAAGATGGAGCATGCCATTGAGGAAATGCGTGAGACCTGGGGACAGGCCATCAGCGGACCTATGGCACTTCGTGAAATGATACAGGTGTCTGAGGACGAGACCGCATTCTACACTTTAATGGCACAGATGCTGGTTCGTCAGGGAGCAAAGTCTTCTAGATTGTACTTACAAAAGACACCTATGGTAAATGTCAGACATTCGGATTGGACTATGTCCGATAAGTTGGATTTGGTGTTTGAACAGGAAGGCACCAACTATACCATTTTCGGAAGAGAACATGCCCCGGAGGTTTCAAAGGGTGATGGTTTGACTCCGAAGCATGATGCTAATGAATACAGCCATTTGTATTTCAGTTATTTGTTATTTGACGGTAGCCGTCAGTACGGTATTCTTACCACTGAGGTTTACTATAAAGATGTCTCCACCATGTATTTATATACATTGGAAATCGGTACGGCGCTTCACTTTAGGGAACTTACCAAGCGTACCACGGAAGACAGAGAGCGTATGCTCGAACAGAATGCGCGCTTAAATATGAGTGCGTCCATCGATCCGTTAACCGGACTTTTAAACCGTCGCGGCGTAAATGAACAAATCGGTCGTTTGATTGCCATAAACGAGGGACAAAAGGCCTGCATCTTTATCGGTGACTTGGATCACTTAAAGCAGATTAACGATACCTTCGGACACGGTGAGGGTGACTTTGCCATCAATGCGGCCGCACAGCTTTTGCGACGCGTGGTGGGAGATGATTCCCCCTTAGGAAGAATCGGAGGCGATGAGTTTTTGGGTGTGTTCTTAATCGATGAAAAAGACAATGCGAAAGAAGAAGTAAAACGTCGAATTTCCGACGTGAAGTTATCCGCGGAGATCTTTAACACAGTTTCCGGAAAGCCTTATTATTTGGGCGTTTCCGTAGGAACGCACATCTTCACCTGCAACAGTGGCGTGGCACTGAAAGAATTAATGAAGTATGCAGACGAGGAACTGTATATCGCCAAGAAGAGCCGCAGAGAGAATGTGGCCAGAGAAAATGCAAATGTAGAATCCTTTGACATAGATGAAGCGCTGTTTGAGGATTTAGATAAGGAAGATGACGATGAGTAATTATTTTGGAAAAGTGAAGACAAAGAAGGCTTCGATTGTATTTGGGTTGGTTCTGATTGTACTTTTGGCAGTATATATCGGACTGGGGTTTTTCTTTGAAAGTCATTTTTTTGCGCATAGCACCGTAAACGGTGTCAGATCATCTTTTGCATCTGCCGAGACGGTAAAGAACCGCATTTCGGATGCGTCCAAAGATTACAGCATTACGATTGTGGATGAATTAAACGATGCAGAGTATGAGATTTCAGCAGATGAAATCGGCATCGTGACATCTCTTGAGAATCAGGAAATCGAGAAGTTTTTGGATTCTCAAAACGGATTTGCTTGGCCTTATTATTTGATTAAGGGCAAGGAATATGTGCCCGATAAGGTTGTAAGTTTTGATGAGAGTGCTTTGCTTGCAAAGTTAAACTCTTTAGAGCCGGTTACTACCACCAAGGTGACGGAAACCAAGGATGCAATCCCTGAGTTTGACGGGAATAAATTCGTGGTAAAAGACGAAGTTTACGGTACCAACATCAATGTGAACGATATGGCTAAAATTGTCGGAAAGAAGATTGAGTCATTGCAGAAAACCGTGGGTTTAAAGAAGGATAAGTGCTTCGTTCAGCCGAAGGTTACCGCCGATTCCAAAGAGTTAAACGAATTGGTGGATGAGTTAAACCGTCACGTATTAATGAATATCACCTATTTGGTGGGAGATGAAAAGGAAGTTGTTCCTGCTTCCGTTATTGCATCTTGGTTAACCTATGACGAAAACTATCAGATGAGTTACAACATGGATGAAATGGCAAACTTCGTTGCATCCATGGCCACAAAATATAACACTTACGGAAACGAAAAGAGCCTCGATACTTCTTGGGGCGTAAACGTTACGGTTCCCGGCGGAAACTACGGCTGGAAAATCGATAACGAAAAAGAATTGGAACAGTTAAAAGCTGATTTGGATGCGGGTAAAGACGTATCCCGTGATTTTGTATATTCACAGACTGCCAACAGCCGTGGAGCAAACGATTACGGAAACAGCTATATCGAAGTAAATATTACGGCACAGCATTTGTATTTGTATGTGGACGGTGTAAGCGTCTTTGATACGGACGTGGTTACCGGAAATCTTGCAAATAACTGCGGTACTCATGTGGGAGCATATCGTATCGCTTACTGTGAAAAGGACGCCACCCTTCGCGGAGATGACTATGTATCTCACGTAGGATTCTGGATGCCTTTCCACGGTGGTGAGGGATTGCATGATGCCACCTGGAGAAATACCTTCGGCGGACAGATTTATCGTACCAGCGGATCTCACGGATGTGTAAACCTTCCTTACAGCGCCGCAAAGACAATCTTTGGTTACGTAAAAGCCGGTTATCCGGTACTTGTATATAATCTTCCGGGTACGGAAGACAGCCGTGGTGCACAAAGCGGTGTGACCACATGTATCAATGCCATTAACAGCATCGGACCGGTAACGGGTGCCAGCGGAGAAGCGATTTCCACCGCACGAAATATCTACAACGCCCTTTCCGATGATATGAAAGCTCAGGTTTCCAACTATGACGTACTTTGCGGGGCGGAGGCTCAGTATTCAGCCGTCATAGCTCAGGCTCAGGCGGAAGCGGATGCAGCGGCACAGGCAGAAGCGGCGCAGGCAGCGGCCAACGGTCAGGAATAAAACAAAAGATACTCATGAAAAGGAAGCGGATACAAAAAGGCTTCCTTTTCTTTTAACAGGAAAAGAAAAAGGAAAAGATGACATATGACAGACTGGGAAGCAAACGTTCTTAAGGTGGAACCCTATACCCCCGGAGAACAGCCGAAAGAGGCAAATATTATAAAATTAAATACCAATGAAAATCCTTATCCCCCATCACCGGCGGTAGAAAAGGTGATTGTAAAGTTTGATGTTGCATCATTGCGCAAATATCCGGATCCTTGCGTGACGGATTTGGTAGAGGCGTTGTCAAAAGCTTATAGTATGCCCATGGACCAAATTTTTGTGGGAGTGGGAAGCGATGATGTCTTGGCCCTTTCGTTTTTGACATTTTTCCATGG
>CAJOGB010000049.1 GCA_905233835.1 uncultured Lachnospiraceae bacterium
GAAGGATCTGTTAGAAGAGCTTCGTTCGACTTGCATGTGTTAAGCACGCCGCCAGCGTTCATCCTGAGCCAGGATCAAACTCTCATGTTTAAGGTTTGATTCTCTCAGAACAAAGCTTAGCTTTATTCCTTGAATCCGTTTCTTTACTTGGTTTGAGTTCTCAAGTTCGAACAATATAAGAATTCATTTCATGAATTCTTATCATAAATTGACGAGAACTTTCATCTTGTGAAAGTTTCTCATAAGGTAGTTCGATGTTTCTTCGAAAATCGAACCGCCTCCGCTCACTTTGTGAGCTTCGTCGAATCTTTCAAGGTTGTTTCACTATTCAATTATCAAGGTTCTTCACCGTCGCGCTTCGCTTAATCATCTCTGTTATCTCTCGCGCGAACAGTTGATATATTAACACCAGAAACATACACTGTCAACAAGAAAAATCATATTTTTTTAAAGAAGTATAATTCCCGATTTTTGGTTGAATTGTCGGAATTGTGTCTACAATTAATTCTCCAGTATTTTTTCCATCCAAATCATGTTGTAATAGCGGTCAAACTTGTATCCGGACTTATGGAAAACACCGTTTTTTACAAAGCCCATATGGGAGTGAAACTCCTCACTGTTTCGGTTTAAGTATTCATCCTCTACGATAGGGTCACCGATGCAGGCATAGAGATTGGTAATTCCCATAGAAAACAGTCGCTTTTCCAATTCTTCGTAAAGCATACGGCCATATCCTTTTTTCTTTGCATCCTTATCCAAATAAATGGTAAGTTCAGCACAGTGATCATAGGCTTCTCGTTCAATAAAGGAATGAGCATATGCAAATCCTACAATCTTACCCTCTTCCTCTGCTACCAAATAAGGATACTTCTCGGAGAATAAAACGATTCGATTCGTAAACTCTTCCAAAGAAGGAACAGCAATCTCAAATGAGATTGCTGTATGAAGCACATAATAAGAATAAATTTCCAACAAACGCTCTGCATCCGAAACGGATACATCTCTGATTATTACTTGATTCATAACTATTCATCCTTAAAAATCTAATTCACATAACTCACAGTTCTTTAAAAGCGCATCCCAAAAATCCTTTAGGGGCATGTGCTTATAATAACAGATAATGCTGGCACACATGGCACCATGTCCGGCAATAAGGATGTTCTCCTTTGAAATATCATGGTTCTTTCGGATATCCTCCACTCCCGCCACGGCACGAGCAGTCATTTCTTCAAATGTTTCCACTCCATCTTTTTGCACATAGGTTTCCGGTGCGGTAAACCAAGAATATAAAGGATGTGTTTCATCCGTAAAGTATCCGTAGGTTCCTTCATAGGGTCCAAAATTCATTTCTCGAAAACGTTCATCTTTTATAATTGGAGTATTTCTGTCTCCTAAAAAGAGCTCCGCCGTTTCATAAGCACGTATCAACGGAGATGAATAACAGCAATCAAATGAAATATCCTTATATTTCGCGTATGCATCCCGCGCCATTTGACGACCGGTATCATTTAAAGGAATATCCGTCACACCCTGCAATCTGTGTATCTTATTCCACTCTGTTTGTCCATGTCGTAACAAATAAATCATTTCTTATTCCTTATAACAAATCATATACTTCATGAACGTTTTCAACGCCAATCAGTTTTACGTCTTTTTCTATTTGTATATTTTTTAAACATACTTTTGGCAAAACAATGGTTGTAAAGCCAAGTTTCTTCGCTTCATTAATTCTTTGCTGTGCCTGTGAAACACTGCGCACCTCTCCGCTTAAGCCCACTTCGCCAAAGCAAATCAGGCCTTCATCCACCGGACGATTCTTATATGAAGAAGCAAGCGCCAAAACTATTGCCAAATCAAGGGCCGGTTCATTCATCTTAAGCCCACCTGCAATATTTACATAGGCATCATAGGTACTTAAATGAAGCCCCAAACGCTTTTCCAACACCGCCATCAAAAGATTTACGCGGTTAAAGTCCACTCCATTGGCAGTTCTTCTGGGTATATTGAAATTTGTGGCACAAACAAGGGCCTGAACTTCCAAAAGAATCGGACGTGTTCCTTCCATTGAGCATGCTACAACTGAACCGGAAGCATTATGTGGTTTACCTTCCAACATATATTGTGACGGATTCTCAACTTCTGCCAGACCGGATTCACACATTTCAAAAACACCGATTTCATTTGTTGAACCAAATCGATTCTTCACTCCGCGAAGGATTCGATATGTGCCGTGGCGTTCTCCTTCAAAATACAATACCGTATCCACCATATGCTCCAGCACTCTCGGTCCGGCGACCACGCCTTCCTTGGTGACATGTCCGACAATAAATACGGTAATCCCCAATCCCTTTGCTATCTGCAAAAAAACAGAGGTAGCCTGGCGCACCTGTGTTACGCTGCCCGGCGCCGAAGAAACATCTTCGTCATACATGGTCTGTACGGAATCGATTACCACCATATCCGGCTTTTCTTTTTCTATAACCGCCTTTACCACAGAAAGGGATGTTTCACATAATAAAGAAAGGTTCTCGTTAAACTTTCCCATACGATTGGCTCGAAGTTTAATCTGCTGCATAGATTCCTCACCGGAAATATAAAGCATCTTTAAGCCCTTATCACATACATTCTTACAAACCTGAAGTAGTAGCGTGGATTTTCCGATTCCCGGATCTCCTCCTACCAAAATCAAAGATCCCTTCACCAAACCACCGCCCAAAACGCGATCTAGTTCCGTCATGCCGGTGGGTGTACGTGTAGCATCCGTTTCTTTTACATCATTAATAGAAGAAACTTTTACATCACTTACCGCTTTTCGACTTTTGATTTCCTTTTTGTCCAAGGATTCTTCCACAAATGTATTCCACTCGTGACAAGCCGGGCACTGTCCCATCCACTTTGAAGATTCATTTCCGCAATTTTGACAAAAAAATACAACCGATTTTCCTTTTGCCATACCTTCCTCCAAACAAAAAAGGCCTTAGAATAACTAAGGCCCTTTTACTTATAATCTCGTAACTTCTACAGGAATTAATTTACCCTCATCAATTTCCACGCTCAAACTGAGTTTGCCACTAAGATTTGTCTTCATGGTACCTGCATTATTTCCGTTCACTTTAATGCCATATTCCGTTTCCGGTTCTAATTCCAAAGTCACCTGAGCATCTTCATATCCTTCCACCTGAAAAGAAACACCGTTTTCGGATAATCGCAATGAATTTACAGATGTTCCCGGTACGGATTCATAAACAAAAGCACCGTTTCTCTCTAACTTGGTAATTTCCTTAAAGGTCTTTACCTTATAGAGATCTCCCTCATGTTTAAAATCATCCTTTTTGCTTTTCGATTCCAAAGAATAATCCCCGAAACTAATGGAACCGTCTGATTCTTCACGAATCAACTCTGATATAATAGCCATTTTTTCCTCCTATTTTCCTTCAAAAACTATTTTATCATTTTTTACAGAGACGATAATGGTCTCTTTATTTTTGAATTTTCCGGATAAGATTTCTTCCGCCAATACGTCTTCAATATCCGTTTGAATCTTTCTGCGAAGCGGCCTTGCACCAAATTTCGGATCATAAGCTTTTTCAACTATATACTTCTTTACCGCAGGTCGAATCTCAAGAGACAGATTCATCTGATCCTTGCAACGCTTCACAAGAGCATTCGTCATGATGGATACAATCTTTGTCATATCATCCTTGTTTAATACTCTAAATACAATGGTTTCATCGATTCGATTCAAAAACTCAGGTTTAAATAAGTGCTTTAATTCATCCATAACCCTGGATTTCATGGCCTCATAATCCTGTTTTTCGCTTTCTTCACGGGAAAAGCCAAGTTTCTTCGGCTCCATGATTTCCTTTGCTCCGGCATTGGATGTCATAATTATAATGGTGTTTTTAAAATCCACCTTTCTTCCCTGTGAATCGGTAATATGACCTTCATCCAAAACCTGAAGCAAAATATTAAACACATCCGGATGAGCTTTTTCAATCTCATCAAACAAAATCACGGAATATGGATTTCTTCTGACTTTTTCGGAAAGCTGTCCGCCCTCGTCATATCCCACATATCCCGGTGGAGATCCGATCATTTTAGAAACGGAATGCTTTTCCATGTACTCCGTCATATCCACACGAATCATGGAATCTTCCGTACCAAAAACCGCTTCTGCCAATGCTTTGGAAACTTCAGTCTTTCCAACACCGGTAGGTCCTAAGAACAAGAAGGAACCAATGGGTCTTCCCGGTTCTTTTAGTCCCACACGTCCACGACGTACCGCACGGGATACCGCAAGCACCGCATCATCCTGTCCGATGACACGCTTATGCAGTGTACTTTCCAATTTGGTTAATCTCTTGGATTCGGATTCCGTCAATTTTGAAACCGGAATCTTCGTCCATGTGGAAACCACATCCGCAATATCATCATAAGTAAGCGTCAGTTTCTTTTTATTCTGCTGACGAACATACTTTAATTTTTCTTTTTCCACTTCATCCATTAATTTCTGACGTTCTTTACGAAGTTTCGCAGCTTCTTTTAAATCTCCGTCAACAATGGCCTGATCAATCAAAGGAGCAAATTCACCGATACGACTTTCCTTTTCATATAATGCAGTCGGATTTTTAATAGAATTTAAACGAAGTCTCGCAGCAGACTCGTCCATCAAATCAATGGCTTTATCCGGAAGGAATCGATCCGAAATATAACGTTCCGCTAAGGTTGCACATGCATCTATCGCATCCTCCGAAATCGTAATATTATGATGATCTTCGTATACTTCTTTTATTCCGGACAAAATCTTTTTCGTTTCATCCACGGAAGGTTCTTCCACTACAATCGGCTGAAATCTTCGTTCCAATGCCGCATCTTTTTCAATATGTTTACGATATTCCTCTAATGTTGTAGCGCCGATCACCTGAATTTCACCACGAGCCATAGCAGGCTTTAACATATTCGCAGCATCAATGGATCCTTCCGCACCGCCGGCACCGATTAAAGTATGAATCTCGTCAATAAACAAAATAATATCGCCATAGGTGGTAATCTCTCGAAGAATATTCTTAATTCGTTCCTCGAATTCACCTCTGTACTTAGTACCTGCAACCATGCCGGACAAGTCCAAAGTAAGGATTCGTTTTCCGTGAACGGATTCCGGAACTGCACCGCTTTCAATACGCTCGGCCAACCCCTCAACTATAGCGGTTTTTCCGACACCGGGTTCTCCGATAAGACAAGGATTGTTCTTTCCTCGTCTGCTTAAAATCTGAATCACACGTTGGATTTCATCTTCACGACCTACAATAGGATCCAGTTTTCCTTCTGCGGCAAGTGCAGAAAGATTTCTGGAGTACTGTTCCAAAAGATTGGCTTTCGCTCCTCTTCCGCGATTGGCCATAGCAGCTTCTTCACGATAATTCTGACCCTCTTCACCCATGGCAGAAAGCACCTGCGTAAAGAGTTTTTGCAAATCGATATCCATGGATGCCAAAAGACGTGTTGCAGCACATTCCGGCGTGCGTAAAATGGCAAGCAAGACATGTTCCGTTCCGATTTTTTGGCTTTTACATGCCTTTGCCTCGCCTTCGGCAAACTCCAATAAAGCTTCTAACTTCGGCGTGAAGCCGTCTCGGTCTAAAACCTTAACACCGTTTTCCTCGGCGATGTATTCAAAAATTAATTCCGTAATCTGTTCTTCGGTCACATTTACATTGGTAAGTAGCTCATAGGTTAACGTATCCTTCTGGCGAAGAATTCCCAACAAAAGATGCTCCGTACCTATATAATGATGGCCAAATTTCTTGGATATACGTTTTCCGTAATCAATCGCTTTTTTTAACTGTTTTGTATATTCCATAATTATTCCTTATAAATTATTCAAATCCATAAGATTTATTTCACGATTTCCACCTGAAGAAGAATTCTTCGGTGTAGAAGAAGGTTTGGATTCAACAGGGGTTTCTTTTTCTGTGGACTTTAAATCTCCCCAAACATCCTGGTCCTTTTTCTTTTTAAAGAATAAGCCCCTGGAACGCTCCTCTTCCTCGTCATCTTCCTCGTCAGCTTCATCATCATCTTCTTCGTCTAAAGCCTCGTTTACCACAGACAAATCTAAGGAAGCAATGGCGACATCATCATCTTCTTCGTCGTCATCTTCATCTTCGTCATCATCATCTTCGTCGTCATCATCTTCGTCATCTTCATAATCATCATGAACCTTAGCGAATAAAGATTCCTTCTTCGGAGAATCCAAATCCGCAAAAATATCGCTTCCATCATCATCTTCTTCGTCATCGGACGCTTTACGGAAAACACGGACATTTATACGGATTACAATAATAACCGCAATCAAAAGAATCGCTATTGCTAAAATATTTCGATAGTTCTCTTTTGCGTATTCAACCGCATAATCAATATACTCGGAAACCTCTGAAACCTTTGTGTCATCGGAGGCATCTGTATTCTTACCGGATTCAACCATGGAAAGTACCGCCGTATCGGCTCTGGAAACTTGATTCTTTGACGAATCAAATACGTACCAGCCAACATTTCCCTCTTCATCTTCACCATATACGTAGTAGAATTCATTGGAAACACCGGAAAACTGGTAAAGTGTATAGGTATCAGCATCCGTGGTATAAGTCGTCTCAACCATGGAATCATTAAGCAATATGTCCGGAGTCATTACCGTCACATGATGGGTAGCATCGCCAAGTCCCGCAAAATCTTCAACAGGTTCAGCTGCTTCCTCAGGTGTCTCTTCGGTCGTCACCCCTTCGGCTTGAGTTTCTTCACTTTGGGTTTCCACCGTCTGAGAGGCAGATGCGTTATCTGCGCTCCCCGTAACTTTAATTTGTGTGGAGCATCCCGAAAGTGTATTTGATGAAACAATAATATTTGCATCTCCCGGTTGTGCTACGGAGAAATTAATATTTCCGGACTTTCCGGTAAAAGAAACCGAATTTCCGCTCTGTGTATATCCGGAAGCATCACAGCTTTGAAAAACCAAAATAGTTGCATTGTACTT
>CAJOGB010000050.1 GCA_905233835.1 uncultured Lachnospiraceae bacterium
CTTTTGTATGTGGCATGCGGAAAAGAAGACGTGCTTATGTATCGCGGAAACTTCAAGATTGAAGATTACGTGACAGAGCGACTTCCTTTATATCCCACAGAAGTAAAAGAAACCGCAAGGGGTGCGGAACTTCTTTTTGGGGATAAATTAAAAGCGGTCATTGATGTAGAAAATGATCTTTGCAACATTTCTTTTGAAAAGTTGGATGAAAAGATCAACCGATTTTGGTTTCGGACTTCTTCTAATAAAGAAGAGCACATCTACGGATGCGGAGAGCAGATGTCTTACTTTGATTTAAAGGGCAGACATTTCCCTCTTTGGACTTCCGAACCGGGGGTAGGAAGAGATAAAACCACTTATATTACCTGGCGTGGTGATGTAGAGGGTATGAGCGGCGGTGATTATTATCATACAAACTTCCCGCAGCCAACATATGTTTCTTCCGATAAGTTTTACGTTCATGTACAAACAACCGCTTATGCGGACTTTGATTTCAGAAACGATGACTTTAACGAGTTACAGACTTGGGATGTTCCTGAGTTTATCCGAATCGAAGCGGCAGAAAGTTTTGAAAAACTTCTTGAAAAAGAAACCGCATTCTTCGGTAGACAGCCGGAACTTCCGGATTGGGTTTATAACGGAATCATCATCGGAGCTCAGGGTGGAAACGAACGAAGCTTTTCTATCATGGATAAATCCATTGATGCCGGCGTAAAAGTAGCGGCTCTTTGGTGCCAGGACTGGTGCGGAAAACGAGTTACCAGTTTCGGAAAGAGACTTCAATGGGATTGGCATTTCCACGAGGAAATGTATCCGGATTTACCGGGAAAAATCAAAGGGTTACATGATCGCGGAATCAAATTCATGGGATACATTAATCCTTATCTTGTAGAAGGCGGAAAGCTTTTTGAAGAAGGAAAGAAAAAAGATGTATTTGCTAAGAAGTCGGACGGAAGCATTTATCTCGTTGACTTTGGTGAATTTAACTGCGGTGTTATCGACTTAACAAAACGGTCAGCCTACGACTGGTTTAAAGACGAAGTCATTAAGAAACATTCCATCGATATCGGAATCGACGGATGGATGGCAGACTTCGGTGAATACTTACCGACAGATGATATTGTTCTATCAAATGGCGTATCTCCCATGGTAGAGCATAACCATTGGCCGGCACTTTGGGCAAAGAATAATTACGATGCCGTAAAGGAAAGCGGAAAACTCGGTGAGGTTGTGTACTTTATGAGAGCCGGAGGAATCGGTTCCCAGAAATATTGCACACTCCTTTGGGCAGGAGATCAATCCGTAGACTTTACCAGGCATGACGGACTTTGCACAGTCATCTGTGCGGCACTTTCTTCCGGAATGATTGGATGCGGATTAAATCACAGTGATATCGGTGGATACACCTCGTTATATGAGAATTTACGTACTAAGGAAGTCTTCTTAAGATGGGCAGAGATGGCAGCGTTTACACCTGTTATGCGAACCCACGAAGGAAACCGACCGGATACGAACTTCCAGTATTATGACGATGATGATTGCATCAAAGATTTGGCAAGACTCACCGGTATTTACACTATGATTTCTCCACTCTTAAAAGAGTTGGTAAAAGAAAACTCCGAAAAGGGTACACCGGTACAGCGACCGCTGTTCTTCCATAATGAAGACGACGCGCGAAGCTACACAGAGCAGTTTGAATACATGCTAGGGGAAAACGTGCTGGTGGCTCCGGTATACGAAGAAGGAAAGTTGGAACGTGAAGTTTATCTTCCTTCCGACGGCTGGGTTCATCTTTGGACCGGTAAGGAGTATGGAAAAGGAGATCACACGGTACCTGCCATTTTAGGCGATACGCCGGTCTTCTATAAGAAGGGTTCCAAAGTGGAAGAACTCTTCAAATCCGTAAGAGAGACTTACGGCAGATAAAGGGAATATGAAATTCGCAAAAGGGGCGGATTCATAGATAAAACACATTTATATAATGGAGGGAAAAAGAAATGAAAAAGAAATTGTTAAGCTTATTGTTAGCAATGACAATGGTTGCAGCTTGCTTCGCAGGCTGTGGAAACAAGGGTGGCGACGCTGCTTCTAACGGTGGTGACGCTACAGCTTCTGAAGGGGAAGAAGCTGCATCTAACGGTGGTGAAACCGTAAAGATCATCTGCGGATACGGTGCAGGTGGTACAGCTGACTTACTTGCTCGTAAGTATGCTGAAACAGCAAACAAGTTACAGGGCGATTACAACTTCGTAGTTGAAAACGTAACCGGTGGTGATGGATTTGCAGCAGCTACTCAGTTTGCTGAAGAAGATGCAAACACAAAAGATCTTTTAGTATTCGGATATGGTCTTTGCTACAGACATGACCTTGGTAAGCAGTTTGGTACAGAAGAAGTTGACTTCGACAGAACAGCTATGGATCCAATCGGAACAGTAGACGACAGAACATGGATCGTTTACACAACTCCGGATCAGACATTAGAAGGCATCCTTGATAAGGCTAAAAACGGCGGTATCAAGATGTCAGGTGGTAACCCACTTTCTGACTGCCACTTAGAGCTTGGTTCTTTAATCGCTCTTGAAGGCGGAAACGTAATGGTAGTTTCCGGTTACGAAGGTGGTGCTGAGCAGAAGCAGGGGCTTATCAACGGCGAAGTTGATGTTTTCGTTGGTACAACTCAGGCTGCTAAGGACGAAGTAGAAGCAGGAACACTTATTCCAATCCTTGCTATTTCTGATAAGGCATTCGAAGGATTCACAACTCCGGATGGTCCAATCGTAGTTCCTACAGTAGCAGGTGACGCTAAGGCTCCGGAACTTTCTAAGGATATCGACTTCTCAGGATGCATCCTTCCTGCAGGTGGTACATTAGCTACACATGCAGGTGCTGATCAGGCATTCCGTGATGATATGACTGATATCATGAAGAAAGTTTGGGAAGATGAAAACTACTATGGATGGATTGAATCCGTTATGTTAAATAACTTCCAGCTTTACGGCGATGACGCTCAGAAGTTCATGGATGAAGCTTGTGAAAAGGCTATCGCAGCTTACGGTAACTTAAAATAATTTAAAGTAATACTTTTCAATGCTAACCGGACGGACATGCGGGCATGGGACGTCCGGTTGGTTATGAAAAAAGAGTTTTGAATAAGGGTGAATACTTATGAAATTTAAGATTAAAACGAATTTATGGTCAGGAATCATAATGGGCGCTTTAAGTTTAATACTTTTACTTGTAATGCCCAATCAGGTTCGTATTCCGGCTTATGATTCCGGTGCTCCGAGCCCGCGTATCATTCCTGGAATTTGTATTGTTATTATGTTGATTTTCTCAATTGTTCTCATTATCCAGTCTCTTGTGTTTAAACAGGAAAAGATAGTAGAGTTCGATTGGAACAAAGAAAAACCGGCAATTTTATTAATTGTTATGCTTTGTGTCTATGTGGCACTGATTACTACCATCGGATTTGTTCCGGCATCTGCACTTGTATTTAGTGCAATTTTATTCTACTGCGGTGAAAGAAAACCTTTCATCTATATCTTTGTAATAGCGGCAGCAACGGGGATTTATTTCCTCTTCAAATATGTATTTACCGTGTCTTTACCGACCGGGATCTTTTTCTAAGGAGGTTTAAAAATGGGCGATATTCAACTTATTATGCAAGCTCTGACTCAGGTCTTTACGGTTACAAACCTTCTTATGATCTTGATCGGGCTTGTGATCGGAATGATCGTGGGATGTATCCCGGGTCTTTCCGTTATGCTTGGTATTATTCTTATGTTACCGGTTACCTATACAATTGACGATCCGGCAACAGCAATTATTTTGTTACTTGCAGTTTACGTAGGTGGTATGTACGGTGGCTCCATCAGTGCGGTTACCCTAAATACACCGGGTACCAACTCGGCGATCGCCACCACCTTTGACGGGTACCCACTTGCAAGAAAAGGTAAGGTTAAGAAAGCTCTTGATACATCCCTTTTCTCATCTGTATTCGGTGGATTGTTCTCCGCCATCTTACTTTTGCTTTGTGCATCACTTATCACAAAATTAGTTGCAAACTTTACTTCCGTTGAGTACTTCTCAATGGGAATTTTGGGAATTTCCTTAATCGCAGGTGTTTCAGGAAATTCACTTCCGAAGTCAATCATCTCCGGTATGATCGGTTTACTCATGGCTTGTATCGGAATGGACGCCGTAACCGGTGTTACCAGATATTCCTTCGGACTTGATACTTTAAAATACGGTATCGATTTACTTCCTGCATGTATCGCGTTAATCGCACTTACACAGGTGGTTCAGAAACTTCGTGACTTTAAGCTTTCCGGCGGAAAGTTAGACGACGCAAATAAAATCGACAGAGAAGGTCTTACTCACAAGGAAAGATTAAGCATTATTCCTGCAGTACTTAAATCTTCTGCAATCGCTTCCATCCTTGGCGCTATGCCGGGTGTCGGCGGTGGTGTGGCACAGTTCTTATGCTACTCAGAGGCTCGCCGTACTTCCAAACATCCGGAAGAATTCGGAAAAGGTTCTTTGGAAGGTATCGGCGCTGCAGAAGCATCCAACAATGCGGTTGTAGGATCTGCGATGATCCCCATGTTAACCTTAGGTATTCCGGGTGACGGCGTTACCGCACTTCTTTTAGGTGCATTCGTCCTTCACGGAATTACACCGGGACCTACCATGTTTACAAAGCAGGGTGTTATGGCTTATACCATTATCCTTGGATGCTTAATTGCAAACATTTTACTTTTCCCCATCGGCCTTGGAATGACAAGAGGTGTGGCAAAGATTATTCAGGTCCGTTATACCTACCTTGCTCCGCTGATTATCATGTTCTGCTTTGCGGGAAGTTATGCTTCAACCGGTAATACAAAGGAATTAGTCCTATGTGCGGCGATTTTGGTATTCTCTTATCTGCTTACACTTTTAGATATCGATAACACACCGCTTATGCTCGGTATGATTTTGGAAAGCATTATGGAGAAAAACTTTGTTACGGCTTCCATGGCTTATGACAGAGACTATACTATTTTCTTCAGACGCCCGGTTTCTCTTGTTATCTTGATTCTTACCGTTTTACTTCTTGTATCTCTTATGAAGATGAATAAGAAGATCGCGGCATTAAATGAGAAGCAGATGGAAGAGATGGAAAAGGCACACGAAGAACTTTAAGAAAGGTTTTTAGATACTATGAAATTTCAAGTGGTTTATGTACCGATTGGTGTCGGAACATACGAAATGGTAACTGCACATGAGCAGTTTGACAAATCGATTTCTTTATTAAAATCCGCATATGAAGATGTCGTTGTACCGGAGGATATTTTACTTACGGTAGATGCGGTAGCAGAGTACTTATCCGACAAAGAGCCGGACTTGGTAATTTTGCAGAATATTACATTTGCAAATGCCGCATATGCATCCGAAGTATTACGACGTTTTTCATGCCCGATTCTTCTTTGGACCCTCCGTGAGCCGGTCATCGATGGTGGAAGATTACGCTCAAACTCTCTTACAGGAGCGTATTCTGCTGCAAATGCTATCTGTGCATTCCGCGGCGCAGGAAACTTTGAACACATCTATGGTGCGGCTGATGAAGAACAGGTAAAGGCAAAGGTGTCTGCTACGATTGCGGCAGCAAAGGTAAAAAAGGAACTTACGGGACTTAAGATGTCCGCAATCGGACATACACCCCAGGGCTTCGGTTTCGGAAGAGCCTTGGATGCAGAAGTTTTAAGCACCTTCGGCGTAACACTTGAGGCGATTGAAGCCAGAGAATTAATTAATAAAGCAAAGGCTTATACCGACGAAGAATGTGCCGCTGATTTAAAAGAGGCACAGGAAAAGGTAGTTGGACTTTCCAAAATGCCGGAAAACAACGTAAAGGATTTCGCAAGACTTTACAAGGCATATAAATCCTATGTGGGAGAAAACAAAATCGGTGCGATTTCATCTCGCTGTTGGCCGGATTTCTTTACAGAATTCGGAACCCCGGTATGTATGGTTCTCTCTCTCTTAAATGCCATGAACGTACCGGCAAGCTGTGAGGCGGATGTTTACGGTGCACTTTCTATGTACATCGGAACCGCATTTACGGGACAGTCTACTTTCTTCGGTGATCCGGTTGCCATGGATGAAAAAGAAGGAAGCATTACTTACTGGCACTGCGGTATGGCAGCTTGTGATTTGGCTCGCTGCGATACAGGTGCAGAGGTTGGCGTTCATCCAAACAGAAAGATCGGACCGGTTATGGACTTCGGATGTAAGGCTTCTGATGAAGCTACCATCTTTAGAGTAGGTCGTACACCGGAAGGAAAATTCCGCTTCTTTATCGCGGAAGGTTCTGTAATGGATAAGCCGAAGCAGTTTAACGGAGCATCTATCGTTGTTAAGACCGATGCATCCGCAGAAAAAATTGTAAAAGATACCATTAAGAATGGTTGGGAACCACATTATGTGGTAATCTATAAGAAGGTTGCTGAAGAACTTGAGATCTTAGGAAACATGCTTGGTCTTGAAGTTATCAGATACTAATTATTGCTAGGGGACCGGTATGAATCTTGAAAACGTTAAGTTTAACAATCAATCGGCCGTTTTGAGACTCTTAAATGACAGGGGGGCAATGTCCAGAAAGGATATTGCGGAAGAAGTGGGGCTTACCGCCGCATCCGTTACTTCCATTTGTACTGAGCTTCTTGAAAAAAATATTATTACGGAGCTTGGGGAAGTCGCGGAAGAAAAACGTGCAGGCAGGAAAAAGATTCTTGTAGACTTAAATTCTCATTATAAAAATGTTCTCTGCATTGCAATCGAAACGGATGAGACCTATATCTGCGTGACGGATATGAAGGGAAATATCATCGCTTCTCAAAGGATGGAAACGGACTGGAATATGGCACCGGAATTGTTTTTGGAGCGTGTTGCAAACGAAGCCGGAAGAATTCTTTGGGATCATAATATTTCAAAGGATAAACTTCTTGGTACCGGAGTGACACTGCCCGGAAAAGTAGATTCCGAAAACGG
>CAJOGB010000051.1 GCA_905233835.1 uncultured Lachnospiraceae bacterium
TATTCTACCAAAACTTCTCTTGAAAAACAAAAAAGGAGTAACTCCTCTGAGTTACTCCTTAAAAAATTACATGCTTTCTTTAACCTTAGCAGCTTTACCGATACGTCCGCGTAAGTAGTTAAGTCTCGCACGACGAACCTTACCTTTACGAACTACTTCGATTTTATCAATGCTTGGGCTGTGAAGTGGCCAAGTCTTTTCAACGCCTACACCGTTAGAAAACTTTCTAACAGTGAAAGTCTTACGGTTAGAACCACCCTGAATCTTAAGAACGGTACCTTCGAATACCTGAATTCTTTCACGGTTTCCTTCCTTAATCTTAGCGTGAACCTTTACGGTATCACCTACGTTGAACTCAGCAACTTCTGCCTTAAGTTCAGCATCTTCAATGTTTTTAATAATTTCCTGTGCGTTCATCTTATGTGACCTCCTATTTCAATTCGACGTTCTTAATCGGCACTTCCGACCAGAGGACCATCTCTTAATTGTCAACAACTCTGATATAATATCACTTCGCATAGTAAAATGCAAGAAATATTTTTAAAAGTTTTCATTGTCCTTAAGTAAGTCCGGACGCAGTCTTTTGGTGCGTTCAATAGACTGACTTAAGCGCCATTCATCCACTTTTTTATGATCACCGGAAAGAAGAATCTCCGGTACCTTTTTTCCGTGCCACTCCTCCGGTCTCGAATACTGCGGATACTCCAAAAGTCCGTTTTCAAAAGACTCCGTAAATGCGGAATCATCGTTATGAAGTACTCCCGGAATAAGACGTGCTATGGCATCCACCATAACGATGGCCGGAAGTTCCCCGCCTGTTAAAACAAAATCCCCAAGAGAAATGTTTTCATCCACGATTTCTTCCAAGACACGTTCATCCACACCCTCGTAGTGACCGCATAGGAAAATCAAGTTTTCCTCTGTCACCAACTTCTTAGCCATAGGTTGGTTAAAAGTCTTGCCCTGAGGAGTTAAATAAATACAACGATAACTGCCTTCAATGCGATCCACGATAGACTGAAAACAATCATAAATGGGCTGTGCCTGCATCACCATGCCTGCACCTCCGCCGTAGGGATAATCGTCTACTTTATTATGCTTATCCAAAGAATAGTCACGAATGTTTACGGCTTCCACATTAAAGTGACCCTTTGCCATTGCTCGTCCCGTAATACTTTCGGAAAGAGCATTCATCACCATATCCGGGAAAAGCGTCATAATATAAAAATTCATATGCGTCTCCTATAACAATCCCTTTAGGATATGAATCTTTACAAGTTTATTTTCCAAAGATACATTTAAAACACAGTCCGGTATCACGGGAAGCAAAAGTTCGCGACCGCTTCCCTTTTCTTCAATGACATAAACATCATTCGCGCCGGTCTGAAGCACATCTGTTAAAGTTCCCTCAAAAGCTCCGTCATCGGAAATTACATTTAAACCGATTAAGTCTGCGATATAATACTCGCCTTCTTCCAACGGAACGGCATGCTCTCTGTCCACATAGAGTTCGCACTTTTTAAAACCTTCCACCTCGTTAATATCAGAGAATTCCTTAAATTTAAGAATTACCTGATCTTTAAAAAACTTAACTGATTCCACATGTAGCAGATACCAGTATCCTTTGTGGTCCTGCATGAATACTTCTTTAAGTTTTTTAAAGCGCTTTACATCATCCGTGGTAGGAAAGATTTTTACTTCGCCTTTTAAACCATGTGTGGTAATAATCCCACCAACACGCAAAAGTTCGTCTTCATTTACCTGAATTTTATCCATGTATCTCCTTTAATAAAAATGAACAAATAAAGAGCCACAGCCATCTGCAGCTCTTTATCCCATTAGTCAACAATATCAACGATGACTTTTTTATCTTCTTTAGAGGCTGCCGCTTTTACAACCGAACGGATAGCCTTTGCTATACGACCCTGTTTACCAATCACTTTTCCCATATCGCCCGGAGCCACTTTAAGCTCAACTACAATAGCGCGATCAGATTCCTTCTCAGATACTTCAACCTGTTCCGGATGCTCAACAAGGGCTTTTGCAATTACTTCTACTAATTCTTTCATTGCCCTTACCTCGTAGTAATCTTTCTCTGTTTAAAATGTATTATTTGATTCCTGCATTCTTGAAAAGTCTTGCAACTGTTTCAGTAGGCTGAGCACCGTTAGCTAACCACTTCTTAGCTACTTCTTCGTTTACGCGAACCTCTGCCGGCTCAACGTTCGGATCATAAGTTCCGATTTCTTCGATGAAACGTCCATCTCTAGGTGAACGAGAATCTGCTGCTACAATACGATAAAAAGGTTTTCTCTTCTTACCCATTCTTTTTAATCTAATCTTTACTGCCATGTTTTTTACCTCCTAAATATTAAAAATTAAAACATTTGCAATTTATGAAAAAGGAAAACGCATACGTCCCTTTTTGCCTTTCATCATGCCGCTCATTTGTTTCATCATTTTACGGCTTTGCTCAAACTGTTTGATAAAGCGGTTTACTTCCGCGATATCCACTCCCGCACCCTTTGCCAAGCGATGCTTTCTGGAAGGATTCATGATCTTTGGATTCTCACGTTCCTCTGGTGTCATGGATAAAATGATGGCTTCGATATGCGCCAGTTTTTTATCATCAACGGAATTTTCCAGTTGAGCCATTTGGTTTTTGTTTAGGTTCATACCCATGCCGGGCATCATACCCATAATGGAAGAAAGACCGCCCATCTTTTTCATCTGAGCCATGGAATCCAAATAATCGTTAAAATCGAATTCCGCTTTCTTCATTTTCTTGGCCAAGTTCTTGGCCTTATCCTCATCGATGGCGGCTTCCGCTTTCTCAATTAAAGAAAGCACATCGCCCATTCCAAGGATTCGTGAAGCCATACGGTCCGGATAAAACTGTTCCAAATCAGAAAGTTTTTCACCCATACCACAGTAAAGAATAGGCTTTCCTGTAACGGCTCTGATGGAAAGTGCCGCACCGCCTCGGGTATCACCGTCTAACTTTGTAAGGATGACTCCGTCGATTCCGATCTTTTCATCAAAGGTACCGGCAACATTTACCGCATCCTGACCGGTCATGGCATCCACAACCAAAATGGTCTGTGCCACATCGACGGTATTTTTTATATCTACAAGTTCCTGCATCATTTCTTCATCGACATGAAGACGACCCGCAGTATCTAAGATAACAACATTTAAGTTATTCTTCTTGGCATGCTCTATGGCAGCCTTTGCAATATCCTTCGGTTTTACCTTATCGCCCATGGAAAAAACGGGAACTTCCTGTTTTTCTCCGTTGATTTTTAACTGCTCAATGGCAGCCGGTCGATAAATATCGCAAGCAACAAGAAGCGGTCGCTTTGCCTTTTTCTTCATTTGGCCCGCAAGCTTTGCAACGGTGGTTGTTTTACCGGCACCCTGAAGACCGCACATCATAAGAACGGTAATCTCCTGTCCCGGACGGTAAGTAATCTCCGTTGTTTCGGATCCCATCAAGTTCGTTAACTCTTCGTTAACAATCTTAATCACTGTCTGTCCCGGATTTAAGCCGTTTAACACATCGGCTCCCACCGCACGCTCTTCCACGGATTTCACAAAGTTTTTAACGACTTTGAAGTTTACATCCGCTTCCAATAGAGCAAGGCGAACTTCTTTTAACGCCGCCTTAACATCCTCTTCGGAAAGACGACCCTTTCCTCGAAGACCTCTGAAGACATCCTGCAATTTTTCGGATAAATTATCAAATGCCATGCTTCTTCCCCAAATCTATGACAAAACCAAATCGGTTTTATAACACTTCCAAAATTTCGTCCGAGATCTTTCTGATATGTAAAAGATTCTCATCGGAACTTTTTTCTTCGGTTAAAGATACGATTTCGTCCACCTTCTGACGGACGCTTCCGAACTTCTCGATTAAGTGAAGTTTTCCTTCGTACTCTTCCAAAGTATTTGTGCAACGATGTAACAAATCGGATACGCCCTGTCTGGAGATGCCCTTTTCGTCGGCAATCTCTTTTAAAGACAAGTCCTCAAGCACATAGGCTTCGTAGATATCTTTTTGATGTTCGTTTAAGAGTTCTCCGTAAAAATCATAGAGAAAACCTTGTCTGATTTTCGGTTCCATAAAATCTACCTCTTTCGCTGCCTAACATACTATACATAAAACAAAAGAAGGTGTCAAGTATTTTTTCTTGACACCTAAAGTATAAATAATAAAAAGTGCATCGTCTATAATTTATATGCTCAGTTGTTCGAGAATACTCGCTCGTTCCAGTTGGATTTGCTGCATGATAGATGTAGCCGATTTGTTTCCTGTAACATCCGGATGGTAAGTCTTAACCAGCAAGCGGTATTCTTTCTTTAATACGTTCAAATCGCTGTGAGCTTCGGCGGAGAACCATCCCTTCGTAATCTCTAAGGATTCTTCGTAAGCACGACGGGCTTCTTCGAACTTCTTTCGTCGCTCTTCTTTTTCTTTTTCTTTGGCGGCACGGATATCCGGATTCTCAAAGGTATCTCCGTCGTAGTAATCCTTCTGATCCGACTGATGTACGGAGATATCCGTATCCGTGGCTTTAAACTCGTGAGTAAAGACATGACCGTTTTTCCATTCAAAGTAGGATAAGTCCAAGTCATGCTGCAGGGATGCCACAAAATAGCGATCCTTGTATTTATACAAACGATAATCCGAAATCGTATCAGAAATGGAATAGAAAATCGCATCCTTTGTTAAATACATATGTAAAAGGTATTTCGCATACGGATGATTTGCTTCGATAATCACCGCTGCAGTCTTTCGATATTCTTCCACCTTCGCCTTTGCCATGGCGGATAATTCTTCCTGCATTTCAAAGCGCATATCTTCATATTCCGCAATCACTCTGGCATACTTCATGGCCTCTTCCGGATGATCGCGTAACATTTTACGCTGTATATATATGAAGGAATCCATTCGCTTAATGGAGCGAATAAGAGGTTTTGCTTCCTTGGAACAAGCGCAAAATACATCCTCTAAAAACTGGGTATCGTCATATAAAACAGATGCTGTAAACATGGGATGATACAAAACATCGATTAGTTTATCCTTTGGAAGAGGAGAAACATATTCACTCCAATCCAAGGATTTTAATAAGCTTCGCACCACATCGTCTTTTCGTAATACCAGTGCGTAGTGAAGCGGGGTCAGTCCCAAATCATCCTTCCATAAAAGTTCCGGTTTGGAAAGTTTTGTTCCCTGCTCGATTTTTTCATATACCAAAGAAAGCTTTTCCTTTAAATACTTTGCTTGGTAATTCTTATAATTCCAAAAATCTTCCTGGGACAAATGCATCCCCACCATATCCATAATCTTGGATGCATAATCCACATCCTCGATACGCACGGACAGATAAGAAAGAATCATACACTGATGAAGAGATAATCGCTCCATCCGTTTTAAATTCATATAGGGTTCAATCAACCCTTTTGTAATGTAAAAGTTTGTGGCACCGGAAATATCTTCCAAAAAGCTTCGGTAAAACAGTTCATCCGGTCGTTCCAAAACAGTATAAGCCTCAGCGTCCAACTTTGGTTTTACCGTAGTTAAAAACATCTGATACTTTGCTTCATCAAAGCTTCGATAAATGTTTTCCGCCCGCAAAAATGCAATCTCTTTATAAAAATCCGGTTCCTCTTCCGCGATGGATAAAAGATTTTCATCCCTGGGGGTTAACCTTCCGTTTTCATGGAGACTCTTTCGAATAAGATCGATCATCCAACCTACGGTAAGCTCATAGGTATGACGTTCTTTTACGTTCATACGGGTAATATTTTTTTGTAATTGGCGAAGTAACAGAGCCAGTTCCTTACCTGCGGTATCCTTCGGTGCTACGGTTCGTCCGAAAATACGACAGTTTTGATCTCTATTTAATAGATGAACGTTCTCATTGGATTCTTCCTGCACCACCACAAAACGGCACAGTTCGGAAAGAGGGATACGATTGGACGGAGCCCAACTCTTATGACTGGGATCGATGTAAATCGCCTGGTCCGTAATAATGGTTCCGCTACCCTCCAAAGAAAGTGTAGAAAAAGAACTACTATAAGCATAGACTACCATCTTCTCCTCTTTCGGAATTTGGTAGCTGTCATAGTACTTGTTGACGTTATTCACATTTTCAAAATCGAATACTAGGCTTTTATATTTGTTTTTGCCTACCACGATTAGTTCCTGATAACCAGGCATGATAACTCCTCCGTTAGTGCTATTCCTCTGTCACAGAAGAAAAAGCTCCACAAACCGACATTATTATAACACGATACCACCAAAAAATCATCTATATTTTGAACCCCACATGGTGCAAAGCACAAAATATTGTGTTATTATCAACAAATAGGAGGTATTTCATATGGAACAAATAATTGATGCATCCGTCTTTGTGGCGGAGGGTGCCAGAATCGTAGGAAATGTAACCATCGGTAAAAACTGCGGTGTCTGGTTTAATGCGGTGATTCGCGGAGACGACGAACCCATTGTTATCGGAAATAACACCAATGTCCAGGACAACGCCACCCTTCATACCGGCGTGGGCTATCCCTTAAAGGTAGGAAACAATGTGTCCATCGGACATAATGCCATCGTTCACGGCTGCACCGTAGGAAACGATACCCTAATCGGCATGGGAGCCATCGTAATGAACGGAGCAAAAATCGGAAATAACTGTGTCATCGGTGCCGGTGCGGTAGTTACCGAAGGAAAAGATATTCCGGATAACTCTCTTGTTATCGGTTGCCCGGGCAAAGTGGTTCGCGAAACCACAGAAGCAGATATCGCCCACACCTTAAAAAATGCCGAGCACTATGTAAACTTTGCAAAGAAATATAAAGAAAGAATCTGATTATTCCCACATGTGGAAGATTATCGATTCAGTGGAATACGCTTTACTAATTTTAAAAAACTTTGTATAATTTTTAACGTTGTTAGTCTTCACAAAAAATAATAT
>CAJOGB010000052.1 GCA_905233835.1 uncultured Lachnospiraceae bacterium
CCGATGGCACCAAGACCTACAATTCCCCAGGTCTTTCCGGAAATTTCATGGAAATGTTTTTCAAAATGAGTAAACATCCTATCATTTACGTAGCGCTCTTCTTTTACATAAGCATCGTAGTAGCTTAAGTGTTCCAACAAATAAAAGGCCAAAGAAAAGGTGTGCTGTGCCACGGCTTCCGTAGAGTATCCCGCCACGTTTCGCCATTCGATACCACGACTTGCCAAGTAGTCTTTATCTAAATTATTGGTGCCGGTGGCGGTGACACATACCAGCTTTAAATTCTTAGCGCTGCCGATAGTTTTTTCATTTATCAATACTTTATTTAAAATGATGATATCCGCATCCTCTACGCGAGCCGGCACTTCTTCGGAAGAAGAGTAGTCATAAATTACCACTTCACCAAAACGTTCGAATCCGGATAAGTCAATATCTTCACCGATGGTCTTTCGATCTAAGAATACAATTTTCATTTTTCTTCCTCCTGTCACGGTTTTTATTTTAACAAAAAATGTGTTTTTCAGAAATCGCGAGTTTATAATTTGTTAATAAAGATTTTATAAAAATTTAAGATTTCCATTTCAGTTTTGTCAAATGAAACGAGACATAAAAAATACACCCAACGAAAGTTGAGTGTATTTTAGTTTGTTACTTTTTTACGATTAGAGAGCCTTTTTAGACAATCGGTTCCTTTGAGCAACAGCACAAGCAAGAGCTTTTTCCATTTTAGGAGTCATTTCCGGACAATCGTCATCATATACAATATCTTCATCTTTCAATTCTGACAATCTTTTTAATGTTTCTTGTGTTGGTTTTTGTTCTGATTTAACGGTTAATATCGTCATAATAATAACTCCTTTCTAAAGCATTTGCTTTTCTTGCTGAAATAATTCTGGTTACATCTTTTCTTTCCGTAAATACTACGAATAAAACAGTTCCAACCAGTCCAATAGCAACATATCTATCCTCGTCATCACTATGCTCAGCATCATAAAACTCAATTCTATTCTCGTCTTGGAATACATAGATAGCATCTTCAAAAGCCACTTTGTGCTTCTTCAAGTTAATAGCAGCTTTTTCTTCATCCCATTCAAATTTTAATTCCATTTTCTTCTCCTCTGATTTTTGCTTACGAAGTTGAATAAAGAAGAGAATTCATTCGGATTCCCTTCTATTTTCTCATAAGAGAATCCTTCTTGGTATGGATATTATAACACGATTACGGTAAATGTGCTATTAGGATGCCAGCTTAATTGTAGCAATTTCATCTAAGTAAATAAAAAAGTGTTTGACAAAAATAGGAAAGAGAATTAATATTTGAACATGTAAAGACAAAGGCGTCTTGGAGACATTGGTCTCCGAGACGCCTTTTTTGCGTTGGCGACGAGCCAAGGCCAATCTGCAAGCTTGCTTGCAAGAGGGACTTTGGCGACCGCCCGACACGGAGCAGCTTGCTGCGGAGTGTCATTTATGGGAGGAAAAAGGCATGTGCTCAATACTTGGCTGCACGGGAAAAGATTTTACATTTGACGAAATAAAGGAAGCACTTTTAAAAACGGTTTCCAGAGGACCGGATGCAAGTCGCTTGATGGAAGTGGGAAACGGTTACCTTGGTTTTAATCGACTTTCCATCATGGGTTTAACCGATGAAGGAATGCAACCCTTTGATAAAGAAGATTCCGTATGTGTTTGTAACGGAGAAATCTACGGATTTCGTGAGATAAAAAAGAAGTTGGAAAAGAAAGGCTACACTTTTAAAAGTGATTCGGATTGTGAAATCCTGCCGGCTATGTACGTGGAATACGGGACAATGATGTTTCAGATGTTGGACGCGGAATATGCCATGATTTTATACGATAAAAAATCCGGTTCCTTTATAGCAGCGAGAGATCCCATCGGAATTCGTCCGTTGTACTACGGTCTTACCAAAGAAGGTTCTTATCTGTTTGCTTCGGAACCGAAAAACATCATCGGCTTAACGGAGGAAATCAAACCCTTTCCGCCGGGACATTATTTCGAAAACGGTACTTTTTTTAAATACCGTGACATGTCGGAAGTAAAAGAGTTTTCTTATGACGACATGGATGAGATCACAAAAAAGATTCATGATAAATTGGTAAAGGGCGTGGAAAAGAGATTGGACTCCGATACACCGGTAGGTTTCTTACTTTCCGGAGGATTGGATTCTTCCCTTGTTTGCGGCATCGCCGCAAAGATGCTTGATAAGCCTCTTGAAACCTGGGCCATCGGAATGGACATCGATGCCATCGATTTAAAGTATGCCAGAGAAGTTGCGGATTACATTCATTCCAACCATCATGAAGTCATCATTACAAAACAGGATGTGTGCGATGCCTTAGAAGAAGTCATAAAGGCTCTCGGAACCTATGATATTACAACGGTTCGTGCATCCATGGGAATGTATCTTTTATGTAAAGCCATTCATGAAGACTCCGATCTTCGGGTGATTTTAACCGGGGAAATATCGGATGAAATCTTTGGATATAAATATACGGACTTTGCTCCCAACGCTACAGAATTTCAAAAGGAATCCGAAAAGCGAATTCGTGAAATTCATATGTACGATGTGCTTCGTGCGGATCGTTGCATCAGCGTAAATTCATTGGAGGCCAGAGTCCCTTTCGGTGATTTGGATTTTGTGGAATATTGCATGTCCATCGATCCCGAAAAGAAATTAAATACTTACGGAAAAGGAAAGTACTTGCTTCGAAAAGCATTTGAAGAAGATCATCTTATTCCGGAAAGTATTCTTTGGCGAGAGAAAGCAGCATTTTCCGATGCTGTGGGCCATTCCTTAAAAGATGACCTGGCAGAGTTAGCGGAAGCATCCTATACGGATGAGGCCTTTGCCGAAGGTATAAAAAAATATACACATGCCAAACCTTTTACGAAGGAATCCCTTCTCTACCGGGACATCTTTGAAAAGTATTATCCGGGCCAGTCGGAAATGGTAGTTGACTTCTGGATGCCGAATAAGAATTGGGAGGGTTGTAATGTAAACGATCCTTCCGCCCGCGTATTATCCAACTACGGAGAAAGCGGAAAATAAAATTACATAGTTACATGAGGCAATGGCGTCTCGAAGACAAGAATAAATCTAAGGTCTTCGAGACGTTTTTTTTAAAGGAGGATAAGAAATGGAAAAGAAAAGTGTAACAGATATGTTTGGCTCAATGGTATTTGACGATCGCGTCATGCGTGCTCGTCTTTCTGCGGATGTGTATGCATCCTTAAAAAAGACCATTGATGAAAATGCAAAACTAGATGTGGCTGTAGCAGAAGCGGTAGCTACAGAGATGCGAAATTGGGCAGTGGAAAAAGGTGCCACACATTTTACCCATTGGTTCCAGCCATTAACCGGAGTTACGGCAGAAAAGCATGACAGTTTTATTTCTCCTTCTCCTGACGGTGGCGTGATTATGGAGTTTTCCGGCAAAGAGTTAATTAAAGGTGAGCCGGATGCTTCTTCCTTCCCATCCGGAGGAATCAGAGCAACTTTTGAAGCCAGAGGATATACTGCATGGGATCCAACTTCTTATGCATTTATTAAAGATCATACCCTTTGCATTCCAACTGCATTTTGTTCATATTCCGGAGAGGCGCTTGATAAAAAGACTCCCCTTCTTCGCTCCATGCAGGCATTGGATCGTCAGGCAAAGCGTATCTTAAAACTCTTCGGCACCGACGTAAAATATGTTCGTACTTCCGTTGGACCGGAGCAGGAATATTTCTTGGTAGATAAAGAAATGTTTGAAAAGAGACCGGACCTTGTTTATACAGGAAGAACTTTATTTGGTGCAATGCCTCCAAAGGGACAGGAACTGGATGATCATTACTTTGGTGTGATTAAGCCTCGTGTTACCGCATTTATGGAGGACTTAAATGAAGAACTTTGGAAGCTTGGTATTTTAGCAAAAACCGAGCATAACGAAGTGGCTCCGGCTCAGCATGAGTTGGCACCGATTTTCTCTACCACAAACGTGGCAACCGATAACAACCAGCTTACCATGGAGATTATGCAAAAAGTTGCAAGACGCCACGGTATGGTTTGTCTATTACATGAAAAACCATTTGCGGGAGTAAACGGTTCCGGAAAACATAACAACTGGTCTATGGCTACGGATGCAGGCGTAAACCTTTTATCACCCGGGGAAACCCCATATGAAAACGCACAGTTTTTAACTTTCCTTTGTGCAGTGATTCAGGCAGTGGATGATTATCAGGATTTGCTTCGTCTTTCTGTGGCAACCGCAGGAAATGATCACAGACTTGGTGCAAACGAAGCACCGCCTGCAATTATTTCTATCTTCCTTGGAGATGAGTTAAGCGCAATTTTAGATTCAATCAAAAATGATACTCCATATGAAGGACAGGAAAAGGTAATCATGAAACTTGGTGTTCATTCACTTCCGAGATTTTCAAGAGATACCACTGACAGAAACCGTACTTCACCTTTTGCCTTTACCGGTAATAAATTTGAGTTTAGATCTTTGGGATCTTCCAATTCCATCGCCTGCTGCAACATTATGTTAAATGCAGCGGTAGCGGAAAGCTTAAAGCAGTTCGCAGATCGTTTGGAAGGTGCAAAAGATTTTGAAAGCGAACTTCATGATTTAATCAAAGAAACCATCAAAAAGCATGAAAGAATTTTATTCAACGGTAATGGTTACAGCGATGAATGGGTAAAAGAGGCAACAGAAAAAAGAGGTCTTTTAAACTTAAAGACCACTGCCGATGCAATGCCACATCTTTTGGATGAAAAGAATGTAAAGATGCTTACCGAGCACAAGGTATTTACAAAGACAGAGTTGGAATCCAGATGTGAAATCATGTTGGAAAATTACAACAAGACCGTAAATATCGAAGGCCTTACCATGGTGGATATGGTGCGGAAGAGTTATTTACCTGCTATCGAGCATTATTTACAGAGACTGGCTAAGACCACTTCTCTTATGAAGTCTGTAAGTGCAAACGTAAAATGCAACTATGAGATATCTACAATGGAGCGGTTATCCGAGCTTACGGATTACATTTTAGAGAGAGTAAGAGATTTGGAAGAAGCTTTGGAAAACATCAAAGATATGGATGATGTGGTAAAAGTTTCCGAAGCTATCCGTGATGATGTACTTCCAAAGATGGAACATTTAAGAAAGCATGTGGATGAAGCAGAGATGCTTACTTCCGAAGAGTGCTGGCCATATCCAAGCTACGGAAAATTATTATTCTCAGTATATTAAATATAAGGGAGGCAGCAGAGCTGTCCCCGGTACGATAAATTTAAGAAATAACAGTCATCCCACAAAGGCGTGGAAGCTTTGGTGGGGTGGCTGTTTTTTTATAATAAGGAGGTAAATGTTATGGAAGAAATGATGGAACTCTTTCGAGGTGAGTTGTTCGGCGTTTGGTTTTTGATCGGCGCCGCACTGGTATTTTGGATGCAGGCAGGATTTGCCATGGTAGAGACAGGTTTTACCAGAGCAAAAAATGCGGGCAACATCTTGATGAAAAACTTAATGGATTTTTGTATCGGATGTTGTGTGTTTATTTTAATCGGATTTGGCCTTTTGTTAGGAGAAGACTTATTTGGATTTATCGGTAAGCCGGGATTTGATATCTTTACCGGCTACGGAAGTTTTGATTGGTCAAACTTCATTTTCAACTTAGTATTCTGTGCAACCACAGCAACCATTGTTTCCGGTGCTATGGCAGAGCGTACCAAGTTCTTAAGCTACTGCGTATACTCCGGTGTGATTTCCGCTTTGATTTATCCCATTGAAGCACACTGGATTTGGGGCGGCGGCTGGCTTGCTCAGATGGGCTTTCATGATTTTGCGGGAAGCTGTGCCATCCATATGGTAGGCGGTATTGCAGCCTTGGTTGGTGCTTTAATGGTTGGCCCTCGTATCGGTAAGTTTGAAAGAGATAAGAGTGGAAAAGTAGTAAAGGTAAATGCTTTCCCGGGACATAACATCGTAATCGGAGCCTTGGGTGTATTTATTCTTTGGCTTGGTTGGTATGGATTTAACGGTGCTGCTTGTACATCCGTAGATCAGTTGGCAAGCGTATTTGTAACTACAACAATTGCTCCTTCCGTTGCAACCGTTGTTTGTATGGTATTTACATGGGTAAAATACGGTAAGCCGGATGTTTCCATGTGCTTAAATGCTTCTTTGGCAGGACTTGTAGCTATCACTGCTCCTTGTGATGTAACCGACGCTTTCGGTGCTATCGTTATCGGTGCCGTGGCAGGACTTTTGGTTTGCTTTGGTGTATGGTTCTTGGATTACAAACTTCATATTGATGATCCGGTTGGTGCTGTTGCAGTACATATGTTAAACGGTATCTGGGGAACTTTGGCAACCGGACTTTTTGCTACCACAAAGGCTCCGGGAAATGACTCTTTGGTAGGACTTTTCTACGGCGGCGGATTTAAGCTTCTCGGAATCCAGTTCTTGGGATTTGTATCCGTAGCAGCTTGGACCGTACTTACCATGACAGTGGTATTTACTTTGATTAAATTAGTTTTTGGTCTTCGTGTTTCCGAAGAAGAGGAAATCGAAGGTTTGGATACCATGGAACATGGTTTATCATCTGCATATGCAGGCTTCTCCATCGTAGATATGACAGAAGCGTCTATGCTTACAAATGAAAATACATCTTTAGGAATCAGCGAATACGAAGCAGCTTCCGAAGCGATGAAAAAGGCGAGCGTACCGGTACAGAATATGTCCGCTACCGTATCCGGAACTCCTTTGGAATCACCGATTAACAAAATCGTTATTATTACAAAGCTTTCTCGCTACGATAAGATTAAGAAAGCATTAAACGAACTTGGTGTAACCGGTATTACCGTAACTCAGGTTACAGGATGTGGTATCCATAAGGGTGCCGGCCAGATGTATCGTGGAGTTGAGATGGATATGACCTTACTTAAGATTCCTGTAGATGCGGTCATCGAGGCAGCAAAGAAAGCTCTTTATACCGGAAAGATCGGCGACGGAAAAATCTTTGTATATCCGGTTAGCCGTGTCGTAAAGATTCGTACCGGTGAAGAAAACTATGATGCACTTCAGGATGTAGAATAGTGAGTAAATGTTCATTTGACTTCTCTTCACGATAGAAGTATAATTCTTCGTGAAGCAAAGGCGCTTCGAGTTTAAGCTCGAAGTGCCTTTTTTTGTTGGCAAATGAAAAGGAGTTTTCGTTTTGAATTTGGATTTTGATAAGCTTCATGAGGAATGCGGTGTATTTGGAATTTATGCACCCATTGGAGAGGAAGTAGCAGAGGACATTTACTACGGTTTAATCGCTTTGCAACACAGAGGCCAGGAGTCGGCGGGAATGTCGGTTTCCGATACCGACGGACCGAAGGGAAACATTTCCACTAAAAAGGGAATGGGACTGGTAAGTGAGGTATTTACAAAAGACACTTTATCTTCCGCTCACGGAAATATCGGTGTGGGACATGTGCGCTA
>CAJOGB010000053.1 GCA_905233835.1 uncultured Lachnospiraceae bacterium
AAGTATCCTAAGACAGGTAGTCCGCTCACATACATGGGCGAGTTTACGGGTCTGTATTATGTGACATTTAAGGAGTATATGGCATTTTACAGAATCCACGGTGATGTGATCGAGGTTGCAAGAGTGCTGTTCTCGCGAAGCGATTATATGAAGGTATTGTTTGGGAAAAGTGAGTATATTCTTGAAGACGATGAGGATTGAGAATGAAATGATCCCCACAGTCTCGAATAATTCGAGAGAGGAAAACTTTTACATTTTAAGATGTGTGATATCGATCGCTTAGAATTTGATTGGAAAGGGATATAAAATGTGAAAATGTCCACCCATCAACATTTTTTATACCAAAAATGTTGATGGGTGGACATTTTTGGTATAAAATAATGCTGTAATAAGATGAAAATAGAAAGGTTTTAAGTCATGTTACAGAGAAAAGTGCTCTACAAACTACGCGAATGGAAGAATAGGAAAGATAAAAAATGCCTTGTAGTGCAGGGAGCACGCCAAGTGGGGAAGACTTATGTCATTGAGTATTTCGGGAAAACGGCATATAAAGAAATGCTGGAGATTAATTTTAAAGAAATGCCGAGTGCAAAGGAGATTTTCTCTGGAGATTTGGATGTAGATACTTTAATAATGGCACTTCGATTTCGCTTTCCGGATAAAAAGATTCATCCACAGAATACGTTGATTTTTTTGGATGAAATTCAAGAATGCCCGGAAGCAATTACTTCTTTGAAGTTTTGGACGATTGACCAAAGATATGACGTGATTGTATCTGGTTCTCTTTTGGGCATTGATTATAATCGCGCATCGTCCTATCCGGTGGGCTATGTGGACTATATAAAAATGTATGGACTTGATTTTGAAGAGTATCTTTGGAATAGAAATATTTCCGGAGAGATGATAGAAGCTGTCCAAAAATGTTTTTTGAATGTAAAAACAATACCGGAAAATGTGCATAATCAGATGATGAAATATTTCCGTGAGTATATTGCTACTGGAGGAATGCCGGAGGCGGTGAATTCATATATTAGTTCACAGGATTTCCGGGATGTAGATAAGATTCAACGAAATCTTTTAATGGGATATCAGTATGATATCGGCCATTATGCCAATGCTGAGGAAAAGATAAAAGCAGAGAAGTGCTGTTTGTCTTTAGGAAAGCAACTATTAGATAAGGAGAACCATAAGTTTCAATATAAAGAAGTGGAAAAAGGTGGACGCGCGCAGAAGTATTATTCCAGTGTGGAATGGCTTTTAAGAGCGGACATAGTATCTGTTTGTAAACGCGTTACCGATATAAAGTATGATTTAAATGATTATGCTAGGGATGACTTTTTTCGACTGTATGTAAGTGATTTATCTTTACTGATTGCGATGCGGGATTTCTCGATGAAGCAACAAATCGTGGAGAATACTTTCTCCGGAAATACAAAAGGTGGATTATACGAGACGGCGATTGCGAATATTTTGTATAAAAAAGGATATGACATATTCTTTTATAAAAATGAAAAAAGCCAAAAGGAAATTGATATACTGATTCAAAGAGACGGAGCCGTTGTTCCTATTGAAATAAAAAGTTCTAACGCAAAGGCAACATCTCTGATTAACGTAAAAAAGAAACATCCTGAGATTGATGTCGCATATAAGTTTGTGGATGGAAACATGGGAATAGATGAAAACGGTATAGTTACAGCGCCTTTATATGCTGCAATGTTTTTATAAATCTATAAAAGATATAGGAGAATAATAACGTGGGGATTGACGAGAATATCAGAGAAATCCAAAAAGGAATATTGAAATGGTATCCGTTTAAAGGAGGGGCAAAGTGCCTTTATGTGGGAGAAGAATCGGATGCTGTTTTTGAGATGCTTAGCGATGGGATGGATGTAGTGTGCATCGGAGCTGAGGAGATAGTATCCGGTGGTGAGAAATATGATTACATCATCGCCATCGAATCCTTGGAGATTTTATCGGATGTGGCGGCTGCGTTAAAGAGTCTTTCTGAGATGTTAAAACAGGACGGACACATGCTTCTTGGGTTTAACAATCGTTTCGGTACACGGTATTTCTTTGGAGACCGGGACCCTTATACAAAGAATATTTTTGACGGTATTGAGGATTACCGAAGAGCCTATAGTAAAAAGGAAGATGCGTTTGTTGGAAAATGCTATGACAGACAGTCGCTGATAGATATGTTGGATGATTGCGGACTGCACCATCAGAATTATTCTGTTTTTCCAAATATTGAAAATGTACAAATTCTTCTGCGCGATGATTATGAATCCAATGAGGATTTCTCTATTCGCGTTCTTCCAACCTATCATCATGCGGATACCGTGTTCTTGGAGGAGGAATTTATTTATAACTCTCTTCAGAAAAACCATATGCTGCATTCCATGGTAAATGCGTTCTTGTTTGATTGTACCTTTGAAGGGGACAGCTTAGATGTGCTTCAGGTAACCAGTTCCATGGGTCGATCAAAAGAAGATTCTTTCTTTACTGTGATTTATGGAAAACAAAATGCAGATGGAAAAACGCTTGGCGAAAGTGTGGAGAAACTTCCTGTGTATCCGGAAGGGGTGGAAAAACTTCGCAATATGCTTCAAATCGCAGAAGAGTTAAATGACCATGGCGTCAAAACAGTGACCATGGAAATGAAAGATAACAGATGCATCAAGATGCCATACCTAATGGCACCCACGGCACAGGCATATTTAAAAGAATTGGCATTAAAGGATGAGGATGCTTTTGTAGAAAAGTTAGATGAGTTTGTAAAGCTCATACGTTCTTCTTCCGACCATGCATCCGAAGATGCGGGAGACGGGGAAGGAATTCTTTTGGAAAAAGGTTATCCGGATTTGGTACCGTTAAATGCATTCTATGTGGATGGAAAGTTTGTTTTCTTTGACCAGGAGTTTGCTATCGAAAACTATCCTGCCAATATGACGATTTGGCGAGCAGTAAGTTCTATGGGACCTGCGGTTGCAAAGTGCGAAAAGTATACCATGGAAGATTTATACAAACGATACGGAATCTTTGAAAAACTCTCCAAGTGGCAGTCCATGGAGTGGGACTTTATAAATAAGCTTCGCAAAGAAAAAGAAATGGCTCCCTATTTTTCCAAGATGCGCTATGATGGAAATAAAGTATATTCCAATCGCCTTCGTATGAATTTTTCTGCGGAAGAATATATGCAGAAATTCGTAAATCTTTTTAAAGGATTGGAAAATAAAAAAGTCATTGTATTCGGCAGCGGACAGTTTGCAAAACAGTTTATGCAGATGTATGGCGGCGACTATGATGTGGCGGCGGTGATTGATAACCGAAAAGATAAACATGGTGAGGAATTTTACGGTGTAAAAATATACGGTGCCGAGATTTTAAAAGACTTCGAGCCCGGAAGTTATCGTGTCATCGTTTGCATTAAAAACTTCTTGTCCGTTATGAACCAGTTGGAAGAGCTGGGGGTAAAGGATTATGGCATCTTTGATCCCAGCCAGCAGTACGTGCGAGAAAGAAGAAGCGGAGCAGAAGCGATGCACAACAGTGAGGTGGACAAAAAAGGACCTTCTGAAACGACGAAAAAGAAGTATCATATCGGTTACATCGCCGGTGTATTTGATCTTTTCCATGTGGGACATTTGGAAAAGTTTAAGTTAGCAAAAGAGCAGTGCGACTATTTAATCGTTGGGCTCGTGACGGATGAGGGGGTTCGTCTTTATAAAAAGACGGAGCCTTTTGTCCCTTTTGAGGATCGTAAGGCAATGCTGGAAGCATGCAAATATGTGGATGAAGTGGTAAAGATTCCACCAAACTTCGGAGGCACCCGAGATGCGTGGAAGATGTACGGATTTGACGTGCAGTTTTCCGGAAGCGATTATGCAAACGATCCGTCTTGGGAAGCAGAGAAACAGTTTTTGGAGGAACACGGCGTGGATATGGTGTTCTTCCCGTATACGGAATCTACAAGCTCCAGTAAGTTAAAAGCATTAATTGACCAAAAACTGATAAATTGACAGAACAGTAAAGCGACAGTAAAATATATACAACAGTAAAAGAACAGTAAAAGTATACAGACAGTAAAAGGTTTGATCTTGGAAGTGACTTTTTGGAGGAATAGAAGATGTCTAACCCATATACACTTGTTTTCGGCCAATCTCCGATTGAAAAAATAGAGAGAAATGCACAGCTGGAAAGAATTGTCAGCGAGTTTTCTTCTGACAGACCATCAAATTATTTGAATTTGATTACAGGAATACGTGGATCGGGAAAAACAGTTTTTTTAACAACGATAGCCAATGTGTTTGAGGCGAAGGACGACTGGATTGTTGTAAATCTAAATTCACAACGGAATCTTTTGAACAGTTTAGCAGCAAAATTGACAAGCAACAGAAAAACCAGCGCATGGATAAAGGAAGCCAAAATCAATCTTTCTGCATTTGGGCTGGGTATGGAAATCCAAGGTGAGCCTCAAATATTTGATATAGAAGTGGCTTTAAACAAAATATTAAAAGAGATTAAAAAACGGAAACAACGTGTATTAGTCACAATTGACGAAGTTTCTAATTCGAAGGAAATGAGAATCTTTGCGAGTGCATACCAGTTGTTTCTGCGGGAAGATTTGCCGGTGTTTTTGCTGTTATCCGGATTATATAAAAATATTGATAGCCTCCGAAACGCTGAGGGCATGACTTTTTTGGAAAGAGCACCAAGAACGGTGTTGTCTCCGCTTTTAATAAACGCAATGGCGGAGAATTATGTCAAAACGCTGAAACTTCCTATGAATGAGGCAATGCAGTTGGCAAAAGAAACAAGAGGTTATTCTTTTGCTTTTCAAACGATAGGGTATTTTGCATGGGAAAATGCAAGTGATATGCGGTTGGCTTTAAAAAAAGCAAAGGAATACCTGTATGAATTTTCCTATCAGAAAATTTGGACGGAACTGTCGGCAAAAGATAGACAGGTTGTAATCGCTATGGGAGAATTAAATACAAATGAAGTAATGCAAATAAGGGAAAAACTGAATTATTCAAGCAATCAGTTTAATCCCTATCGTAATCGATTGTTAAAGGCAGGCGTGGTTATGAGCGATCAAAGTGGTGTGTTGGAGTTCGCTCTTCCATGGTTTGGAGAGTTCGCGATTGGAAAATTTGAACGTATCTTATGATAGAAAGATGAAGGGGAAATGAGACTGCTATCTTCAATACAGGGAATAGTTGCATATGAACATCCAAAACAGGGATTCAACGATTTGCAAACAGCAGATTTTGAAAACGTATACCTTGATTTGGATATGGTCTGTCCTGCTCATGTGCTGGAGAGACTGGGGAAGACTGATTTTAAAAGAGATTTCTTGACTCGCGTAGCGGAAGATCCGATGCGTCTGGTAGAGTGTGCATCGCCTATCTTGGAGTGTGCTGTGAAAAATGGATTAAAAGTTTCTTTGGCAAAGGCTCCATCACTTTCAAAGAATTCTAAACGTAAAGATTTAATTGAAACCATTCGAGTGCTTGCAAAAGAAAGTATAAAGCTTTGCGGAAAGTATGGAATTGAAAAACTGATTGTTCCACCGGTATGCATCGGGGATGGGGATGATAAAGAGTTTTACTTGTCGTTACTTCCGATTACAAGAGAACATCACGTAAAGATTCTGTTGGAAAATCAGTGTAAAAACATAAATGGACATTTTGTCCGGGGAAAGTTTTCTGATGCCGATGAGGTGAGAACTTCACTAACAGAGTTGAGGGGAACGGAAGAAGCTTGCTTTGGGTTTGCCTTTAATTTTTCTAATATGAATCTTTGCGGACAGAATCCGTATGAATTTTTGACGGCATTAAAAGATGATGTGGATGCGGTGTTGTTATCCGATAATGATGGAGAGCAGGATGCAAGATTATTACCGTTTACCTCCGCATCATTAAAGGGATGTAACGTGGATTGGACCAATCTGGTTCGAGGAGTACGTGCATCCGGATTTGACGGCGATGTGGTGCTTGAGTACGCAGACAGCGCCAAGGCAGTTTCGCCTCTCTTAAAACCGAGTTTTTTATCCTATGCAAAAGAGATGGGGAATTATTTTCTTTGGCAGTTTGAAATGGAAAAAACCATTGCGAAGTATTCATCCAGGGTACTGTTTGGCGCGGGAAATATGTGCCGAAACTACATGCTAAACTATGGTGATCAGTATCCGCCGCTATATACTTGCGATAATAACTCCGCAAATTGGGGAAAGAACTTTGAAGGATTGGAAGTGAAAAACCCCGAGGAGTTAAAAGCATTGCCAAAGGATACTGCAATATTTATTTGTAATGTTTACTATCGGGAAATCGAAGCACAGTTAAAAGAAATGGGAATCACAAATCCCATTGAGCGATTTAATGATGAGTATTTGCCACAGTATCCTTTTGAGAGACTTCCATTGGCAACGAGATAACAAAACGACGCGATGAAGTACATTGCGGGGAGAAGATTATGAAAAAAGTAATTACCTACGGATCCTTTGATTTATTTCATGAAGGCCATTATAGAATTTTACAACGTGCCAAAGAATTGGGAGATTATCTTATCGTTGGTGTTACTACCGAGCACTTTGATGAGATGCGCGGAAAATTAAATCTCATTGATCCCATTATGACACGAATTGAAAACGTAAAAGCCACCGGATTTGCGGACGAGATTATCGTGGAGGATCACGACGGTCAGAAAATCGAAGACATTCAAAAGTATGGAATTGATACCTTTGTCTTAGGATCCGACTGGGTGGGCAAGTTTGATTACTTAAAACAGCATTGTAACGTGGTGTATTTGGAACGTACGCCAAACATTTCTTCCAGTT
>CAJOGB010000054.1 GCA_905233835.1 uncultured Lachnospiraceae bacterium
AATCCGTAATGCCGGAAAAACGGTTGGAAAAGATATCGGTGTGGCCGGTGTGGATGATTTTTGGATGGATCGCTATATTGAGGTCCCACTTACGTCTGCGCATTTATACTTCCACGAATGCGGACTCCGTGCCGCAGGACTGTTGTTGGAACAGATGAAGGGCGATATGGCTACACAGCAGATTTGCCTGGACTTTTCCATTGTAGACAGAGGGTCTTTGTAAGTTATAATTCGGTGAAGTTGTAAGAGTAGCCTTCGCTGGCTTTTGTACAAAAGCTCAGCATATAGTTTTCGTTTACCCGTTTGGTTGTAAAGAAAAAAGCTTCTTTGTCCCCTCGGTTTGTGATGGGATGGATGGGGTCTGCAAAATCCAACTCTACGGAAGTAAGCATTGCCTTTTCCGGATAGACGCACTTGATAAAACTTTCTTTGCAGGTCCAATAGCGAAGGAAATCCTCTGCGGATGAAACGGCCAAAGCTTCTTTTTCTGTAAAGACATGAGAAGATGTAAGAGGCATGCGGTCGGTTTTTTCCTGGATGTCGATGCCGACTTTGAAATCGGAAATCGCACAGGCGCAAAAGTCTCCGGAATGGGAGAAGGAAAAATCGATACCAACGGCAGCAGCTGATGGATCCATACCGGTTTTTTCCACTAACTTTTTGGCAAAGGGATCGTAAAGAGATGGCTTTGCGGTATCATAGGAAACCGCTAATTCGGATAAATCAAAGCCAAGATTTTTTAAGCCTTCCCAAAGCATGATTTCACAAAAGGCACCCCGGAGCTTGTCTTTCCATTGCTTTCTGTTTTGCAAAATAGGAAGGCGTGCGGGAGAAACCATTGGAAGAAAGCGGTCTAGATCTGATTCGTTATATTCATTAATATTTTTTAAATAAACATGTACAAAACCCATGGCATTATTTTAACACAGATGTGCTGTGGAGGAATAGATTGAAAAAGAAAGGAGATTGCGAGATGAGCGATTTGAAAAAATATGAAAATATACCACATGGCGATATGCCCGGAGATAAGATTTGCATTGGGGAGGACCATGTAAAAAAGGCAGAATTAATCTTCCCAAAATTGAAGGATGAAATCGTATCACTGGAAGAAAAAGGGCAGAAGAAAATCGTGGTATGTGTCTGCGGCGGAAGCGGCGTAGGTAAGTCTGAGATTGCGTCACTTCTTTCTTTTATGATGACAGAAGACGGAAGAAAAAGTTATGTATTAAGCGGTGACAATTATCCGCATATAATTCCGAGTGAAAACGATGCGATGCGCGAGAAACGCTACAAAGAAGGTGGCGAGGAAGCGTTAAAAGCGTACTTGGGTTCACAGGATGAAATTGATTTTGAAAAAGTAGATCAGATTTTAAAGAATTTTAAAGAGGGCGAAAAAACTGTTTCTTTGAAGCGCATGGGAAGAACTCCGGAAGAGCTGTGGTATGACGATGTGGATTTTTCGGATACCGAAATTGTATTTTTGGAGTGGACTCACGGAAACAGCGATCATTTGTCTGAGGTGGATATTCCGGTTCTTTTAAATTCAACACCGGAAGAAACCCTTGCGCATCGTCGCGCGAGAAATCGTGACGGCGCTGTGGACAGTCCGTTTGTAATGATGGTGCTTAACTTTGAACAGGAAATGTTAAAAGCTCAGGCCCATAAAGCAAAAATCATCGTAAGCAAATCGGGTGAATTGATGACCTATGATGAATACAAATCCGTTATGGGATTGCAATAAAAGTAGAAACAGTAAATACGCCGATCGAATCAGCCGGCGAATTTTGGAGGATATACATATGAATCGCGGAACAATGCTAAATGCCTACCCTGACAGTATGGGTGGAAAACTTTCCGACATTGTTGAGATTTTGAAAAAAGAAGAATTTAAGGATGCAATCCAATCCTTTTATATTTTGCCGAGTATGTTCCATACAGATTTGGACAGAGGCTTTTCTGTACAGGATTATGATTTGGAAGAGTCTTTGGCCACCAGAGAAGATTTGCAGAATCTTATGGATATGGGCATTGACTTGAAGCTGGATTTTATCTTAAATCATGCATCTGTATTGTCACCACAGTTTCAGGATTTGATCAAAAACGGAACGTCTTCCAAGTATGCGGATTTCTTTATTAATTGGAATGCCTTTTGGGAAGGGTGCGGCACTATGACAGAGGAAGGCTATATTCAGCCGGAGGAGGAACTTATTAAAGATATGTTCTTCCGTAAGCCGGGACTTCCGATTCTGATGCTTGAATTTTCGGACGGAACAAAGGTGCCGTACTGGAATACCTTTTATCAAAAGGTTTGGGAAGAAAAAGGCGAAACCAAATACCTCGGACAAATGGATTTGAACATCCGAAGCGAGCTGGTTTGGGAATTTTATGATGAGACATTAAAGAAGCTTTCTTCCTACGGCGCTGCAATCGTACGTTTGGATGCCTTTGCGTATGCGTCAAAGGAAGTTGGGAAAAAGAATTTCTTTAATGAACCGCAGACATGGGAGATTTTAAAGCGCCTTCAGAAAATCGCAGATAAATATGAGCTTTCGTTTTTGCCGGAGATTCACGCGTCTTACGGTGAAGGCCGCTATGAGCAGGTTGCAAAGGAAGGCTATATGACCTATGACTTTTTTTTGCCGGGACTAATGATCGACGCACTGGAAAGCGGAGACGGAAGTCATTTAAAGAATTGGGCAGAGGAAATCTGCACAAAAAAATTTTCTGTGGTAAACATGCTTGGTTGCCACGATGGAATTCCGCTTTTGGATTTAAAGGGACTTCTTCCTGACGAACGAATTCAAAACTTAATCGATACTGTTGTTTCCCGCGGCGGTTATGTGAAGGATCTTCACGGAGCAAAGAATGTGTATTATCAGGTGAATGCGACCTATTATTCTGCCCTTGGGGAAGATGATAAAAAGATGCTTCTTGCTCGTGCCATTCAGATGTTTATGCCGGGTAAGCCACAGGTTTGGTATTTGGATTTGTTTGCAGGTGTAAACGATCACGAGGCAGTAAAGCGTGCAGGCGAAGGTGGCCATAAAGAAATCAACCGTACAAACCTTTCTTTGACTGAGGTAAATGAACGTCTAAAGAAGCCGGTGGTTCAAAAACAGTTGGAGCTTATGCGACTTCGAAATACACATCCTGCGTTTTCTGAGGATGCGACGATGGATTTTGCGTCAAATGGAAAGAACATTGAAATTACCTGGGCCGGTAAGCAGGCGTCTGTAACGTTAAAAGCAAACCTCAAAACCTACGATTATGAGGTGGTTTTGTAGATAACTTGTCTCCGGAATAAGTCTGATGTATAATACAACGGAATATGTGTATGGTACAACGAGGTACGAAATGGAGCAGTTTGTTATCAAAGGCGGAAAGCCGTTAAATGGAGCTGTAGAAATCGGCGGTGCAAAGAATGCCGCTTTGGCGATTATTGCTGCAGCAATCATGACGGATAACGATGTGAAGATTGAGAATCTTCCGGACGTAAAAGACGTAAACGTTATGCTTGACGCCATTATGGATATTGGTGCGAAGGTGGAGCGAATCGATCGCCACACCGTAATTATCAATGGTTCGACCATTGGTGGATTCAGCATCGACTATGATTATATTAAAAAGATTCGTGCATCCTATTATTTGTTGGGTGCATTATTGGGAAAATACAAAAAGGCAGAGGTGGCTCTTCCGGGAGGATGTGCCATCGGCGCTCGCCCCATCGATTTGCATTTAAAGGGATTTAGAGCACTGGGCGCAACCGTGGATACCAAGTATGGACTTGTATCTGCAGATGCGGAGGCATTGATTGGAAGTCATATTTATATGGATAAGGTTTCCGTCGGAGCTACCATCAACATTATGATGACAGCATCCCTTGCAGAAGGAAAGACCATCATCGAAAATGCTGCAAAAGAGCCGCATGTTGTTGATGTTGCCAATTTCTTAAACAGCATGGGTGCCAACATTCGTGGTGCAGGTACCGATGTGATTCGTGTGGTTGGTGTGGAGCGTCTTCACGGAACGGAATATTCCGTTATTCCGGATCAGATTGAAGCCGGTACATTTATGTGTGCGGCAGCAGCGACTCACGGTGATATTTTAATTAAAAATGTAATCCCCAAGCATTTGGAAGCTACCTCAGCGAAACTTATGGATGCAGGATGTAAAATCTTTGAATACGATGATGCCATTCGTGTGTTTGCTACGGATATCGAATTACAGCGTACATCCGTAACCACGTTACCTTATCCGGGATTTCCTACGGACATGCAGCCTCAGATGGCGGCGGTTTTGGGATTGGCAAAGGGAACTTCCACGGTAACGGAATCCATCTTTGAAAATCGCTTCAAATATGTAAACGAACTTACCCGTATGGGTGCCCAGATTCAGGTGGAAAGTAACATCGCCATTATTACCGGTGTTGAAAAATATGCAGGAGCTCGTGTGGCAGCACCGGATCTTCGCGCCGGAGCGGCATTGGTTGTTGCAGGACTTTCCGCAGAAGACGGCGTAACGGTGGTAGATGATATCCACTACATCCTCCGCGGATATGAAGACTTTGATAAGAAACTTCAGAAGTTGGGCGCGGACATCGAACTGGTGGACAACGAACGAGATATTCGGAAATTTATACTTAGAGTTTCATAGATTAGAAAAAACGTAGAATTTTTTATTAGAGAAGATTATATAAAAAATCTCAAATGTTTTTCATGTAGCGTGCTTCTTTGGCACGCGATGAAAAAGCATTTGAGATTTTTTTAGTCATATAACTTACAAAATAGATACGATATGAATGTCGCGGTGTTCCACTAGATCTACCAGTGACTTGTCCGGTAATTCCACAATCGGCATGGATAAGTGATGCTTATGTGTGTAGATAACACGTCCGCGGCGTCCGTCACTTAAAAGTACAAGGCTGTTCTGATATGCCTCCGCCATCTTTTTTAAGAAGGTTAAGATGTAGCCGGTGCGATACTTTGATAATCCGTCTCGCTCGAATGCGGCGATAACTTCAAAAGGTGACATGGCACTTCGGTAAACACGGGTAGCTGTCATGGCGTCATACACATCGGCGATGGCAACGATGGCTGCAAAGTCATCAATTTCATCATCGTCAAGCCCTCTGGGATATCCGGTCCCGTCGCTTCGTTCGTGATGCTGCAGTGCGGCATTTAAATATCTGGAATCCATTTCCGGACACTGCTTTAACATCTTTCGTCCGTCCAACGGATGCTTTTTAATTAAATCAAATTCTTCGTCCGTTAGCTTTCCGGCCTTATTTAAAATCTCAGGCGGAACGTTACATTTTCCGATGTCGTGTAACAAACCTGCCAAGGTCAAATCATCCAAATCGTCGTGACCCATCTTAAGCCACTTCCCGATGGCGCGGGATACCAGTGCCACGTTTACGGAATGAGCATAGACGCTGTCGTCATTTCCCTGCATGTTCTGGATATAGGTTAAGATGTCCAGAGAAGTCTTTCCGCTAAATAAAGGTTCCAATGCATCGATTAGAGCGCGACGGGAATAGTTTTTTCCGTCGTGTTCGATGATATCGATAAAGGTCTGCTCTAATGTGACGAGAGCTTTTGAATAACCGATCTGGAAATCCTGATATTCAGGAGCCGCTTTCAAACGGTTGGAATAAGAGATGGTTTCGTTGGGACGTTCCGCTTTTTTTGGAGGCGGTGTAGGAGCCGGCTTTTCCTCTTTTTCTTCCTCCTCTTTTGCCTCTTCCACCAATTCGGAAATTTGAGCATCCGGCGAGGAGACTGATATTAATGCCGCCAGTTCCGGATCCAATTCCGAAAGTTCTACCGATTCGCTTTCTTCTATGGCTACGGATTCAAATCCGTAAAACTTTAATCGTTTAATCAGTGGGTCGGAAAGAACGCTTCCTGCCTTTGCCACTTCATTTCCGGCTTTTGTGACAATGTCTTTTGCGACAATGTCGCCGGGTGAAAGATTTTCAATTTTAACATTAATGACCATGGTCTATTTCCCCAATCCTTAAAACTACACCTATTATATAAGGAAAAGGATTCCTAATGCAATCGTTTCCGTAGACATTTTTTCTTATTTGTATGAATCTAAAGGTGGGGTTATTGACAAAGGAAATTCTATCGGTTAAATTACCTTATGACGTTAAGTCTGAGAAATAAAATTTCATATAGATGTTCTCTTATTCAGAGTGGTGGAGGTACATAGGACCGATGAAACCACGGCAACCCCATTTTTGGAAGGTGCCCACCTGAGCGAACTTGTCATCGAACAATAAGGGATTTTAAGTCTTAGACGAAGAATCCGCTTGAAGCGGATTTTTTTATTATTAGGAAATGGCCCTTGGCCGGAAAGGAACTAAAATGGAAAAATTATTATTTACTTCCGAGTCCGTAACAGAAGGACATCCTGACAAAGTCTGCGATGCGATTTCTGATGCGATTTTGGATGCATGTATGGCACAGGATCCAATGAGCCGTGTTGCTTGTGAGTCTGCTGCTTGTACCGGATTTGTTCTTGTTACAGGAGAAATCACCACAAAGGCACAGCTTGATATTCCTTCTATCGTACGTGAAACCGTTAACGAAATCGGTTATAACGATGCAAAGACCGGATTCGACGGAAACACATGTGCAGTTATGGTAGCACTTGATCAGCAGTCAGCTGATATCGCTATGGGTGTTGATAAGGCATTAGAGGCAAAAGAGGGATCTTTAAAAGATGATCTTGATACCGGTGCAGGCGATCAGGGTATGATGTTTGGTTATGCAACCAACGAGACTGACGAATACATGCCGTATCCGATTTCTTTGGGAACGGAACGTTAAAGTATCTTCGTCCGGACGGAAAAACTCAGGTTTCCGTAGAGTATGATGAAAACGGTGCTCCTAAGAGATTAGAGGCTGTCGTTCTTTCTACTCAGCATGATGAGGATGTAACTCAGGAACAGATTCATGAAGACATTAAGAAGTATGTCTTTGATCCGGTTCTTCCGAAGGAATTAATCGATGATAAGACACGTTTCTACATCAACCCAACCGGCCGTTTCGTTATCGGTGGACCTCACGGTGATGCAGGTCTTACAGGAAGAAAGATCATCGTTGATACTTACGGTGGTATGGCTCGTCATGGCGGCGGTGCTTTCTCTGGAAAGGACTGCACAAAGGTAGACCGTTCCGCAGCTTATGCAGCTCGTTACGTTGCAAAGAACTTAGTTGCTGCAGGTCTTGCTGATAAGTGCGAAATCCAGCTTTCTTACGCTATCGGTGTTGCTGAACCGACTTCTATTAACGTAGATACTTTCGGAACAGGAAAGTTAGACAGCGAGAAGCTTGTTGAGATCGTTCGTGAGAACTTCGATCTTCGCCCTGCAGGAATCATCAAGATGCTTGATCTTCGTCGTCCGATCTACAAGCAGACCGCTGCTTACGGACATTTCGGAAGAAACGATTTGAACCTTCCTTGGGAAGCGCTTGATAAGGTTTCTGATTTGAAAAAATATTTGTAAGATAGCATATTATGTTATAATTAAGGCCGTAGGGGGTTCGCCCTTACGGCTTTTTTTGTAGTCAAAGTTTGGTAATGAGGATTGTTCGCTTATGAAACTTCGGGATCGACTTATCATATCTTTTTTCATTATATTATTTGTTCCGATTTTGATGTTTGCGGGAGTGACTCTGGTAGCGGCCAGATTTCACGGAGAAAATATTTTCGGATTTATTACTCCGGATATCGGCTCTTCCATGATTGTTATTTTGTTTTTTACGGCGGTGATTTTAATTGCCTGGATTTACGGCAGTATTGTACATCGCATCAATCAGTTAAAAAACATCGCGGAAAACATGAAAGAAGGAAACTTGGATGTTCAAATCGATACCCGCGGTGAGGATGAGTTTTCCGAAGTGGCACAGGCTTTAGAATCCATGCGAGTTCGTTTAAAAGAAAACGCGGTGGAAAAAATCGAAGCAGAGAATAATGAAAAGCAGTTGATTTCCAACATCGCTCACGATTTAAAAACACCCCTCACCGCCATCCAAGGATATGCGGAAGGCTTAATGGACGGAGTGGCATCCACACCGGAGAAACAACTTTCTTACATAAAGACCATCTATAATAAAGCGGGAGAGATGAATACGCTCCTTAACGAGCTTACCATTTATTCAAAGATTGATACGAATCGCATCCCCTATAATTTTGAAAAGTTAAATCTGTCCGATTTCTTTATGGATTTCATAATATTAAACTAAACTACTATAACGGAGTGGATTCTCAGGTACTTGTAATCGCGGATCCGGAGCAGTTAAAGCGAGTGATTCATAACATCATTTCAAACTCCGTAAAGTATATGGGAAAGGATTCCGGACTGATACAGATTCGTCTTTTGGATGTGGGAGATTTTGTTCAGATTGAAATCGAAGACGACGGAAGAGGAATCGCGGTAAAGGATTTACCCTATATTTTTGATCGAATGTATCGAGGAGACGTGTCACGAAATTCTTCCATTCGCGGAAGCGGAATCGGACTTTCCATTGTTCAAAAAATCATTGAAGATCATGGTGGAAAGATTTGGGCAACCAGCAAGGAGAAAGAAGGAACCACCATGTATTTTGTATTAAGAAAATACGAGGAAAATTGGGATGAATAAGATTTTAATTATTGAAGACGAAGAAGCCATTGCACAGTTGGAAAAAGATTATTTGGAATTAAGCGGCTATTCCGTGGAAATCGAATCCGACGGAGCGGTGGGCTTGGAAAAGGCATTAAAATACCCTTATGATTTATTGATTTTGGATTTGATGCTTCCCAGCTTGGACGGCTTTGAAATCTGTCAGCAGATTCGAAAGGAAAAGACCTTGCCCATTTTAATGGTATCTGCCAGAAAGGAAGATATCGATAAGATCAGGGGTCTTGGCTTAGGGGCGGATGATTATATTACAAAGCCCTTTTCTCCGGGAGAGTTGGTGGCCAGGGTAAAAGCGCATTTGGCCAGATACGATCGCATCGTGGAATCTTTGATGCCGGAAAATGCGGTGATTAAAATCCGCGGAATCAAAATCGATACCCAGTCCAAAGAGGTTTGGGTTTCCAACGAAAAAAAGAGTTTAACATCCAGAGAATATGATTTACTTGAGTACTTTGTGAAGCATCCCAATCAGGTGCTTTCCAAAGAGGATATCTTTAAAGAACTTTGGAATACGGATGCCATCGGTGATATTACCACCGTAGCGGTTCACGTAAAAAAACTGCGTGAAAAAATAGAGGTAGACCCGGCGAAACCCCAGTACATCGAAACGGTTTGGGGCATGGGCTACCGCTTTAAAGTTTAAGGGGGAAGGGATATATGGCAGACTGGGAAATTCTGCACGAGGACGATGAGGTGCTGGTTTGTTACAAGCCGGCGAACCTTGCAACTCAAAGTGCAAAGCCCATGGAAAAGGACTTGGAGAGTGAACTGAAAAACTATCGCGCAAAAAAGGGAGAGGATCCCTTCATCGGTGTGGTACATCGATTGGATCAGCCCGTGGAAGGGGTTTTGGTTTTTGCGAAAACAAGAGAAGTGGCAGATACGCTAACAAAGCAGCTTCGTGAAAAAACGCTTCAGAAAAAATATTACGCGATTATTACCAGAGGAAACATGCCAAAGGAAGGCGTGTTGGAGGATTATCTTGTAAAGGACGGAAGGAAAAACCGTGCCATGGTGGTAAAGCCGGACGACCCTCGCGGAAAGAAGGCCCGTCTTTCTTATCGGGTGGTTTCCGAAGTGGATGATATGCGACTTTTGGATATTACCATTCAAAGCGGTCGCTTTCATCAGATTCGTGCACAGTTAGCCAGCAGAACCGCACCGATTTTCGGAGATACGAAGTACGGCGGAGTGTCCACGGGACGACCGCTTTGCTTATGCGCGTATTATTTGAGGTTTATCCATCCGAAAACGGGACAGATGATGGAGTTTGAAATTCATCCAAAAGGCGAGGATTTCTATGACTTGTTGCCTTGACAAACATCCCCGCTCTTCACTAGAATAAGTAAGATTAATTAGAAAGAAAGTAGGAGACAAACATGGCAAATGACAAAAAACTCGTAGAAGAAATTACATCTATGGATGTAGATTTTACGCAGTGGTACACAGACGTTGTAAAAAAATCAGAACTTATGGAATATTCCACCATCAAAGGCTTTATGATTTTAAAGCCCAACGGTTATGCAATTTGGGAGAATATTCAAAGAGAATTGGATGCCCGATTCAAGGAAAATGATGTAGAAAACGTATATATGCCCATGTTAATCCCCGAGTCTTTGCTTCAGAAGGAAAAGGATCACGTAGAGGGATTCGCTCCGGAAGTTGCATGGGTAACTCACGGCGGATTAAACGAGCTTCAGGAAAGACTTTGCATTCGTCCGACCTCCGAAACTCTGTTTTGTGACCTTTATTCCAATATTATTCAGTCTCACAGAGATTTACCGAAGATTTATAACCAGTGGTGTTCAGTGGTTCGTTGGGAAAAGACTACCCGTCCTTTCCTTCGTTCTTCCGAGTTCTTATGGCAGG
>CAJOGB010000055.1 GCA_905233835.1 uncultured Lachnospiraceae bacterium
CTGATGCAGTAAATAATGAAGATTATTATAAAACTATTGAAAAAATGTTTATTACGTTCAAAGCTAATGGAAGTTACTACAATTCAACTGAATTTTTAAAAGATCTTCTTAATAAAATTCAAAGTGCAAAATTTTCTGCAAAACTCGCAAGGGATGAAATTGATTTTGAACGCAGGATGCAGCAAATTAATGTTATAGATGAATGTGCTAGGGCATTAGATGAGCATAAAGGCAAGGTATCTAAATTAGAGCAACTTTATAGGCACGGTTTTAATCTTAATTCAGCATCCTCTCTATCCTTTTTTGCCTTTTCAAAATACGGATAAAACTGTTTGCAAATCTCATCTACAGATTTAACCTTCTCTTCCAATTCGCTCATGTATTTCAATCCTTTATCATTTTTCAAATATGATTATTAGTTTATAAACTAACATCTATTAATCTATCACAAACACTACCTAGCGTCAACGCACGGTATGTTGGCGCAAGTTATATTAGGGAAGGTTTATTTTTATAATTCTTTGAGGAAAAGGAGATTTGAAAATGTTGCAACTTCGAATTGATGAGATTCTTGAAGAACAGGGCAAAACAAAATATTGGCTGAATAAGAAAATGGACAATATGTGTTATCGAAATTTCAACAATTTGATTTCTAACAACACCGTTTCTATACGGTTTGACACACTCGATCGCTTATCAAAAGCGCTCGGCGTTTCAGTTGGAGAATTATTTCGAGAAGTCAACGACTAATTCTTTCAGAACAATTTCAATTTGGAATCAATATTTGATTTCAGCTTTCCAAAAATAATATTGAGAGGAGTATGTAATTATGGATTCATACGAATACGCATTAGCAGGCGCAATTGGCGTTTGGGTATTTGTTGTTATTGCAATCGCTATTCTTTTAGTAGTTGCAAGCTGCAAAATCTTTGTGAAAATGGGAAGAAAATGGTGGGAAGCAATCATTCCTTTCTATAATGCTTACGTAATGGCAGAGATGATATTCGGAAACGGATTATGGTTCTTATGTTCCTTCGCTTCCGTTATCCCGGTTGTAGGATATATCGTTATTCTTCTTTACACCCTTATTTCATGCTTACGTTTATCTAATTCCTTCAAGAAGGGAACCGGATTCGGAATCGGACTTTTCTTCTTATCTCCGATTTTCATGTTAATCCTTGCTTTCGGTGATGCTGAATATGAACCGCTTGCACCCTTTGAAATCTCACATCCGTTTGATTTCAATCCTGCAGGTTACACCGATGCTACTTACACAGACGTAAACACTTCTGCTTCTTCTACAGAAGCATCTTCTGAAAAGGTATTCTGCACAAACTGCGGAACAAAATTACAGGAAGGTCAGGACTTTTGCCCGAACTGCGGAACCAAAAGAGCCTAATCTATAATAAAAATTAGAGGAGATTTTACAATGGACACAAATCAGACAACAGAAAACCAGGTAGTTGAAGAACAGGTTGTAGAAAACGCTGCTTCTTACGTAGACATTCAGGAAAACAAAGGCTTGATCACAGCAATCAAAATCTTTATGATCATCTCTTGTGTAGCCAGCGTTTCCGCTTACTGCATTCCACTTATCTGGATGCTTCCGATGACAATCATCGCTTTCAAGAAATTCAAAGACGGCAAGCCACTGGGTACCGCATTCAAAGTATTAACACTTCTCTTTGTTAACGTTATCGCAGGTGTTTTAATGCTTTGCTTAAAGGGTGACAAAGAAGTAGCTTAATTCTTAGTTACACAGTGTAAACCAACAAAAAGAGACGGTTGTAAAACCGTCTCTTTTTTAGTGGACTAGGCGGGAATCGAACCCGCGTCCAAAAACCAATCCCCTGTTCTTCTACGAGTGTAGTTCGTTATCATTTGATTCCCTCCGAGACTAAGAAACGAACACCTTTGTCCCTTCGGTAGCTTCATAATACGCCTAATAGCTCAAAGCTTTGCTACTATCGTTTCCGGTAAAAGATGAAACCCGTATCTGAGATCACCGGTTATCTCAGGCGGATTGCTGCTGTAAATTAAGCAGCGTAAGCTAAATTATCTTCAGCGTTTAATTTTAAGTTGGCCATTTAACGCATTACCATGCGACTCGCTTCACCAGCTTCAAGATCCCTGTCGAAACCTTTACTAGCCCATGTTTGCACAAACCATATCGGTAAGTGCATATTAGAATATAATACACAAAGGTAAGTTTTGCAATGAACTTTCCGTTCAATTTTTATGATTATCGAATCATCTGTTTAAACTCTCTTTGCGCTTCTCTCTTTTGATCTTTCGCAGCGATATCATTTCGCTTATCGTAGAGTTTCTTACCTTTGGCAAGAGCCACTTTTACCTTTACGCGGCTTCCTTTAAAGTAGACTTCCACAGGAATTAAGGCGTATCCTTTTTCCTTAATCTTCTGCTCTAACTTTAGAATCTCGCTTCGATGCATTAAGAGCTTTCTCACACGAAGAGGATCTCTGTTAAAGATGTTTCCCTTTTCATAAGGAGAGATATGCATCTGATAAACAAAGAGTTCTCCTTTTTCAATACGAAGAAAGGCTTCTTTAATGGAACACTTTCCCATACGAAGGGCTTTTACTTCCGTGCCCACCAAAGAGATTCCCGCTTCATAAGTCTCTTCCAAAAAATAGTCATGATATGCTTTTTTGTTATTTGCGATTAGTTTTTGTCCTTCTGCCATTTTTCTTTCCTGATTTTGACTTTTTCTTTAAGGCTTCTCTGCCCTTTTTCTTTAATTCTTTCTTCTTTGATACCGGCTTAGCTTTCTTCTTTCCCGCCAAATCAAAATCGATGGTACGGGTTTCAAAGTCCGCTTTCTTTACAACAATGCGAAGCGGTTCGCCCAAGGTAAAGGTATTTCCGGTTCGCTCTCCGATAAGGCAGTAATGCTCCTCATCAAAGTCATAGTAATCGTCATCCAAAGATACAATTGGAATCATACCTTCCACGGTATTTGGAAGTTCTACATAGATACCCCACTTTGTGATGCCGGAAATGACACCCAAGAATTCCTGATCGATATAAGAAGAAATAAACTGAACCTTCTTTAACTTTTCAACTTCACGCTCCACTTCGTCCGCACGACGTTCCAATCTGGAAGTTTCCGTAGCTACGACAGAAAGCGTTCCTTCATAATAAGAAAGCTTTTTCTTCTTTAAATCTCCGTGAAGATGTTCCTTTAAAATACGATGAATCTGTAAATCCGGATATCTTCGAATCGGGGATGTAAAGTGAGTATAATACTTTAACGCCAATCCGAAATGTCCCTCGCACTCCGTATCGTATTTTGCCTGCTGCATGGAGCGAAGTACCAAACGAGACAACATCTCCTCTTCGGGAGTGCCGGAAATATCTTCCATTAACTTTTGGATTTCCTTTGGTTCCATTTCATTTGGATCACCCTTTAAACGATGTCCGAAATTACCCATGAAACGATTTAAAGTCTCAATTCTTTCACCGTCGGGAGTTCCGTGAATTCGATATAAAAACGGAAGTTCATGTTCAAAGGCAAAACGAGCCACGGTTTCATTTGCAAGAAGCATAAACTCCTCAATCATTCGATTGGAAGTACCTCTTTCGTAGGGGCGAATCTCCGCCGGACGACCCTTCTCATCTAAAAGAATCACGGTTTCCGGCAAATCAAAATCAATGCTTCCACGTTTATGGCGGCGCTTGTTTAAAATACCAGCAAGTTCCTCCATCTCTCGAAACATGGGAACCAAGTCTTTGTACTCTTCGATTAAATCCGCATCATTATCCTCTAAAATCCGATTCACCAACCTATAGGTCATACGACGTGTGGAATGAATTACGGATTCCGAGATTTTATAATCAATCACCTTTCCCTTCGGATCCACCGTCATGATACAACTCATGGAAAGGCGATCTTCATCTTCATTTAAAGAACAAATACCGTTGGATAACTCCGTGGGAAGCATGGGAATCACGCGATCCACCAAATAAACGGAGGTGCCTCTGCGGCGAGCCTCTTCATCCAGTTTTGAGCGCTCCGTAACATAATTGGTCACATCTGCGATATGAACTCCTAAGATGTAGTTCTCTCCTTCTTTATAAAGAGATACCGCATCATCCAAGTCTTTCGAATCCTCTCCGTCAATGGTTACCATCACTTCTTTACGAAGATCCAAACGTCCCTTAATATCCTTTTTTGAAACCGGATGATTTACGCTTTCTGCCTCCACCAATACATCAGTAGGAAACTCCGTAGGAATTCCAAAGGTCTTTACAATGGATGTGACATCCACTCCCGGTTCGGAAGGAAATCCCAAAATCTCAACAACGACGCCCTCCGGTTTATGACGTTTATCACCGTATCCCGTTAAGTAGCAAACTACCTTTTGGTTATGAAGAGCATGTAAATCCTTTCCCTGAGGAATAAAGATATCACGGGTAATCTTCTTATCATCCGGAACAATAAATCCAAAGTTTCCGGACTTTTGATAGGTACCCACCACCGTGGTAATCTGATGAGACAAAACCTCCATTACCATGGCTTCGGTACGTTTCCCTTCTCTGCCCTTAATGGTCTGAATGCGAACCACATCCTGATGGAATGCACTTCCCACAAACTCCTCAGGCACAAAGAAGTCCTCTTCCAATCCTTCCACTTCCACGAATCCAAAGCCTCTTGGGTTTGAAATAAAGGTTCCTTCGTACTGTTTGGACTTCTTTTCTTTCAAAACTTCCTTTTCTTTTCCCTTTGAAGTTTTAACTTCCTTTACAATTTTGCTATTCTTCTTGTCCTTTTTAATCTTAGACATAATATCCTTTCAAAAAAATAAAGCCACCGATCATCGGTGGCTTTAAAACAAATTCAAACTTAAAATACGCTTAAGTTTAACACTGCTGCAAGGATGAAAAATACAACAACAAGTGCTGCCGTACCCTTTACCAGCATTCCCTCACGAGAACGACCTTTATTCTTTGACCAATAGCTTTCAATGTTCTGTCCGCCGATGGTACCGAGTCCCTGCTGCTTACCTTCCTGTAAAAGAATGATTACAGTAAGAGCCACACATACGATTATAAAGAAAATTGTAAGAACCAACTTTAATGTTTCCATTTTGTTATCCTCCTAATTATATCGCGTTTTTTCGCGACTGTACAAATATATCACAACCAAATGAAAATGGCAAGTTTTTCTTCAAAGCCCCTATCTTTTGTCGATCGGATTGTATTCGTAGTGCTCTCCCTGCATCATATATGCCGGACGCATAATCTTATTATGTCCGCAAATTTCTTCCATACGATGTGCAGACCAGCCGGAAATACGTGCTACCGCAAAGATTGGCGTATATAATTCCTTCGGCAAATTCAACATCTGATATACAAATCCGGAATAGAAATCCACATTTACGCAGACACCCTTATACATCTTTCGTTCTTCGGAAATAATCTGCTGCGCTAAGCGTTCTACTAATGTATAAAGTTTATACTCTTTTTCATAACCCTTTTCCACTGCCAAGTCTTCCACAAACTTCTTAAAGATAATTGCACGTGGATCGGACTTTGAATAAACCGCATGTCCCATACCGTAGATAAGACCCTGTTTATCAAATGCTTCCTTATGTAATAATGCCCGCAAGTAATCAGAAATCTCTTCTTCAGAATTCCAGTTCTTTACATGCTTCTTTAAGTCTGCAAACATGTTTACTACCTTTATATTTGCACCACCGTGACGAGGTCCCTTTAAGGAACCGATAGCTGCCGCGATAGCGGAATAAGTATCCGTTCCGGAAGAAGAAACCAAATGCGTGGTAAAGGTAGAGTTATTACCGCCGCCGTGCTCTGCATGTAAAATTAAAGCCACATCCAAGAGTTTTGCTTCCAATGGAGTAAACTTCGAATCATCACGAAGACAGTGCAAAATGTTTTCCGCAGTGGAATAATCCGCACGGGGTCTGTGAATGATGAGTGAATCCTGCATCTGATAATAACGATAGGACTGATATCCGTATACGGACAAAAGAGGAAACATGGCTATTAACTGCAAGCACTGGCGAAGAACGTTTTCCTCGGACGTATCATCCGGATTATCATCGTAGGAATATAATGTCAAAACGCTTCGCGCCAAAGTATTCATCATATCTTTGGAAGAACGTTTCATAATGGTATCACGAACAAAGTTCTTCGGAAGCGTACGATAATCTGCAAGCATCTTACAAAAGGAAGTTAATTCTTCCTGGGTCGGAAGCTTTCCGAACAATAACAAGTATGTTACTTCTTCAAATCCGAAGTGAAATCCACGGGGCTGATTCTGTACAATATCTATTACATTGTAACCACGGTAGAAAAGCTCACCATCAATAGGAATACGCTTTCCGTCCACTTCTCGCATGGAGTTGATTTCGGAAATATTGGTAATTCCTACGAGCACACCTTTACCGTTTAAATCACGAAGACCACGTTTTACTTCATAATCCGTATACAGCTGTGGATCAATCTCAGAAGCCTTTTTCGTAAGTTCTGTCAAATGTTCAATTTCGGGGGTGATTTTGTTAAAGTTGACCTTGGGCATGATGCCACCTCCTTAGCGATTTCTTTTTTCTTTCCTTTTCCTTAAGATGTGCAAAAAACATCTTATAGATTCTATCACAACAGGTGTAATATCTCAAATTATTCGCATTCGCAACTTGCTATGAACAGCATTCGGCAATGGCTTTTTTCAAGGTTTTTGAAAAGACAACCCAGCT
>CAJOGB010000056.1 GCA_905233835.1 uncultured Lachnospiraceae bacterium
GGCCTTGATGTAAAGCGTATCATCAACGAGCCTACCGCAGCTGCATTGGCATACGGTCTTGATAATGAAAACGAGCAGAAGATCATGGTATACGATCTTGGTGGTGGTACATTCGACGTTTCCATCATCGAAATCGGTGACGGTGTTATCGAAGTTCTTTCTACCTCAGGTGATAACCGCCTCGGTGGTGATGACTTCGATCAGAAGATTACCGATTGGATGCTTGCTGAGTTTAAGGCAAAAGAGGGTGTAGACCTATCTACTGATAAGATGGCTCTTCAGAGATTAAAAGAAGCTGCAGAAAAGGCTAAGAAAGAATTATCTGCTGCTACAACCACTAACATCAACCTTCCGTTCATTACAGCAACCGCTGAAGGACCGAAGCATTTTGATATGGATTTAACTCGTGCAAAATTTGATGAGTTAACACATGACTTAGTTGAAAGAACCGCAGTACCGGTACAGAACGCATTAAAGGATGCAGGTTTAACCGCATCTGACCTTTCTAAGGTATTATTGGTCGGTGGTTCTACACGTATCCCGGCTGTTCAGGATAAGGTAAAGGCTTTAACAGGACATGAGCCTTCCAAGACCTTAAACCCGGATGAGTGTGTGGCACTCGGTGCTTCTATCCAGGGTGGTAAGTTAGCCGGAGATGCAGGTGCAGGTGAAATCTTACTTCTTGATGTAACCCCGCTTTCACTTTCTATCGAAACCATGGGTGGTGTTGCAACAAGACTTATTGAAAGAAATACAACAATTCCTACCAAGAAGTCTCAGGTATTCTCTACCGCAGAGGATAACCAGACAGCAGTAGATATTAACGTTGTTCAGGGTGAGCGTCAGTTTGCAAGAGACAACAAGTCCCTCGGACAGTTCAGACTTGACGGAATCCCGCCTGCACGTCGTGGTGTTCCTCAGATCGAGGTTACCTTCGATATCGATGCAAACGGTATCGTAAACGTATCCGCTAAGGATCTTGGTACAGGTAAAGAACAGCACATTACCATTACTGCAGGATCTAACATGTCTGATGACGAAATCGAAAAGGCAGTTAAGGAAGCAGCAGAGTTCGAGGCTCAGGATAAGAAGCGTAAAGAAGCCATCGATGCAAGAAACGATGCAGACTCTTTCGTATTCCAGACCCAGAAAGCTTTAGATGAAGTGGGTGCAAACCTTGATGTTGCTGATAAGTCCGCTGTAGAAGCAGACATTCAGAAGGTAAAGGATTTACTTGAGAAGCATCCGCAGGCAGAAGAAATGTCTGAATCTGATGTAGCAGAGTTAAAGGCTGCTCAGGAGAAGTTACAGGAATCTGCACAGAAGGTATTTGCAAAGATGTATGAAAACGCTCAAGCTGCTCAGCAGGCTGCAGGTGCAGGCCCTGATATGTCAGGTGCACAGGGTACTTCATCTTCCTCAGATGACGGTGTTGTAGATGCAGACTTCAAGGAAGTTTAAGGATTAGAAGATGGCAGAACAAAAACGAGATTATTATGAGGTCTTAGGCGTCGATCGTGGCGCCGATGATGCTCAAATTAAAAGTGCATATCGTAAGCTTGCCAAGAAATATCATCCGGATATGCATCCGGGGGATAAGGAAGCGGAAGCAAAGTTTAAAGAAGCTTCCGAAGCGTATGCCGTATTATCCGATGCGGATAAGCGTCGTCAGTACGACCAGTTCGGTCATGCCGCATTTGAAGGCGGAGCAGGCGGTGCCGGCGGATTTGATTTCTCCGGTATGGACTTTTCCGATATCTTTGGCGATATCTTTGGTGATTTCTTTGGTGGCGGATCCCGTCGTGCTTCTAACGGCCCAATGAAGGGACAAAGCATTCATACTTCTGTTACCATTACTTTTGAGGAAGCGGCCTTTGGTTGCGAAAAAGAAATCGAACTTGTATTAAAGGACGAATGTCCGACCTGTAAAGGAAGCGGTGCAAAACCGGGAACATCAAAGACTACTTGTAGCCGATGCGGTGGTAAGGGAAAGATTATTACCACATCACAGTCTTTCTTTGGTACGGTACAAAACGTGACCACCTGCCCGGAATGTTCCGGAAGCGGTCAGATGATAAAAGAAAAGTGTGTTGACTGTCACGGAACCGGTTATGTGGCAAAGAAAAAGAAGATTTCTGTTTCCATTCCCGCAGGTATCGACCATGGTCAGCGTGTTCGCATTCGTGATAAGGGTGAGCCGGGAATTAACGGCGGACCTCGCGGTGATTTGATGGTGGAAGTTCGCGTTCGTCAGCATCCGGAATTTATGCGCAGGGATTACGATATTTATTCCGAGCATAAGATTTCTTTTGCGGTAGCTGCATTGGGCGGTGAAGTTATTATCAATACGTTAGATGGTCAGGTTGCATATGAAGTGAAACCGGGTACACAGACAAATACCAGAATCAGACTTCGCGGAAAGGGTGTGCCGTCTCTTCGTAATGCTAACATGCGAGGTGATCATTATGTAGATTTGGTGGTAGATGTACCTACGAAATTGAATGAAAAGGCAAAAGAAGCTCTTCGAGCATTCGATGCCGAGACAGGACATACTTTAGATGCTCCTACGAAGCCATCGGACGACGGTTCGAAGAAAAAAGGAAAAAAGAAGTTTTTCTAAACGATGATAAAAAGGGAAGTTTTTTAAACTTTCCTTTTTTTGTGCTATAATTTAGTGGCTTTTAGAACGTAAGAAAGGAAGACTTTTATGAAGTGGATTTGCTATACCATTGATACGATCCCGGAGGCGGAAGATGTAATCAGCGGGATTTTGATGGAACATGATATTACAAATATTGAAATAAAGGATAATCTGCCGGTGTTTGACGAAAAACAGGGTGGCGTGTATGAAGAATTGCAGCCGGATGTAGTTGGAGATGTAAACGACTGTCAGATTTGCTTTTACGTGGAAGAGGGTGTGAATGCCACTACTTTAATCGAGCGTATTCATATGGCTTTGGAAGATACGAAAAAGTTTATGGATATCGGATCCGGAAAGATCTTTGTCAGTGAAACGGACGAAGAAGACTGGCGAAATAATTGGAAACAGTATTTCCATGCCTTTGAAATTGAAGATATTTTATTTCTACCCACATGGGAAGACGAAAAGGATGTGCCAAAGGATAAGATGGTGGTTCGCATCGATCCGGGAATCGCGTTCGGTACCGGAAAGCATGAGACCACTCAGCTTTGCATTCGTCAGTTAAAGAAGCATTTAAAGGGCAATGATGCAGTATTGGATTTGGGCTTCGGAAGCGGTATTTTATCCATTGTAGCGCTGAAACTTGGTGCAAAAAGTGTGGCTGGAACGGATATTGATGAGGATTGTATCCTATCCGCTAAGGAAAACTTTAAGAATAATGATTTGGACTATGGAAAGACGAGCTTTTACATTGGAAATCTTTGTACGGACGATGCTCTTGAAGAAAAACTGGGAAGCGAGTGCTATGATGTGGTGGTTGCCAATATTTTAGCGGATATCATTGTGGATATGATGCCTAAGATCCCGGCTCGATTGAAAAAGGGCGGTCTATTTATTTCATCCGGAATTATTGATTTTAAGGCCGATGAAGTAAGAGATGCTATTGAAAAAGCAGGGCTTAAAGTGTTAGAAGAAAACCACCAGGGAGAATGGGTGAATATCACAGCTGTGAAATAATTGTGAAACAAAGGGTTCTTCGTTGAGTTTTACCGCAAGTGTTGCTATAATAAGCACTTGATGATTTTTTTAAAGAAAGTTGGAGTTGATATGGAAGCATATTTGGATAACTCAGCCACGACAAAATGCAGCGAAAAAGCTGTGGAGATTATGAATAAGGTGCTTAGGGAGGATTACGGAAATCCTTCTTCCATGCATTTAAAAGGCTTTGAGGCAGAGAATTATTTAAAAAAGACCAGAAGCATCATTGCGAAATCCTTGAAGGTAAATGAGAAGGAAATTATTTTTACCTCCGGCGGAACCGAGACCAATAATATGGCGTTGATCGGTTGTGCCACAGCCTATCACAGAAGCGGTATGCATATTATTTCCACACCGGTGGAACATCCGTCTGTTGCAAATGCTTTAGCGGTATTGGAAAAAATCGGTTATGAAATTACCTATATTCCCGTGGATGAAAAAGGTCGTATCAACTTAAAGGTTTTATCCGATGAGATTCGCCCGGATACCACTTTGGTTTCCATTATGCATGTTAATAATGAAATCGGAACCATTGAACCTATCGTGGAAGCAGCCAATATTATTAAGCAGAAGAATTCCACCACGCTTTTGCATGTGGATGCGGTGCAGTCTTTCGGAAAAATTGAAGTTTTTCCGAAGAAGATGAACATCGATTTATTATCTGTCAGCGGTCATAAGATTCACGGACCGAAGGGAAGCGGATTTTTATATGTTTCCGATAAGGTAAAACTAAATCCCATTATGCTGGGTGGCGGACAGGAGTGGGGTCTTCGCTCCGGTACGGAAAACGTACCTGCCATCGCAGGACTTGGCGTAGCGGTAGAGGAAATCTTTAAAAACTTTGATAAGAATCAAAAGAAACTCTATAAATTAAGAGAATATTTGATTACCGAACTTTCAAAAATCGAAGGAGTGTCTTTAAACGGATCATTGGATGAAAACGGTGCTCCTCATATTTTAAGTATGTCCGTTGAGGGCGTACGAGCAGAAGTTCTTTTACATTCTTTAGAGGAAAAAGGAATCTTTGTCTCCGCAGGAAGCGCATGCTCCTCCAACAAACCGGCAGTATCTAAGACATTAACAGCAATTGGACTTAAGAAGAGTCTCTTGGACTCCACTGTACGCTTCAGTTTTTCTATCCATACCACGAAAGAAGAACTTGAGTATACAGTGAAAGAACTGAAAGAGATAATTCCGAAATTAAGAAAATATACGAGGCATTAAAATGGAAAAAGCATTTTTAATTAAGTACGGAGAAATCGCATTAAAGGGAAAGAACCGACGCACCTTCGAGGAGGCCCTTGTAAAGCAGATTAAGTTTGCCTTAAAGGACGTAGGCGAATTTGAAGTAACCCATCCTCAGGGACGCGTATTCGTGGAAGCCTTAGGTGATTTTGATATGGATGAAGCCATGGAAGCACTGCAGCATGTTTTCGGTATCGTGGCTATTTGCCCGGCTGTTTTAACCGAGGATACCGGCTTTGATGATTTGGCAAAAGAAATCGTGGAGTATGTGGGAAAGGTATATCCGAATCCTTCCTTTACATTTAAGGTGGATTCTCGCCGCTCCAGAAAAAATTACCCACTTAATTCCATGGAGTTAAATGCAGCCATCGGTGAGAAACTCTTAGAAGCATATCCGAATATTAAGGTGGACGTGCATAAACCGGAAGTAATGCTTCATGTGGAGATTCGTGAACGCATTAACTATTACTGTAAGGAAGTTTTTGGACCGGGAGGAATGCCGGTGGGCACCAGCGGAAGAGCTATGCTTCTTCTTTCCGGCGGAATCGATTCTCCGGTAGCGGGTTATATGATCGCAAAACGTGGTGTTACCATTGATGCCACTTATTTCCATGCACCTCCATATACTTCCGAGCGTGCAAAACAAAAAGTTGTGGATTTGGCGGCACAGGTTTCCAAATACGCAGGCCCCATTCGTTTGCATATTGTTAACTTCACGGATATTCAGCTTTATATTTACGAGCAGTGCCCACATGAAGAATTGACCATTATTATGCGTCGTTACATGATGAAGATTGCCGAGCATTTTGCTAAAGAAAACGGAGATTTGGGCTTGATTACCGGTGAAAGTATCGGCCAGGTTGCCAGCCAGACCATGCAGTCTTTGGAATGTACCAATGCGGTATGTACGCTGCCGGTATACAGACCGCTTATCGGAATGGATAAGCAGGAGATTATTGAACGTTCTGAAAAAATCGGTACCTATGAGACTTCGATTTTGCCTTTCGAAGACTGCTGTACCATTTTTGTGGCAAAGCATCCTGTGACAAAACCGAGACTTTCGGTGATTGAAAATTCCGAAAAAAAACTCGCCGAAAAAATCGACGAGTTAATGGATGTTGCAATTTCAACAACAGAAACTATAACGGTTACACCTTAAACGATGTAGTCCTTTAATTTTGCTACGATTTCAGCATCATCTTCCGCATGAATGGTAAGATCGATGTTCTGAGATAAATCAAGGGAGAAGATTCCCATGATGGACTTGGCGTCGATGACGTAACGTCCGGAGATTAAATCGAAATCGCTGTCAAACTGACTGATGGTATTTACAAAGGATTTTACTTTGTCGATAGAGTTTAAAGAAATCTTAACTGTCTTCATGTGTTTATCCTCCTGTTAAGTTTGTAAATATATTGTAATCGTAAAGCAATTATATAAAAAAGTCAATCGAGGAAATGAAATGAAAAAAGCGGCTTTGCACAATCTTGGTTGTAAAGTAAATTCCTATGAAACCGAAGCAATGGAGCAGATGTTAATCGAAGACGGATATGAGATCGTGGACTTTCACGACAAGGCTGACGTCTATGTAATCAATACCTGTTCCGTTACGAATATGGCGGATCGAAAATCCCGTCAAATGATTCATCGTGCCAAAAAGCAAAACCCCGATGCCATCGTTATCGCAGCCGGATGTTATGTACAAACGTCTACAATAGCCGGATTAAAACCTGAGGATTTTTCCTGCGATATCATTATCGGAAATAACAAAAAGAATCTTTTGATTGAAGAAATCCATAAGTCCATTATCGATATTAATGACGGAGTGGCGGAATACGAGGAGTTTTCTCATTTTGTTCCAAAGGAGCACACCCGTGCGTTTATAAAAATTCAGGACGGATGTAATCAGTTTTGTACCTATTGTATTATTCCTTATGCCAGAGGACGAGCACGTTCCAGAGACTTAAACAGTATTCTTTCGGAAGTGACTTCCTGGGTGGAAAAGGGATATAAAGAAATTGTTTTAACAGGAATTCATATTACTTCCTATGGTATCCCGGGTGAAACGGAACTGATTGATGTAATCGAAGCCATCGATTCCATTCCCGGGGTGGAGCGTATTCGTTTGAGTTCTTTGGAACCACAGGTTTGTACAAAAGATTTTTGCGAAAGAATCTCTAAAGTTAAAAAAATCTGCCCGCATTTTCATTTGTCTTTGCAAAGCGGATGCGATGCAACACTTAAACGTATGAATCGAAAGTATTCCGCTGCCGAATACAAAGAAGGATGCGCCCGCTTAAGAGAAGTGTTTAATCAACCTGCCATTACTACGGATGTTATCGTAGGATTTCCTCAGGAGTCTGAGGAAGAATTCTCAGAAAGCAAAGCTTTTTGTGAAGATGTTCGTTTCTATGAAATGCACGTGTTTAAATATTCCAAACGTCATGGAACTTATGCCGAAAAGATGAGCGGACAACTTACGGAAAAAGTAAAATCTGCCCGTTCCGATGAACTTTTATCATTGGAAAAAGAAATGTCAAAAGAATATCGCTCTTACTTTATAGGAAAAGAAGTTTCCGTTTTGTTTGAAGAAAAGATTGAAATTAACGGAAAAACATACATGACCGGATTTACCAAAGAATATGTTAAAGTCGCCTATTTACTTGATAATTCCGAGATGGACTTGGAAAACGAAATAAGAATCGGTCGCATAACCTGTTTTTTAAATGATGAGTTGATGCTTTTTGAAATCTAAGGGAAAGTTTCCTTGTCATTTCTTTACTTTTAAATGTATTTACTTTAAAATAAAAGCATATTGAAAAAGGACGGATAAAACTATGGCAGATTTAAACAACACGCAGTATTTCAAAGTTGAAAAAGAAAATGCAGTTTCCGTTAAGGATATCCTTGAACTTGTTTATAAGGCATTATCCGAAAAAGGATATAACCCGGTAAACCAGATCGTGGGATATATTATGTCCGGAGATCCTACGTTTATTACCAGCCATAATAATGCCAGAAGCCTCATTATGAAGGTGGAACGTGATGAGTTGGTAGAGGAACTTTTGGATAAGTATATTAAGACGGAAGGGTGGAAATAACCTTTGTCCGAAGAAAGAATTTTAGGCCTGGATTTTGGATCTAAAACCGTTGGTGTGGCGGTTTCCGACCCTTTGTTTTTGACGGCACAGGGTGTGGAAATTATCCGTCGCGAAAAGGAATCTAAATTACGTCAGACCTTTGCACGTATCAAAGAATTAATCGAAGAATATCATGTCACAGAGATTGTCTTAGGTTACCCAAAGAATTTAAACGGAACGGAAGGCGACCGTTGCGAAAAAACCAATGCATTTAAGGCGGACTTAGAGAATAAGTTTTCGCTTCCGGTTACTTTATGGGATGAGAGACTTACCACGGTTTCTGCCGACAAAGTTATGATGGAATCAAACATCAGAAGAGAACATAGAAAAGAGTATGTGGATGAAATCGCTGCAATGTTTATTTTGCAGGGATATTTGGATTATAAAAGAAAAGAATAAGATTGGTTTTGTATTATGGAACAGATTATTTTGAATTCTAATGAAGGAGATTCTATTTCCTTTTATGTAATAGAAGAAACAAAATTAAACGGAACTCAATATCTATTGGTATCAGGAAACAGAGGGTGCGGACGTCGAAGAAGTAGGTTCTACTGTCTTAAAATGCGTATCTGAAGAAGGCGAAGAAGCGATTTACGAATTCGTCGAAGATGATGCGGAGTGGGATGCTGTCCTTACTGTTTTTTCCGAGTTGCTTGAGGATGTAGATATCGTGGAATAAAAGAACGGACGAAAAATAGTCAAAAGGAGGACATTTTGAACGAATCTAAAAATAGCAAATTGCGTATCATTCCCCTGGGAGGTTTGGAGCAGATCGGAATGAATATTACTGTCTTTGAATATGAGGACAGTATTATTGTTGTGGACTGCGGTCTTGCTTTCCCCACAGATGATATGCTTGGCGTAGACTTGGTAATTCCCGATATATCCTATTTATTGGAGCATGAGGATAAGGTAAAGGGATTATTTATTACTCACGGACATGAGGATCATATCGGTGCGATTCCTTATGTGTTAAAACAATTAAATATGCCTATTTATGCGACGAAGCTTACAATGGGTATTATTGAGCATAAATTACAGGAACATAACCTTTCTTCACAGGTTCGAAGAAAGGTGGTTAAGTACGGTCAGTCCATTAACTTAGGACCATTCAGAGTGGAATTTGTAAAGACAAATCACTCCATTCAGGATGCGGCAGCTTTTGCCATCTACACTCCGGCAGGTGTTGTGTTCCATACCGGAGACTTTAAGGTGGATTATACACCGGTATACGGAGATGCCATTGATTTACAGCGTATCGGTGAAATCGGTAAAAAAGGTGTTCTTGCGGTGATGTGTGATTCCACCAATGCGGAGCGCCCCGGATTTACCCAGTCTGAACGTACGGTTGGACGTCAGTTTTCCAATATCTTTGCGGAAAATACCACCAGACGAATTATCGTGGCGACCTTTGCCTCCAATGTTGATCGAGTGCAGCAGATTATTAACTCTGCCGAGAAGTTTGATCGAAAAGTAGTGGTAGAGGGACGAAGCATGGTAAATATCATTTCCACTGCTTCGGAACTGGGCTATTTAAATATTCCGGAGAACACGTTGATCTCCGTTGATGAACTTAAGAATTATCCGGATGAAAAGACGGTTATCATTACCACAGGTTCTCAAGGTGAAACCATGGCGGCTCTTTCCCGTATGGCAAACGGTATGCACAGAAAGGTTTCTATTACAGCTAACGATACCATTGTATTTTCGTCTCACCCGATTCCGGGAAACGAAAAAGCGGTTTCAAATATTATGAACGAGCTTTATCGAAAAGGAGCGAAGGTTATTTCTCAGGACGTACATGTTTCCGGACATGCTTGTGCCGAAGAAATCAAATTGATTTATACTTTGCTTCAACCGAAGTATTGCATTCCCGTTCATGGTGAATACAAACACTTAAAGGCTCAGGAAGCTATTGTTAAGGAATTGGGATATGAGTCAAAGGATGTATTTATCATTACATCCGGAGATGTTTTGGAGTTAGACAATGAGTCCGCAAAGGTAACGAGCCATGTTCATACCGGAGCTATCATGGTGGATGGCCTCGGTGTCGGTGACGTGGGAAATATCGTTCTTCGCGATCGTCAGCATTTGGCGGAAGACGGAATCATTATTGTTGTAATGACGCTTCAAGCCGGAACCGGATTGGTTTTGGCGGGACCGG
>CAJOGB010000057.1:0-3821 GCA_905233835.1 uncultured Lachnospiraceae bacterium
TCCGAAATCGCCAAGGGTTTTTACCGGCATCTCGGTGAACTCTTCGCCGAGGCGATATGGTTTGGCGGATGCACGGGGAAACGGGGGAGGCGCCGCCTTATCAAGAGCCGCATTGTGGAGGTGACCAATCCCGGCGCCTTGAATGCCGCTGCGGAGAATGCTCCGGAGAATCCGCCGAGTCCGCCTAATACTTCATCTCTCATAGTTTCCGCAACAAACTTTTTCATGAGTTTAACTGACTCGTAACCTGCCTCAATGTCTACGCCTGATGATTTGTAATCTAATCCCATTGTTCTTCCCTTTCTTATAAAAACGCTTTGTATCCTTCAGCCTGAAGTTTCTCATCCTTTGCTACAACTTGGTCTTTTAATTTAGCAGAATAAGCTTTTATTTTATCAAGTAACGCTTCATCGGAAGTTGCCAAAATCTTTGCGGCAAGTAAGCCCGCATTGGCTCCGCCGTTAATGGCTACCGTCGCTACCGGAATACCGCTTGGCATCTGTACGATGGAGTAAAGGGAATCTACCCCTCCCAAATCCGATGTTTTCATAGGAATTCCAACAACCGGCATGGAAAAAATAGCCGCGCACATTCCCGGAAGATGAGCAGCCTTACCCGCACCTGCGATGATTACCTTATAACCTCTTTCCTCCGCGCTTTTTGCGTATTTGAAGAATTCCTCGGGTTCACGATGTGCGGAGATGATGTTCATCTCATACTCAATTCCCAACTCTTCCAAAACTTCAGCTGCCTTTGCCATTACGGGCATATCCGAATCGGAGCCCATAACAATTCCTACTTTTGCCATTACTTCTCTCCTTATCTTTTATTAATCTTCCAACGGTTTGTTTAAAGGTTCCGTTCCCGGAACAACAAACTTTCCGTTTAGGATAATCGGTAACTTTTCTCCTGTCGCGGTAACGACGGAGATTTCACCCAACTCCTCAAAAGGAATGGTAATATCCGTATGGCAGTTAAGGTAAGCCTTTTCCGGATCTTCCTTTCGAAGTGCGGATACGGAATTATCTCGCGCGACAATTTCTTTTCCGTCCGGATTGTAAACTGCCAAATCCTCGGAATAAGAATAGCAGGTATCCCCTACCGCAAAATGAGGGCCTGTCTTTTCCGCAATGAGAATGGTATATTTGTCCGCAATATTGTAGTCCTTACCTGCACGATATGCCGTGGTGTTTGTACCGATGGCAAACTCACCGATTGGTAAGGTATCATGCTTAAACATGATGTTGTCATAAATGAACTTTTTATTTTCTTCTTCCGTATCAAAGTTCTTACAGGTGTAATCTGTCACCTTTCCGTCTTTAAAGTTCATTTTTAAATCTTTAAATTCATAATCTCTCAAATATACATGAGAAACGTGTAAGCATCCTTCGGTGCCTTCCAATACCGGAGAAGTAAAGACTTCGCCCACTGGGATATTTACATCCGCTACGCAGTTTTCAAAAATAGACTCTTTGGTAGGATCCTTTAACTTCCAAAGATTTACCTTTAGGTCCGTTTCGTTGTCACCGCAGCCTTTAACGACGGCATATTCACCCTGATCTAAGACGTCGATGATTTTTTGCTGCATATCCTGATAGAGTTTGTAATCCAAGGTGTTGATTTCAACAACCTTCTTAAAGATTTCTTCAAATCTTTCTTCATCAATGGACGGAAGCGGATATGAAATAATGGTAAAGCTTCTTTCTTCACCCGGAATATACTCCATATAAATTCCGTACGCTTTTCCGCGCTCATATACATTTAAGTGGTTCTGCTCTTCCGTCATCTCGATATTTTCCGGACGGTTCTTTAAGTCCACTTTCTTTTCTCCGAAGGTCTCTACCACTGCGGGACCGCCAAATTTTTTCGCTTGATCTTTTACGGCATCAAAGGAAGCACGATATACTTCTAAGAATCTCTCCACATAGCCTTTGTCATAAAACAGTGCCTTGTCGTCTTTATGATCGTACTGATACTGCTTATTCACTTCGTTTGTATCAATTCCGTTTCTGTGAAGAACAGAGGAAAGGCCCATCTCTTTAAAGTTTAAAATCGCCTGACGGACCATACGTTCCATACCGATTGGATAATATACGGAGCAAGCATTCTTAATGGATAAATCTTTTCTTCCGTTGATAAATCCGATGCGATATCCCTCGGTAAAGGTAGAAGCCATGGATTTAATATCTTCCTCCGGAAGAGAGTTGATATACTTTGCCAATTTGATTTCGTTTTCACCGATGTTTTGTCCGAAACGATAAAGATATGACAAATCATTTAAGTCTGCATTCATAACCACATCAAAGTACAGACTGTTTTCATCCGGCACGCAAGTACCGCGAACCTGATCCTCCACGAGGATTTCCAAATAGTCATGAGAAAACCAGTAATATGCATCTTTTGCTCCTTTTAAAGCATATTCGAACTGTCCCTCGCCCTCTGCCTCTGTTACATAGCATCCGTAAATCTGAACAAAAAGTTCCAAATAAATGGTTAAGAATTCATCCTTACCCTCTGCAACCCAAAGGATAGTAGACATCAACTTTGAATACAACGCAGATAATAATTGTCCGCTTTCTCCAAGTTCTGAAACCGCATACTTCGGGCAAAGATAAGTAGACTCATATCTATCCGCTTCCTCATCTTTATATAGAGCGGCAAAAATCTCTTTTCCTTCATCCATGGAAAGAGGTCCCTTTTCCAAACGGGTTTTGTACTCTGTCACACAGCGTAAAAATTCTGCTACATGAGCAAAATATTCCTGATAATTCTCAATCTCTTTAATTCTTTCCGTAACTAATTCATAACGTTCTTCCATTTTTATTTTCCTATCCTAAAATTATTCCAACAAAGTAGGTAACAGTCCAAGCCGCAAATCCAAGAAATGGCAAAAGCATTCCGATCCAACGGTTTAAGGTATCAAATGCCACATCCCGAAAAGGCTCCAAACTCTTTATAAAAGCAAACAAGCATACAAAAGCTGAGATTACACCCAGTCCCGCCATCCACTTCGATGCAAGAACCTGTCCCAAAACGGTTAAACTTATAAATGCAAAAAACAATAATAAGCAAACTCCGCCGATAATGGCTGTGGCGATGGCCACTTGGGAATTTGGTCTTTTTACATAGTTTCTGCGTCGTCTCTGACTCATGATTTCACCTTAGCCTTTCTGTGTGATACCGAATACAAAAGATATCCCAAAATCACACCGACGGTATTTAAAATCACGTCATCCACGTCACAGGTTCCCGTATGCGTTAAATATTGTGAAAACTCGATTAATATACTAAAGAGCATACCGACGAACACATAAAGGATCGGTCGTTTTCTTCCCGCACCGAACAGTGACGGCAAAGCATAACCGAAGGGAATCATGACAATGATATTTCCCAAAAGATTGATTCCCACATACATCACACCAATGGTGGAAATGCGGGTGATGTAGCGTCTGATCTCCGCAAAAGGAACCAAGTTTACTCCGAAATGAACATCACTTCGTCCCATGGATTCAGCCACAAAAAGCAAATAGGAAAGTGCCACGATATAGATAATAAATAAAACAATTTTAATAAGTGTCTTTTTCTTCATTCTTATTGTGCACCGTAAAGTTCATAGTAATGATCGATGGCAGCCTTTAATTCGTCATCAATATAAACCTTTCCGTTGTAAGGTTTATTGTAAAGGCACTCTACCACTTCTTCCATGGTAACGATAGCAGCGGTCTTCATATTGTATGTCTCACTGATTTCATCCAGTGCAGCCTTTGTACCTTGGCCACGTTCCATACGATCCACAGAAACCACCAGGCCAATAATATCCA
>CAJOGB010000057.1:3846-10496 GCA_905233835.1 uncultured Lachnospiraceae bacterium
GTAACATCTTCAATGATAACCACCTTATCCCCGTCCAAAATCGGTCCTCCAAGAAGTTTTCCGCCCTCACCGTGGTCCTTTTCCTCTTTTCTATCCGCACAATAACGCACATCGGTATCGTACAAATCGGAAAGTGCTACGGAGGTGGTTACGGAAAGGGGAATGCCCTTATATGCAGGTCCGAATAAAACGTCAAAATCCGTGCCAAAGTTTTCCTTAATGGCACGGGCGTAGTATTCTCCTAATTTCTTAAGCTGTGATCCGGTTCTGTAAAAACCGGTATTGATAAAAAACGGTGTATTACGGCCGCTTTTGGTGACAAAATCACCGAACCTTAATACATCGCAGTCAATCATAAAATGGATAAACTCTTCCTTATACTGTTCCATATTCTTCTCCTTAGAAATGATTTCTCATCAAGCCTTCCTATTATTACATAAAAGGCGCAAAAATTCTATCAAAACAACGCACAAATTTTAAGCGTGTACGGATCCGATAATATCATTAATATCCGAAATGTTCTTTCGCTCCAAATAACGGTTTAACCCATCAATGATTTCTGTGGTCGCATAGGGATTATAGAAGTTCGCACTTCCCACGGATACCATGGTGGCTCCTGCCAAAAGAAGTTCTAAGGCATCCTCTGTATTTTCCACGCCACCCATTCCGATAATAGGAAGAGAAACGGCATTTGCCACCTCATATACCATACGAACCGCCACCGGATGTACCGCAGGACCGCTCATGCCTCCGGTTTTATTGGCAAGCACAAAGGACTGACGTTCCACATCGATTTTCATGCCGGTAATGGTATTTATAAGTGACACACCGTCCGCTCCGCCGGCTTCCGCAGCCTTTGCAATCTCCGTAATGGAAGTCACGTTAGGGCTTAGTTTCATTACAACCGGTTGTATAGCTTCTTTTTTAATGGCCTTTGTAATGGCTTCCACACCCTTTGGATCCGTACCGAAGGAAATTCCACCCTCTTTTACGTTGGGGCAGGAAATATTAATCTCCAAAAGATCCACCTTTTCCGTAGCTAATCGACGTACCACGTTTAAGTACTCTTCTTCGGAATGTCCGCAAACATTTACGATAATCCTTGCATTTTTCTCATGCAAAAATGGAAGGTCTCTTTCGCAAAAGGTTTCAATTCCCGGATTCTGTAAACCGATGGCATTTAACATGCCACCCTTTACCTCCGCCACGCGAGGCGTTTGGTTTCCCGGCCATGGATGGTCCGCCACACCTTTTGTGGTAACGGCACCAAGTTTGGAAAGATCCACAAATTCAGAGTATTCCATACCGCTTCCGAAGGTTCCGGATGCTGTGGTAATGGGATTTTGAAATTCCACTCCGGCAAAATTTACTTTTAATGATGCCATTACAGTTCCACCTCCTCAGCCAAGAATACAGGTCCGTCCTTGCAGACTCTTTTATTGTTTACCTTGGAATGTTCGTCGATTTCCTTTGATTTGCAAACGCATCCCAAGCACGCTCCCACGCCGCAGGCCATGCGCTCTTCCAAGGAGATATAGCAGATAATCTTTCGTTCTTCGGCAAAAGCTTTGATTCCTCGAAGCATGGGTGTCGGTCCGCAGGCAAAAATCACATCCGCACTTAAATCTGCCTGCTTCATTCCGTCAATGACATTTCCCTTGATTCCAAGGCTTCCGTCATTGGAGGTAAGCACCAACTTCGTATTAAGATCAATAAAATCATCGGTCAAAAATGAATTCGCATCGCGATATCCTAAAATCGCTGTGCACTTTCCCTTAAGTTCCTTCGCAATGGAAAGCATGGGAGGAATCCCGATTCCGCCACCCATTAAAACCACTTTCTTATCACGAAATTCTTCCACAGGAAATCCGTTGCCGAGAGGGCCTAAAATTTTGACCTCATCTCCGGTTCGATATCCGGAAAACTCCTCGGTACCGCTGCCTTCCTTTGTGACACGATATACCAATCGAAGAATCCCGTTTTCTTTATCAATTTCGCAAATGGAAATGGGTCTCGGCAACCGCTTCGTCTCATCCTTCGGATACAGATTCAAAAACTGCCCCGGCACAGCCGCTTCCGCTGCGCTCGTCCTCAGTCTAAGATCGTATATCCCCTCCGAAAGTTTGAACTGATCTATCACTTTCGCTGTTTCAAAAACTTTATTCATATTCTTCCTCTTTTTAAATAACAATTTATCTTAGTAAACACTACCCGTATTTGGAGTGAATGAAGATATTTCCTCGGCACCGTCTCCGCTTCACCTCATCCCGGCGAACATCCGTAATGCTCACTCCTAAAGTCGTGAGCTTAACGGCTGTACGCAGTGTATTCGGAGCGCTCCGCGGATGACTATTCGGAAATATCTCATTCATCCAAATACTGCTTAATATAAACTGGTAAATTGTTATTTATAAATATTGCGTAATATCCTGAATCATATCAATAACAGCCTGGCGTGACGCATCAGCAAAATTCTTCTCTCCAAAAGATGCATATTCATCCTTCTTGTACGCCGCGATAATTCCGCGAGAGGAATTCACAATGGCGCCCAGCCCATCTTTATTAAAGAACGGCACAAGATCCTTTCCGGTACCACCCTGCGCACCGTATCCCGGCACCAAGATATAGGTATGCGGCATAATCTCTCGAAGTATTTTTCCCATTTCCGGATAGGTAGCACCCACTACGGCACCCACATTGGTATAGTCTCCTTCCATGGTGGAGGCACCCCATTCTTCCACTTTCGCTCCCACCATCTCGTAAAGCGGCTTTCCGTTTACAAGCTGATCCTGGAACTCTCCGGAGGAAGGATTGGAAGTTTTAACAAGCACAAAGATACCTTTGTCATATTCCTTGCAAACATCCACGAAAGGATTGATTCCGTCACTTCCGAGATATGGATTTACAGTAGCAAAATCTTCATCAAATCCCGCATATTTTTTTTCGCCGATTTCCACTGCACCCAAATGTGCGGTAGCGTATGCGGCGGATGTGGAACCGATATCACCGCGCTTTACGTCACCGATAACATAAAGTCCTTTTTCATGGCAGTAATCCACGGTGCGTTTATACACCAAAAGTCCGTCGATACCGAACTGCTCATACATAGCAATCTGCGGTTTTACGGCAGGAATCAAATCATAGGTGGCATCGATAATGGCTTTGTTGTATCTCCAAACCGCTTCCGTTGCACCCTTTAAATTCTGTCCGAATTCTCCGTAGCAGTTATTTAGAATCCACTTTGGAATATAAGAAAGCATGGGATCTAAGCCCACTACAATCGGCGCATTGGTTTTTTTAATGTTTGCAATCAGTTTCTGAATCATGTCCTACCTCTTTTTCTTTATAATTCATAAGTCACTTTTCCGCCCATGACGGTAAGCACCACCTGTCCGGTAAAGGTCCATCCCTCATAAGGCATATTGGTACTCTTTCCGGCAAAATCTTCTTTTCTTACTTCATATTCTTTATCCGGATCAAAGATTACAAGATCCGCCGGTTTATCAACGGATATATCCCCGGCATCAATTCCTAAAATCTTTGCAGGATTATAGCTCATCTTCTCCGCCATCTGCATTAAGGAAAGATAGCCGCCCAACACCAATTCATCATAAGTAAGGGAAGCCGCAGTTTCCATACCTACGATACCAAAAGGCGCATGTTCAAAGTCCTTGGCCTTTTCCTCTGCGGAATGTGGTGCGTGATCCGTAGAGATTACCTCAAACACTCCGTCCTTTAAGCCCTGCTTTAATGCTTCCACATCTTCTTTGGTACGAAGAGGCGGATTCATCTTATAATTTGCATCTTCTTTTGACGGAATATCATCCTCACAAAGAGAAAAATGATGAGGGCAAACTTCTCCGGATACAAGGATTTTCTTCTCCTTTGCGTCCCGCAAAAGATCATAGGATTCCTTTGTGGAACAATGGCAAAGATGAAGTCTCGCACCGGTTTCTTCCGCTAACATAATATCCCGAGCGATGATGACGTTTTCCACCGCGTTTGTAATGCCGTTTACTCCCAGTTCTTTTGACTTTTCTCCGGCATTCATAACGCCGCCTTCCACTAGGTTAATATCTTCACAGTGAGAAAGTACCGATAAATTTCTTTCTTTGGCAATCTTCATGGCTTTTCTTAAAAGGCCGGAATCCATCACACTTTTTCCGTCTTCGGAAATACAAATCATTCCGGCATCCGCCATTTCGTTGATATCGGAAAGTTCCTTTCCTTCCATGGCTTTTGTAATGGCACCCACCTGATAGACCTTACATAACCCAACGGTGTTCGCCTTATCCGTTACATAACGGATTTTTTCTGCCGTATCCACAACAGGCGACGTATTTGGCATGGCACAAACACTTGTGTATCCGCCTCTGGCCGCCGCTTTTGATTCCGTTTCAATATCACCCTTATGGGTCTGTCCCGGGTCACGCATATGCACATGCATATCAATAAAGCCGGGAAAAACCACCTTTTCCGTGGCATCGATAATCCGTGCCGTTTCATCCGAAATATTTGAAGCGATTTTTAGGATTTTTCCTGTGGAATCATCCGTTAAAACATCCAACACTTCATCCGTATCTGTGGCCGGATTAATTACTCTTCCACCTTTAATTAAAAGACGCATAGTCTCCTCCTTTTCTCAAAGAGACATTTTACCATAAAAAAACGAGAAGCCAAAGATGGCTTCCCGCTTTAATTTTATTTTTTATAACTGAGGACCTGCAGGAACTAATGCCTTACCTGCATCATTTCCTTCGTACTTCTTGAAGTTCTTCTGGAAACGTGCTGCCAAATCCTTTGCTTTTTCTTCCCACTCGGAAGGATTAGCATATGTATCACGAGGATCTAAGATTCCTGTGTCTACTCCTGTTAAAGAAGTAGGTACTTCGAAGTTGAAGTAAGGAATGGTCTTTGTATCGCTCTTTAAGATATCTCCGCTTAAGATACCGTCGATGATACCACGGGTATCTTTGATAGAGATTCTCTTTCCGGTTCCGTTCCATCCTGTATTGACAAGATATGCTTTCGCACCGGATTTCTCCATCTTCTTAACCAACTCTTCTGCGTACTTGGTCGGATGTAACTCTAAGAAAGCCTGTCCGAAGCAAGCTGAGAAGGTAGGAGTCGGTTCGGTAATACCACGCTCGGTACCTGCAAGTTTAGCGGTAAATCCTGAAAGGAAGTAATACTTTGTCTGCTCCGGAGTAAGGATAGATACCGGAGGAAGTACTCCAAATGCATCTGCGGAAAGGAAGATAACGTTCTTAGCTTCCGGACCTGCAGAAATCTTATTTACCTTCTGAACGATGTTTTCAATATGGTTAATCGGATAAGATACACGAGTGTTTTCTGTAACAGACTTATCATTAAAATCGATCACACCCTTGTCATCCAATGTAACGTTCTCTAACAATGCATCACGTCTGATTGCGTTGTAGATATCCGGCTCGGAATCCTTATCAAGGTTGATAACCTTAGCGTAGCATCCGCCTTCAAAGTTGAACACGCCGTTGTCATCCCAGCCGTGCTCATCATCACCGATAAGTAAACGCTTAGGATCGGTAGATAATGTGGTCTTTCCTGTTCCTGAAAGTCCGAAGAAGATAGCGGTATTCTTTCCGTCCATATCGGTATTTGCGGAGCAGTGCATAGATGCAATACCCTTAAGCGGTAAGTAGTAGTTCATCATAGAGAACATACCCTTCTTCATTTCTCCGCCGTACCAAGTATTGATGATAACCTGCTCACGAGTTGTAATGTTAAATACAACTGCGGTTTCAGAGTTTAAACCTAACTCTTTGTAATTTGTAACCTTAGCCTTAGAAGCGTTGTAAACAACGAAGTCCGGCTCAAAAGAAGCCTCTTCTTCCGGAGTAGGTACGATAAACATATTCTTTACGAAGTGTGCCTGCCAAGCTACTTCCATGATGAAACGAACTGCCATACGAGTATCTTTGTTTGCACCACAGAAAGCATCTACAACGTATAATTTCTTATTGGATAACTCTTCCTGAGCGATTTTCTTAACTGCATCCCATGCTTCTTTGGTAGCTACATGGTTATCGTTCGGATACTCTTCGGAAGTCCACCAAACGGTGTCCTTGGAATTTTCATCCATAACGATAAATTTATCTTTTGGTGAACGTCCGGTATAAACACCTGTCATAACGTTAACCGCACCAAGTTCACTTTCCTGTCCTTTCTCATAGCCCTGTAAGGAAGCATCAAGCTCGTCCTTATACAAGCCATCATAGGAAGGATTGTAAACTACTTCCTTAACCCCTGTGATACCATACTTGGTTAAATCCACATTTGCCATAATGTATTCTCCTTTTTCTTTTTATTTTAACCCCACCCTCGTGAGATTTGAGTCTTAACAAGTCGTCGACTACAGAAATTATTATACCATTTTCTGTTTTAATACTCCAACAAAAATTTGCTAAAAAATTAACAATTAATATCTCTCCAAACTTGCATCCAATGGGAACCCCAAAAGCAAGCAATTCACAAACACTTACATATTTCTCTTTTCCCACTCTTATGCCTTCTTTCGTGGTTTTCCAATCAAGACACGAAGCCAAGTCAGTTGAATCAATTCATTTAAAATCGTTAATATCACACATGTAATAAGAATCTTTGTAATCAAA
>CAJOGB010000058.1 GCA_905233835.1 uncultured Lachnospiraceae bacterium
CAGTATTTCAATGTCATTGCAAGAGATGCGGATCTTTCCAAAAAAGAAGAATTCTTATCCACGATTCGTGAAGTATTGGAAAAAATCGTGAAGGAAGGCTTTGAGGAAAAATCGCTTCGTGCGGCAATCAGCAAGATGGAATTTGCTTACAGGGAAGCAGATTACGGTTCCTATCCGAAGGGGCTGCTGTATGGCCTGGATGCGATGGATAGCTGGCTTTACGATGAGACCCAGCCTTTCATGCATTTACAGGCTATCGAAGTTTTAGATGACTTAAAAAAGAAGGTGGATACGGGATACTTTGAAGAGTTGGTAAAGAAGTATTTCTTGGAAAACAATCATTCCACCATCCTTACCTTAGTTCCGAAAAAGGGCTTAACCGGTGAGGAAGAAAAGGCCTTGGAAAGCGCTCTTGAAAAGTATAAAGCTGATTTATCCGATGAAGAAATCGAAGAAATCGTAGCCTTTACCAAGCACTTAAAAGAGTATCAGGATGAGCCTTCTTCTCCGGAAGATTTGGCAAAGATCCCCATGTTAAAACGTGAGGATTTAAAGCGTGAGACCCGTCCGCTTTTCAATAACGAATACATTTATCACGATGTGCATTTGGTTCATCACGATATTTATACCAACGGCATTCACTACTTAATGCTGTGCTTTGATGCCGGCGGTATCAAAGAAGAGAATTTAAGTGCCTTCGCATTCTACACAAAGCTTTTAGGCCTTGTGGACAATGAAAAGTACGACTATGCATCCTTTGCAAACGAAGTAAACTTGGTGACCGGCGGACTTACCAACACCTTGGTTGTTTATCCAATGGATAACGGCGAGCTTAAAATCGTGGACATGGTAAATATCCGCTATCTGTATGAAGATGCGGCGGAAGCCATGGATCTTTTAAAGCAAATGATTTTCCACTCCAAGTTAGACGATCATAAGCGTCTCTTAGAACTTTTGCAGCAGGAAAAATCTCAGGTACTTGTTCGCTTAAATAATACAGGAAGTGCTACCGCAGCCCTTCGTGCAGCCTCATATTATTCAAAGGCCGCAAAGTTAAATGATGATATTTCCGGCATTGCCTACTATGAATTCTTAAAGGATTTTGAAGAGCACTTTGAAGAAAGAGTGGATGACTTTGTAAAACTTTGCTGGGAAATGCAGCGTAGAGTCTTTAGAAAAGAAAACTTCATCGTTTCTTCCACCGGAGATGGACAGGCACTGGCATTGTCAAAGCTTGAGATTCCAAGCGTTATCGAAGAACTCTATACAAAGGAATATCCAAAGGAACATTTGGAAGTTACCTGCGTAAACAAAAATGAAGCATTTAAGACACCGGCTCAGATTCAGTATGTGGCAAGAGCAGGAAGCTTTAAAGACGCAGGCTATGAATACAGCGGCGCCATGAAGATTTTAAAGACCGCACTTTCCTATGATTACTTCTGGATTAACGTTCGTGTAAAGGGCGGTGCCTACGGATGCCAAGGGGCATTTTCAAGAACCGGTACCATGCACTTTTCTTCTTATCGCGATCCGAACCTTCGGGAAACCAACGAAGTTTTTGAAGGCACGGATGAGTATGTAAAGAACTTTGACGTGGACGAACGTGATATGACAAAGTACATCATCGGAACCATAAGTGGAATGGATACACCGCTGACTCCGTATTTAAACGGTGTTCGTTCCTTTAGCGCATATATGACGGGCCTCAGTGTACAAAAATTGCAAAAAGAGCGTGACGAAGTCATCGATGCAACGGTAGAGGATATCCGTGCTTTGGCACCTGCCATTCGTGGCGCTTTAAATCAGGGATATATCTGTGTCATCGGAAATGAAAATACCATTGAAGAAAACAAGGAACTGTTTGATAAAGTGGTAAGCTTATCGTAAAGGAGTTTTATGTCAGAATTAAAATCAGGATTTGCAACCTTAATCGGACGACCAAACGTTGGAAAATCGACTTTGATGAATCATTTGATCGGTCAAAAAATCGCCATTACATCCAACAAACCTCAGACCACCAGAAACCGTATTCAAACCGTGTATACGGATAACGAAAAAGGTCAGATTGTCTTTTTGGATACCCCGGGTATGCACAAAGCCAAAAACAAACTGGGGGAGTACATGGTAAATGTGGCAAAGTCCACCATGAAAGACGTGGATGTGATTCTTTGGCTGGTGGAGCCGGACAAAGAAGTGGGTGGCGGCGATAAAAGAATCGCAGAGCAGCTTACAAAAGTAGACGTGCCTGTCATCCTTGTCATCAACAAGGTGGATATGATTTCCCACGATGAGATTTTGGAAGTTATCGCGGCTTATAAGGACTTACTTGATTTTGCGGAAATTATACCGGTATCCGCACGTACGGGAGAAAACTGTAAGGATGTGATTGACGCCATTTATAAATACTTGCCTTACGGACCTATGTTTTATGACGAAGATACCATTACCGATCAGCCCATGCGTCAAATCGCAGCGGAGATGATTCGTGAAAAAGCACTTCATGCCTTACAAAATGAAGTACCTCACGGTATCGCGGTTTCCATCGATCAAATGAAACTAAGAGAGGGCAAACGCCCGATTTATGATATCGATGCCACCATCATTTGCGAGAGGGATTCCCATAAAGGAATCATTATCGGAAAGCAGGGTGCCATGTTAAAACAAATCGGAACCAACGCCCGCTATGAAATCGAAAAAATGTTGGAAGCCAAAGTAAATTTAAAACTTTGGGTGAAGGTGAAAAAAGACTGGAGAGATTCCGACTTTTTAATTTCTAACTTCGGCTATCGAAAGGACGAAGAATAAACTTGGATAATCGTGTCATGTTAACCGGCATCGTTCTTACAAGTATGCCGGTGGGAGAATACGACAAAAGAATTACCCTTTTAACGAAAGAGCAGGGAAGAATCTCTGCTTTTGTTCGTGGTGCACGTCGCCCCAAAAGCCCCCTTCTTGCAGCGGGAAATCCGCTATCCTTTGGGACCTTTGAGGCCTATCGGGGAAGGGATAGCTATACCATATCCAAATGTGAAATCGAAAACTACTTTGATACCATCCGAATGGATGTGGATGCGGTGTGGCCGGCTACCTATTTTTTGGAAGTCTGTGATTTCTACGGACAGGAGGGCATGGACGAAACGGATCGATTAAAATTATTGTATACGGCCCTTCGTGCTTTGGAAAAAAAGCAGATGGCGCCGGATTTGGTGCGACTGGTGTTTGAACTTAAAACCATGGCCTTAAACGGTGATGAGCCAAACGTGTTTGAATGCTTAGACTGCGGTACCACGGAAGACATCGGATTTTTCTCCATGAACAAACGGGGCTGTGTCTGCAGAAAGCATTATAAAGAAGAGGGCGGCGAAGCCCTAAAAGAATCAGTGCTTTTTACCATGCAATTTATTATTTCCTCCCCTCCCGAGAAACTCTTTTCCTTTAACCTTGGGGAAGAAGCATTTTTGCAGTTAAGAGATATCATTTTGCACTACCGAAGACGTTATATGAACCACGTCTTTAAATCCGAACGTTTCCTTGAAAATTAGGGATAAGAATTGTATAATAGTGCGCGATATCATAAGGAGTCTGTATGGCAGAACAAAGACGTGTACAAAGGAAAAAGAATACAACTCGGCCGAAGAAGCAGACCTTACAGCGCGCATCAAAGAAGCTGACACCTCAGCAAAGAAAGCGGATGCAGCAAAAGAAGCGTGCACAGATGCTTAAAAGGAGAAGACAGATTTTCTTTGGCGGACTTTTGGCGGTAGTTTTAGGAATCGTGCTACTTGTTTCTTTTGTGACAAAAAGCATTCATTCAAAGATGGCAAAGACAGACACCTTAACCTTAACGGCGGACAAAGTTATCTTTGAGGAAGTAACATCTGCCGAGGGCTTGGATAAAAAAGACATCGCCACTTACGCAAACGATGTGGTGACTTCCTTTAATAAAGAAAACGGGAAGCGAAAAGTAAAGCTTAATAAAGTAAAAGAAATAAAGGATACTCTTTATGTAAAAACCACTTATGAAAACATGGATGTGTATTCCGATTTTTCCGGGTACGAGGCCTACAGCGGAACTGTTAAAGGTGCACAGGAGGCCGGGTATGATTTTAATACCACCTTTGTGACCGTAAAGAACGGGAAAAAGAAAGAAGTGGTAGACGGTGGAACCGTGACAGCGGACAGCAGCTTAAAAGTTCTTATCATCCGAGAAAATGCCACCTTTAAAGTAAACGGAACCATAAAGTTTGTATCCGATGAAAATACTTCCGTGACAGATGAAAAAACCGTTACGACGCATTCAAGCGATGATGATAATGCCTCAGCGGCGTTGACATATATTATTTATAAATAGTAAGGAGAACATCATGGAAAAGACAATGGAAAAAATCGTAGCTCTTGCAAAGGCCAGAGGCTTTGTATACCCGGGTTCCGAGATTTACGGCGGACTTGCAAATACCTGGGATTACGGAAACTTAGGTGTAGAGCTTAAAAATAACGTAAAGCGTGCTTGGTGGCAGAAGTTCGTTCAGGAAAACCCATATAACGTTGGTGTGGACTGTGCGATTTTAATGAATCCACAGACTTGGATTGCATCCGGTCACTTGGGTGGTTTCTCAGATCCGTTAATGGATTGTAAGGAGTGTCACGAAAGATTCAGAGCCGATAAGATTATTGAAGACTTTGCGGCAGAAAACAAAATTACATTGGAAACTTCCGTAGACGGTTGGAGCCATGAAGACATGGAAAAATTCATTAGCGATCATAACGTACCATGCCCGACCTGCGGAAAGCATAACTTTACAAGCATCCGTGAGTTTAACTTAATGTTTAAGACTTTCCAGGGCGTAACCGAAGACGCAAAAGATACTGTATATCTTCGTCCGGAAACCGCTCAGGGAATCTTTGTAAACTTTAAAAACGTACAGCGTACTTCAAGAAAGAAGGTACCCTTCGGTATCTGCCAGATTGGTAAGTCTTTCCGAAACGAAATCACACCGGGTAACTTTACTTTCCGTACTCGTGAGTTTGAGCAGATGGAGTTAGAGTTTTTCTGTAAGCCGGGAACCCAGACCGAGTGGTTTGAGTACTGGAGAAAGACCTGCTATGAGTGGTTACTTTCTCTCGGCATTAAAAAGGAAAACCTTCGTCTTCGTGACCATGATCCGGAAGAGTTATCCTTCTACTCCGATCATACAACGGATATCGAGTATGCTTTCCCGTTTACCGATTGGGGTGAACTTTGGGGTATCGCTTCAAGAACCGATTACGATTTGACCCGTCATCAGGAAACCTCCGGTGAACCTATGGATTACTTCGATGATGAGTTAAATGAAAAATACATTCCATACGTAGTAGAGCCGTCTTTGGGTGCTGACCGTGTGGTACTTGCTTTCCTTTGCGAAGCATACGATGAGGAAAATATCGGTACGGAAGAAAAGCCGGATATGAGAACCGTGCTTCATTTCCATCCGGCACTTGCTCCGGTTAAGATCGGTATCCTTCCCCTTTCAAAGAAGTTAAACGAAGGTGCGGAAAAGGTTTACGCACAGCTTTCTAAGAAATATAACTGCGAGTTCGACGACAGAGGAAACATCGGTAAGCGTTACCGCAGACAGGATGAAATCGGAACACCGTTCTGTGTTACCTACGATTTCGATTCCGAAGAAGATAACTGCGTAACCGTTCGTGATAGAGATACCATGGAACAGGAACGTGTAGCGATTGCAGATTTGGATGCATACTTTGCAAAGAAATTTGAATGGTAAAATTTTTTAAGCGGCCCTTAGGGGTCGCTTTTTTTATGAACTTTCTGTGAACTCTATTGAACAGGAAACCGTTTTAGTGTATGTTAGTTTTCGAGGGTTTATGGATACACCGGGGGGAAGAATGTGTGGTATAAAAAATTTCACTCATATACGAGTGGAATATTTTTTTGCGCAAAAATATAGTTCACAGATGAGGCGAAAATGAAACGGGTAAAGGTTTATCTACTATTGTTAGTCATAGTAATATCAGTGTCGGCAACGGCAGTATCCCTATATAAAAAGCACAATGCAGAGGTCTTGGAAGACTTAAAAAAGGAAATGACTTGGGTAGATCCAAGTGACGGCGAAGAAGAGCCGGCGGTGGATTTTTCTTACCTTAAAGAATTAAATCCGGATATCGTGGCCTGGATTGATATTCCAAATACCGAGATTTCCTATCCGATTTTACAAAGCAAAGAAGATAAAAAAGAAGACTACTACTTAAATCATAACGTGGATGGTACAGTCGGGTATCCCGCATCTATCTACATGCAAAAGACAAACAACGCTAAACTAACAGATCCCGTTACGGTTTTGTACGGACATAACATGAAAAACGGAAGTATGTTTGCGGGACTTCATGAATATAAAGATGCCATTTATTTTGACGAGCATCCGGAGGTTTATGTCTATACTCCTACGGGAAGAAAACACTATCGCATTTTTGCGGTTGTAAATTACGACGACAGATTGATTTTAGATGCCTACGACGGCTTTCAAACAGGGGATTCTTTAGAAGCTTTTTACATTGAAAGGGAATTACTTACGGTGTGTTTAATGATAAGGATTGTTCCGATAATCAAAAAGTGGCGGAAGCTGCCACGGATGAAAAA
>CAJOGB010000059.1 GCA_905233835.1 uncultured Lachnospiraceae bacterium
CGGGAAACATCCCAGTATAACAGGATCAGACCAGGCGGATACGCTCCAGGCCCAACGCTCTAAACGAGGATCCTGAGAAAAGAAGTGCATGCGGCATGCTTCAATATCTTTCGGATCATCGGAAGCAGGGTAGTTCATGGATCCTGTAGGCGCAAATCCGACTTCCAAAGGCTGATGTGCCTTTTCGCGAAGACGCTGCACACCGCGACCTTGAGCTTTCAGTACGTTTTGATGCATAATCAGCTGATCCGTTAAGGTACATTTTAAGCCCGGAGCATGTTCTCCGGTGTTATAGCCCAATCCGATAAATACCTGAGGCTCGTTTAAGGTGAAAAAGTGAGTTACACGATCGGAGAATCGATCGGATATCAATGCGGCATAGTCACCGAACCATTCCACAATATCCGGATTCATCCATCCACCGCGTTTGTGAATCTCATAGGGAAGCTCCCAATGATATAAGGTAACGAAGGGTGTGATTCCTTTTCCCAATAAATAATCGATAAGGTCGTTATAGAATTTGATGCCTTTTTCGTTTACTTTTCCGAAACCGTTCGGCATTACACGTGCCCAGTTAATTGAAAAGCGATAGGCTTTTAATCCGAGAGATGCCATGATGTTCACATCTTCTTTGAAGCGATGATAGTGATCGCAGGCAACATCGCCTGTGTGACCGTCCAAAACACGACCTTCATCTTTACAAAAAACATCCCAAATATTAAGGCCGCGACCATCATTCTGGTCGCCGCCTTCTATTTGGTAGGAACTGGTTGCACAACCCCAATAAAAATCTTTGTTAAAACTCATACAACATTCTTTCTAATAATTCCGGTGGGATCCCACGGGCATTAGCCCATGGTAACCACTACGGAAACTTGTTTTTTATCTTTTGCAATCGGAATAATGTTTCCGTCTACAGCCTGGCCGTCCACCGTCATGGAAGCCACACCTTTTTCTACACCGTTTGGATTTTTGATTTCGATATTGTAATCGCAGCCGCGATAGGTTCTCTTAATCTTATATCCTTTATTATCAGACGGGATACATGGATTAACCATAAGTCCGTCAAAGGTTGGCTGAATACCCAAGATGTACTGGCTTATAGCGGTAAAGGTCCAAGCTGCGGTACCTGTAAGCCATGAGTTCTTTCCTTCGCCGAAGGTAGGAGCATCACATCCGGCTACCATCTGGCAGTATACATATGGCTCGGTACGATGGATTTCGGAAATCTCTTCCAAATATACCGGGCAGGTTTTCTTAAATACTTCAAAGGCACGATTTCCGTGTCCAACCACGGTTTCCGCACATGCAATCCAAGGATTGTTATGACAGAAGATACCGGCATTTTCTTTGTATCCCGGCGGATAAGAAGTAATCTCACCAAGTTCAACGTGATATTTGGTGTAAGCCGGCTGTAAAAGTGTAATACCGAATTTGGTATCCAGCTTTTCTTCTACAGACTTTAATGCTTTTTTGGCTTTTCCGTTTTCCACACCGATGCCTGCCAAGATACACATGCCCTGGGGCTCAATGTAAATCTGACCTTCTTCGCATACCTTAGATCCCACCGGATTGGAGTAAGCGTCGTAGGCACGAACGAACCATTCGCCGTCCCAGCCTTTATCCTCTACAGCGGCAATCATCTTGTCCACTTCTGCGGTTACTTTTTTTGCACGATCCTCTTTTCCGATGCGGGAAAGAAGGGAAGCATATTCTTTTCCGTATTTAACGAATAATCCTGCGATAAATACAGACTCTGCAACCGGTCCTTCGCTTGGTCCCGTAATCTGGAAGCTTTCGCCCGGCTCCTCTGAGAAGCAGTTTAAGTTCAAGCAGTCGTTCCAGTCTGCACGACCGATTAACGGAAGTGCGTGAGGTCCTAAGTTTGTAGCAATATAGGTAAAGCTTCGATCCAAGTGGTCAAGAAGAGGAGTAGCTTTGCTCTCGTCGTTATCAAATGCACACTTTTCATCTAAGATGCTGAAGTCACCGGTTTCGCGAAGGTATGCACATACACAGGCAATGAGCCACAAAGGATCGTCGTTGAATCCACCGCCGATGGCAGCGTTTCCTCTTTTTGTAAGTGGCTGGTACTGATGATAGGTACTTCCGTTTTCAAACTGGGTATTTGCGATATCAATAATTCTTTCGCGAGCACGCTCCGGAACCAAATGTACGAATCCAAGTAAGTCCTGGCAGGAATCTCTAAATCCCATACCTCTTCCCATCCCGCTTTCGAAATAGCTGGCAGAACGAGACATGTTAAAGGTAATCATACACTGATACTGGTTCCAAATGTTAACAAGACGGTTTAACTTCTCATCTTCGGAATCAACGGTGTACTTGGAAAGAAGTTCATCCCAATATACCTTTAAGTCGTTGAATGCTTTGTCCACTTTTTCGTCGGTATCGTATTTGCCCATCATTTCAATGGCAGGCTTTTTATTAACAACATTCGGAGCTTCGAATTTCTGATCTTTTGGATTTTCAATATATCCAAGTAAGAATACGAAGGTTTCGGATGCGCCCGGTTCCAAAGAAACCTTTAAGTGGTGGCTTCCGATGGGAGCCCATCCGTGACATTCGGAGTTATGGCTCTTTCCTTCCGCTACTACCTGCGGATTTCTGGCACCGTTGTAAAGTCCTACGAATTCATCACGGCTGGTATCAAATCCTGCTACTTCTTTATTAACGGTATAGATTGCGTAATGTCTGCGACGCTCTCTGTACTCTGTTTTATGGTAGATTGTGCTTCCGATTACTTCTACCTCTCCGGTAGAGAAGTTTCTCTGGAAGTTGGTAGAATCGTCTTCCGCATTCCATAAACAAAATTCAATGTAAGAAAACAAATCGATTTCTTTTTTGGAAGAAGAGGTGTTGGTAAGTTTAATGCGGTTAATCTCACAGTTATCCTTAATCGGAACAAATGCCAAAAGCTCTGCTTCCAAATCGTTTTTCTTTCCGGTAATAACGGAATATCCCATACCGTGACGGCAGGTATAAGCATCAAGCTCAGTCTGAACCGGCTGCCATCCCGGGTTCCAAACGGTATCACCGTCTTTAATATAATAGTAACGACCGCCACAGTCGTAAGGGGAATTGTTATAGCGATATCTGGTGAGTCTTAATAGTTTTGCATCTTTATAGAAGTCATAACCTCCGGCTGTATTGGAAAACAGTCCGAAGAATTCCATGGATCCCAAATAGTTAATCCAGGGAAGCGGCGTGCGGGGAGTAGTAATTACATACTCTCTGTTTGCGTCATCAAAATAACCATATTTCATTATTTCATCCTCCTGAAATGATAAAGTTACGAATACGATTTCGGAAAGGTTTTCTTCATTATATATAGCATCCGTCACTTTGTAAACATTAATAATGTAGAAAAAAACCAAATTGTGCAACTTGCACAAATAAAACGTTTTCGTAATGTGAAAGTTGACCTATTTACATTTTAACGAAACCGATTTAGAATCAAATTAACGAAAACGAGTTCGTGCTTTTCGAAACCAAAGAAAAAGCGTTTCGAAAGCGGGGGAAAGATGGTTTTAAATGGCAACGATTAAGGAAATATCCAAGGCCTGCGGTGTTTCGCCGGCTACGGTTAGCAAAGCTTTAAATGGTTATTCGGATGTCAGTGAAGCCACCATCGAAAAGGTTCGACGCTGTGCAGAGGAACTACATTACATGCCAAATGCAGCGGCCAGACAGTTAAAGACCAATACTTCTCATAATATCGGGGTGATATACAGAGATAACACAGGTTCCGGTTTGGCGCATGAATACTTTTCGGGAGTGCTTGACAGTGCAAAGGCCGAAGCAGAGAAAAGCGGATACGACATTACATTTATATCGGATGTCATCGGATTCGGATCTTATTTGGAACATTGCCGCTACCGGAGATGTGACGGCATCCTAATTGTAAGTGAGGATTTTGAGAGCGAAGATATTCGTTCTATATTAAGAAGTGAAATACCGCTGGTGGCCATTGATTATGTATCAAATGATATTTCAAGTGTCTTATCGGACAATATTGACGGCGGATATTCATTAGCAAAGTACCTTTTGGAGAAGGGACACAGAAGAATCGCATTTATACACGGTGAGAATACATCGGTTACCAGAAAAAGACTTCAGGGTTTTCACAAAGCAGTGGAAGAGTATGGAGTAGAGATTCCGAAAGAATATTATGTGGAAGCTGCCTTCCATAATCCAAAGACCTGTGCGGAAGCGACGAGACAGTTGATGTCTTTGCAGGAACCGCCTACTGCGATTTTGTATCCGGATGATTTTTCTTATATCGGAGGCATGAACGAGTTGGAACGCCTTGGATATAACATCCCCACGGATGTGAGTGTGGTGGGATACGATGGAGTAAATCTATCGCAGGTACTTCGACCCAGACTTACGACTTATAAACAGAATGCCGAGGAAATCGGAAGACGTTCGGCAAAGAAATTAATTGAAACGATTGAACAGCCTCAAAGCACCCGGGCAGAACAGATTTTTATCACCGGGGAAATTTTGGAAGGCAAATCCGTTAAGGATTTAAGAGATGAATGGTGATTATGACAGAGCAAGTGCCTCTGTTCATGATAAATTTTCAAGTTAAGCTTTAAGGAGGAGAAGAAATGAAGCGATTGAAAGCAATTGCAAGTCTTGCACTTGCAGCAACAATGGTATTCGGCCTCGCAGCATGCGGCGGTGATAAGGGTGCAAGCACAGACGGTGCTGCTACTACTGACAACGCAGCTACTACAGATACCGCAGCCGTTGAAGAAGAGCCGGCTACATTATCTGATGATGGCCAGGTACTTAACATTTATTGTTGGAACGAAGAGTTCAAGAGCCGTGTAACTGATCACTATCCGGGATATGAGGAAGTGGACGCTACAACAGGTAAGATTGGTGATGTTACAGTTAAATGGAACATTACAGCAAACGAAAACAACGCATATCAGAATAACTTAGATGAGAACTTGTTAAAGCAGGCTGATGCTTCTGCAGATGACAAGATCGATATCTTCTTAGTAGAAGCTGACTACGCATTAAAGTATGTTGATACTCCGTATGCAGTAGCTTTAGATGAGTTGGGAATTACCGATGCAGATCTTTCTGATCAGTACACCTATACTCAGGACGTTGTTAAGTCAAGCACAGGCAGAATCAAAGGTTCTTCTTGGCAGGCTTGCTCCGCTGGTTTAATCTACAACCGCGAAGCTGCTAAGGAAATTCTTGGAACAGACGATCCTGCTGAAGTACAGGCTGCTGTAGCTGACTGGGACAAATATGTTGAAACTGCTAAGGCAGCTCAGGAAAAAGGCTATGTAATGTGCTCTGTAAACGATACTTATCGTACATACTCTAACAACGTATCCGGAAAGTGGGTACAGGACGGTAAAGTAGTTATCGACAAGAACATTGATAAGTGGGTTGATGACTCTAAGGAATTAGTTGATGCTAAGGCTGAAAACACCTATGACCTTTGGGGTGATGACTGGGCTAAAGGTAAGAAGCCTGAAGGAAAGACCTTCTGCTACTTCGGACCTGCTTGGTTCTTCAACTTCTGCTTAGATGCAGATGCTGATGGCACAATCGCTAACAAGGGCGGTTGGGGATACTGCGAAGGACCTCAGGGATACTTCTGGGGTGGTACATGGATCTGTGCTGCTAACGGAACAGATAACTCTTCACTTGTTAAGGAAATGATCCTTACAATGACAACAGATAAGGACGTTTTGAAGGAAATCGCTACTGCTGATGCTGACTGCGTAAACTCTAAGAGCGTACTTGCTGATCTTGCATCTTCTGATGATGGTAACATCGCACTTCTTGGCGGACAGAACCCATATGAGCAGCTTGCTAAGGGTGCTGAGAGCGTAGATCTTTCTAACCTTTCTGCTTACGATCAGGGATGTAACGAAGAGTTCCAGAAAGCTATGAAGAACTACTTCGAAGGAAACGCTACTAAGGATGAAGCTCTTGATCAGTTCAAGAAAGCTATCAAGGAAAAATATCCGGAAGTAACTACAGACTAATCATTCATTCTAACAATAATAAAACACTTATGCCTGCCCGGTTTTGCCGGGCAGGTATTTATAAGATAAGTTTGAAATATCGAACTTGTTTTATAAATGCCTGATGAGGCAAAAATAATGAGGGAGGAAACTAATGGAAAGACAAAAAAACAAGGCGGTTATCAAATATAATCGATGGGGATACATCTTCCTAATCCCGTTCGTAGTCGTATATTTGGTTTTTCAATTTATTCCACTATGTTCCACAATCTATAACAGCTTTTTTGAAAATTATCGTTCCGGTATTACCATCATCGGACCGAATTTTGTAGGATTGGCTAATTATAAATCACTTTTTACAGAGGGTGACCTCTTAAAGTATTTCGGAAATACCATGATCATGTGGATCTTAGGATTTGTTCCACAGATTATTTTTTCACTGCTTTTGGCAGCCTGGTTTTCTGATCCGGCACTTCGCTTAAAAGGACAGAGATTTTTTAAGACGGTAATTTACTTACCGAACTTAATCATGGCTTCCGCGTTT
>CAJOGB010000060.1 GCA_905233835.1 uncultured Lachnospiraceae bacterium
CCCGACAATCCCGTAAAGGAAAGGGCTTTTTCGCGACTTCCTTCCAACAATTCCACACGAATGGGGCAACCGGTAAGCACCGCTTTTTCCTTGGGAAGGTAGTTTACGGTTTCCGGGAAGTTACAGCAAATCTTTGTGGCACCACGCATGGCAATCTTATTGGCAAGGCCCGGTGTCATGTCGGATTCGTGGATGATGGCCGGGATGTGTAAATGCTTTGCGGCCAAAACCACGGGAACGGAAACAAAGCCGCCTTTTGAGAAAACAGCTTTCGGCTTTTCTTTCTTTAATATAGCCTTTGCTTCAAAGTAACCTTTGATTACACGGAAGGGATCTGTGAAGTTTTTCCAGTCGTGATAGCGACGGAGTTTTCCGGAGGAGATTCCTTTATAAGGAAGTCCGATGTCTTCGATAAGTCCTTTTTCCATGCCCTCGTAGGAGCCGATGTATAAGATTTCATAGTCTCTTTTATGTAACTCCGGCACCAATGCGATGTTTGGAGTTACGTGTCCGGCAGTGCCTCCGCCGGTTAAAATAATCTTTTCCATAATGTATCCTTACATTTCATACTATATATGTAATATTTTGTCACAAAACAATCTTATCGAATCTGTAATAAAAGTCAAGAATTGGTAATATTTCACACTTTACCCCACGATTTTATGCTAAAAATCAAGGGTTGATTTATGGAAATTTGACAAAAAAATTTTATTTTGCTAAAATACGGTTTGTAACAAAATTGTAACAAACGAAGCTAGAAATGAAACAACTTATTAAAAACAGGAGTTTTATGAATTCTAACAGACGTATTAGTAAAGAAATGATTCGCGCAACGGTTGTAGCCGCTACTTTGGTGGCTACCATCACTTATGTTGGCGTAAATCATAGTAAAACTGTTACAGAAATGCCTGCAGATGCGGGAGCGACTGCGGGAGTCGTTACTGTTTTAAACAGAACAACACCATATACTACCACGGTTAGTGAAACCACTGCAGGTGTGGTTAGCGTATTAAACGCACCTTCTGCAGTTACAGATTCTACCGTTATCGCTTCTATCGAGGATTCTTCTGTAGAGGCCGTAGCAGATCCGGAAGCAGCCGAATGGGAAAACCGTTTGATGGCAGATGTGGATCAGTATCTTTCCGTACGTGAGGATGCATCCACCGATGCAGCCGTTGTCGGAAAGTTACGTAAGGGCGACATGGCAGAAGTAACAGAGTCCTTAGACGGATGGACAAAGATTTCCTCCGGAAACGTGGAAGGTTATGTTTCCAATGATTACTGTGTCACCGGCTTAGATGCCAGAGATTTGGCAGATGAGATCTGCGAGACGAAAGTCGTATCAAACACCGGCGGACTTCGTGTACGTGGAGAGGCTTCCGAAGACGGAACCATCCTTACCGCTATGGCAGAAGGTCAGAAAGCCATTTTGGATACCGAAGCCGAAGAAGTAGACGGTTGGATTGCAGTGAATTACTACGGTAAAAAGGGTTATGTAAATGCCCAGTATGCTACCGTGGATACCACATATACTACAGCCATTACCTTACAGGAAGAGCAGGAAATTCTCGCCGCTCAAAAGAAAGCTGAAGAAGAAAAGAAGGCAACGACCACTCAGGGTGCTGCAGTGGCGGCATCTTACGATGATGTGACACTTCTTGCAGCCTTGATTCAGTGTGAGGGCGGAAACCAGCCATACGAAGGTCAGGTAGGTGTAGGTGCCGTAGTTGTAAACAGATTACACAGTGGACGTTACGGCGGAAGCATTGCTTCTGTTATCTATGCACCCCATCAGTTCGGACCGGCAGCTACCGGAGCGGTTGCACGTGTAGCGGCAGCAGGACCGAAGGCTTCTTGTATGCAGGCAGCACAGGATGCGTTAGCCGGAGTTTCTACCGTTGGTGGATGTACACACTTCCACAGAGCAGACGGACGTGACGGTATCGTCATCGGTGCACACGTATTTTATTAAATTGATTTTTATAAATCCTCTTTTGTCTTCGGACAAGGGAGGATTTTTTTATTGGTCATTTCCTTGAAATATGGGGTGTAAATAGAGTAGAATGAGGATAGTTTTTATATAAGGGAGGAAATAAATATGATACCTTTTATTATACTTGTAGTTTTAATACTTTTGATTTTAATCTCCTGTATTCGAATCGTTCCTCAGGCACATGCCTATGTGGTTGAACGACTTGGTGCATACAAGGAAACCTGGCCGGTTGGTCTTCATTTAAAAGCGCCGCTCATCGACCGTGTGGCTGTAAATGTAAACTTAAAAGAGCAGGTTATCGACTTCCCACCACAGCCGGTTATCACAAAGGATAATGTTACGATGCAGATTGATACCGTCGTATATTTCCAGATTACAGATCCTCGTCTTTACTGCTACGGTGTAGAAAATCCGATCATGGCGATAGAGAACTTAACCGCGACCACCCTTCGTAATGTCATCGGTGATTTGGAGTTGGACGAGACTCTTACATCCCGTGAAACCATTAACGTAAAGATGCGAGCATCTTTGGACGTGGCGACTGACCCTTGGGGTATTAAGATTAATCGTGTCGAGTTAAAGAACATCATTCCTCCGGCAGCTATTAAGGATGCCATGGAGAAACAGATGAAGGCAGAGCGTGAGCGACGAGAAGCCATTCTTATCGCAGAAGGTGAGAAGAAATCTACCATTTTGATCGCCGAAGGAAAAAAAGAATCAGCAATTTTGGATGCGGAAGCTGAAAAGCAGGCAGCAATTCTTCGCGCGGAAGCAAAGAAAGAAGCTACCGTTCGCGAGGCTGAAGGTCAGGCGGAAGCAATCCTTAAGGTACAGCAGGCAAATGCAGACGGTCTTAAGATGTTAAAAGAAGCAGGAGCCGATGAGCGAGTAATGCAGCTGAAATCCTTGGAAGCATTTTCAAAGGCAGCAGACGGAAAGGCTACGAAGATTATCGTTCCTTCCGATATCGCAGGCATTGCAGGACTTGCGACCACCATTGCTGACGTTGTAAAAGAGAAATAAGATTGATATTTTATCATGATAAGAAAAGTGTCATTAAGTTCTCTTAATGGCACTTTTTGTTAATGGGAAAGAAAGAGGATTACTATGAATTTAAAAGGAAGAAGCTTTTTAAAACTTCTGGATTATACTCCGGAGGAAATAAACTATTTAATAGATTTATCTGCAGACTTAAAGGAAAAGAAAAAGAGGGGGATTTTCCACGATGAACTTCGCGGAAAAAATATTGCCCTAATCTTTGAAAAGACATCCACACGTACGAGATGCTCCTTTGAGGTAGCAGCCTCCGATCTTGGAATGGGCTCTACCTACTTAGATCCCTCCGGTTCTCAGATCGGAAAAAAGGAAAGCATTGCGGATACCGCCAGAGTGCTGGGACGTATGTATGACGGTATTGAGTACCGCGGATTTGAGCAGGACATCGTGGAGGAGTTATCCAAGTACGCAGGGGTTCCGGTTTGGAACGGACTTACCAATGAGTTCCATCCCACCCAGATGATTGCGGATATGCTTACCATCCGTGAGCACTTCGGAAAACTTTCCGGCTTAAAGTTTGTCTACATGGGGGATGCCAGATATAACATGGGAAATTCTTTGATGATTACCTGTGCGAAACTGGGACTTCACTTCGTGGCATGCACCAACAAAAAGTATTTCCCGGATAGCGCACTTGTAGATAAGGCAAAGGAAATCGCAGCGGATACCGGTGCTACCATTACATTATCCGAATCCGTGGAAGAATCCTGCAAGGATGCGGATGTGATCTATACCGATGTATGGGTATCCATGGGCGAACCGGATGCGGTTTGGAAGGAAAGAATTTCTGACCTTCTTCCCTATCAGGTAAATGCAAAGGCTTTATCCTATGCAAAACCGGATGTAAAGTTTATGCATTGCTTACCGGCCTTCCATGATTTAAAGACCACCATCGGAAAAGAAATTTATGAGAAGTACGGCCTAACCGAGATGGAAGTTACCGACGAAGTGTTTGAAAGTGAGCACTCCATCGTCTTTGACGAAGCGGAAAACAGAATGCATTCCATCAAAGCCATAATGTACGCTACATTAAAATAAGATGAACTATATTTACTACGACGAGATTGATTCCACAAACAATGAAATAAAGCGAAAGCTGTTAGAGGGGGATGTGCCGGAGTTTACGGTGATTTCCGCAGGACGACAAACCGCGGGTCGCGGGCGAAGCGGACACGACTGGGAGTCTCCGAAAGACGTTTCTGTCGCTACCAGTATCGCGCTCTACCCAAGGGAGGTTTCCTGCGAAGCCGTACCGCGACTTACGCTTATCGCAGCGGTGGCGGTGGCGGAAGCTCTGGAGAAACTGTACGGACTTAAAACCGCCATTAAGTGGCCCAATGATATTTTGGTTTCGAATAAGAAGATTTGTGGTATACTAACGGAGTTGTCGGCAAAGGATAACCATGTGGAAAACGTGGTGGTGGGCATCGGAGTAAATGTGCATAACCGCACATTTCCCGAAGAGATTTCCCATATGGCAATCTCCGTGGACCAAGCCTTGGAGCAGATGGGAAAACCCACGGATAACGTGCACTGCAAAGAATTGACCGAGGCCATTTGGGAATGTTTTTTGACACACTATCAAGAGTTTTTGCGGCAGCAGGATTTATCAGAGATTTTGGATTTTTATAATGCACGTCTTATAAACAAAGGACGGGTGGTAAAGGTCTTAGATCCAAAGGGTGCCTATGAGGCAGTGGCCAAAGAGATGACAAAGACCGGTGAACTTTTGGTGGAAAAAGACGAAAAATTAATTTCCGTGGATTCCGGAGAAGTGTCGGTGCGCGGCATATACGGCTATGTATAAGGAGTAGAAATGTATCAGGAAAATGTGATTCTTTGCGGTTCAAGCAAATACACAAAAAAGTATTATTTAAACGAGGATTTTAACGGACTGCCACAGCCGGTGAAGGATGAGTTAAAAATTATGTGTGTCCTTTACACGGAGGAAATCGGCGGAACGTTGGAATTGCAGTTTGACGAAGATGGGAACTTGTCCCTTATTACCGATGCGGAAGAGGGAGATCTTTTGTATGATGAAATCGGTTCCGTATTAATGATAAAAAAACTGCAAAAAGAAAAAGCGGAACTTTTTGAGCAGTTGGAAACTTACTATAAAGTGTTTTTCTTAGGGGAGGACGAATAAATGTTACTTGCAATTGATGTGGGAAATACAAACATTACACTTGGTGTTTTTGACGGAGAAAAAATCGTAGGAACCTTCCGTTTGAATACGGGTATCGCCCGTACCTCCGATGAGTACGGTATTGTCATCGGGGATATTATGGAGTTAAATAAGATTCCTCGTGATTCCATTAAAAATGTTATTATCGCCAGCGTTGTGCCGGCAGTGATGCATTCTTTAACCAGCGCGGTTGTAAAATACTTTCATACCAAACCGATCATCGTGGAAGCCGGCATTAAAACCGGAATCCGTGTGGTAACGGAAAACCCGAAGCAGATCGGTGCAGACCGAATCGTGGATGCTGCCGCTGCTTATCACATTTATGGCGGACCGGTATTGGTACTTGATTTCGGTACCGCTACCACCTATGACTTGGTGGATGCGGATGGCGCTTTTGTGTCCGGCGTAACCGCTCCGGGCATCCGAATTTCCGCAAAGGCTCTTTGGGAAGATGCGGCAAAACTTCCGGAAATCGAAATCAAAAAGCCAAAGAGTATTCTTGCAAAAGAGACCATTTCTTCCATGCAGGCAGGTCTTGTATACGGACAGATTGGTCAGACGGAATATATCGTGAAAAACATGATCAAAGAAAGCGGATATGAAAACGTAAAGGTGGTAGCTACCGGCGGACTTGGCGGAATGATTGCCAAGGAGACGGACTGCATCGATATTTACGATCCGGATCTTACCTTAAAGGGTATGCGTTTTATCTTCGAAAAACAGGGAGAACGATAATTTATGGAACAAAGTATCAGACCCTTATCCCTAGGGAATGTTACCTTAGAAAATAATTTAATCTTGGCTCCGATGGCAGGCGTTTGCGACCTGCCTTTTCGTATGTTATGCAAAGAGCAGGGTGCGGGATTAGTGTGTATGGAAATGGTGTCCGCCAAAGCTTTGCAGTATAACAATAAAAATACCAAGGCGCTTTTGGAAGTAAATGAAAAAGAGCGCCCGGTATCTTTGCAGCTTTTCGGTTCGGACCCGGTTTGTATCTCCGAGCAGGCAAAGCGCATTGAAGAAAGAAACTTTGATATTTTAGATATTAACATGGGCTGTCCCGTGCCAAAGGTGGTAAATAACGGCGAGGGGAGCGCCCTAATGAAAAATCCGAAGTTAGCGGGAGAAATTATTGAAGCTACCGCAAAGGCCATTAAAAAACCGGTAACGGTAAAAATCCGAAAAGGCTTTGACGAC